>JBBIHX010000108.1:5940-10078 GCA_037446815.1 Caldilineae bacterium | reverse complement strand
GCTACCTCACCTCCGCCTTCGGCTTCCCCCTCTCCGCTTGCGGAGAGGGGGATTGAGGGGGTGAGGCCTGTCCCACCCGCGCGGCCCTCACCCTGACCCTCTCCCGGCGGGCGAGGGAACGGCGGCTTTAGCCCCGCGCGGCAACCGCGTCATCCGCCCTGCCGCTGGCGGGCGATCTCGTAGAGCGCCACCGACCCCGCCACGGCAGCATTGAGCGATCCCACCTTCCCCCGCATCGGCAGGCGAATCAGGAAGTCGCACCGGTCGCGCAGAAGGCGGCTGATGCCGCTCCCCTCGCTCCCCACGACAAGCGCCAGGGAGCGGTTCAGGTCGGCCTCGGTGTACAGCAGCGCTGTGGGCGTCGCTTCCAGCCCCACGGCCCACACGTTCTCCCGCTTCATCTGCTCCAGCGTTTGCGCCAGGTTGCTCACGATGTCCACGCGCAGGTGCTCCGTCGCGCCCGCCGAAGCGTTCACCACGGCGGGGGTGATCTCCACCGCGCGGCGTTTGGGGATTACGACGCCGTGCACGCCGACCGCTTCTGCCGTCCGCAGAAGGCTGCCCAGGTTCTGCGGGTCTTGCAGGCAATCCAGGACAAGGAAGAGCGCCTTGTCCCCTGCCTGCTGGCACGCCCGCAGCGCCTGCTGCCACGGGACATAGGGGTAGCCGCTCGTCTCCAGCGCCACCCCCTGATGGTGGCCCGCGTCCTTGCCCACCAGTTTGTCCAGCGCGTCGCGCTCCACCGCCACATGGGGGACGTTGCGGGCGCGCGCCTCGGCGAGGATGTGGCCCACCGCGCCGCCGGCCGCCACGTTCTGCGCCACCAGCAGGCGGTAGAACCGCCGCCGGTTGGCCCGCAGGGTCTCCAGGACGGCGTTCCGTCCGTACAGCACCTCAAAGCCCGGCATTCAATCCCCCTCGCAGATAAGGAGTATCACCGCAGAGACAGGGAGAATGCAGAGAATCCATTCTGGTTCTCCGCGGTGAATCCCCACCGACACCTCCGACCGTGGGCATTACTCCTCGCCGGCCTCGGGAGGCCGAATGCGCCAGGTTGTGCCGTCGGGCCTGTCCTCCAGGGCGACGCCGAGCGCGCCCAAGCGGTCGCGGATGCGGTCGGCCAGCGCCCACTGCTTGGCCTGGCGCAGTTCCGCGCGGGTCTCCACCAACAGCCGCAGCAGGTCGTCGGTCAGGCCGGCCGTCTGTGTCTGGTACGTCTCCGGCGTAATGAGCCCAAGCACGTCCCCGACAAGGCGGCCGTACAGCGCATCCACCTGTTGCCACGATTCGCGGCTGATGGGCGCGCCCTCGTGCGCCATCTTGTTGACCTCGCGGTTCAGGTCAAACAGGACGGCCAGGGCGTTGGCGGTGTTGAAGTCGTCGTCCATGGCCTCGCGGAAGCGGGCCTCGGCATCGGCCACAAGGCCCGCGACGGCGTCGGACACCGGCCCCGACGCGGCCTCGTCCATCTGGGCGCGGACTCGGCGCATGGTTCCGTACAGGCGCTCCACGCCCTTTGCCGCCGCGGTCAGCGCCTCGTCGGTTACATCCAGCGGGCTTCGGTAGTGGCTGCCCAGGATGAAGAAGCGGATGGTCATGGGCGAATACTGCTGGAACGCCTGCTCCAGCGTGATGAAGTTGCCCAGCGACTTGTGCATCTCCTCGCCGCGAATCATGAGCATCCCATTGTGGAGCCAATACTTGGCGAAGGGCTTGCCCGTGGCCGCCTCGCTCTGGGCGATCTCGCATTCGTGGTGGGGGAACTTGTTTTCCATGCCCCCGCCGTGGATGTCAAAGGGCTGGCCCAGGTACTTGGTGGACATCGCCGAGCACTCAATGTGCCAGCCGGGGAAACCCATACCCCACGGGCTGGGCCACTGCATGATGTGCTCCGGCTCGGCGCGTTTCCACAGGGCGAAGTCGGCGGGGTCGCGCTTCTCCGGCAGGACTTCCACGCGCGCGCCCTCTATCAGTTCGTCCACCTTGCGGCCCGACAGTTTGCCGTACTCCGGCCACTTGCGCACCGAGAAGTACACCGACCCGTTGACCTCGTAGGCGTAGCCCTTTTCTATCAGCGTCTTGACCAGTTCTATCTGCTCGGGAATGTGGCACGTGGCGTGGGGCGTGATGTCGGGGCGGGTTACGTTGAGCGTGTCCATGTCCCGGAAGAAGCGCCGCTCGTAGTACTCCACCAGCACCCAGGGATTGAGTCGCTCGCGCTTGGCCCCCTTGAGGATGCGGTCTTCGCCCGTGTCCAGCAGATGGCCCACGTCGGTGATGTTCTGGACGTGCAGCACCTTGTACCCCAGATAGCGCAGATAGCGCACGACGGTGTCAAAGTTGACGTAGGTCTTGCCATGGCCCAGGTGCGCGTCGTTGTGCACCGTGGGGCCGCAGACGTAGATTCCCACCCGTCCCTCGTGGATGGGTTCAAACAGTTCCAGTTGTCGCGACAGGGAATTGAACACTCGGAGCGCCATGGTTTTGCCTCCATACCCAGGAATGGGAAGTACAAGCGTTTCTGTGCATTGGGGTTGGGAAGGGCCTCATCGGCGCCTTCCCCGCGTACAGATGCACTTCCACGCGCTCCGCATCCGCGAGTCATATCCAAGCATTGGTCGCCTCCGTACACGCAGCGTGTGCGCCGCTTGCCATCCGTTAGCCCTCAAGCAGCCAGTCCGACAGACGCTTCCTGATGCGCGCCAGCCTTTGGGGCGAAATCTGGCCGATGGCACCCAGCGGCCCATGAACCTCTGCAAGCGCGTCCGGCTACTTCGCCCCCTCAATCTGGGCGAAAATCATGCGGCCGGCGGCCGTTTGCAGCACTTTCGTAACAATCACCGTGATGGTCTGGCCGATGTGCCGACGGCCGTTTTCCACCACCACCATTGTGCCATCGTCCAGATACCCCACCCCCTGGCCGAGTTCCTTGCCCTCCTGAATGATGCTCACGCTGAGGGTCTCGCCCGGCAGGACGACGGCGCGCACCGCGTTGGCCAATTCGTTGATGTTGAGCACCGTCACGCCCTGGAGTTCGGCGACGCGGTTCAAGTTGTAGTCATTGGTGAGGATGGGGGCCCTCAGTCGCTTGGCCAGCATCACCAGTTTGTCGTCCACGTCGCGCACGTCCTCAATGTCCAGGTCGGCGACGCGAATGGGAACAACGGACTCCTTCTGCAGTCGGTTCAGCATGTCCAGGCCGCGCCGCCCGCGGGCTCGCCGCAGCGGGTCGGGCGAGTCGGCGATGTGCTGAATCTCGTTGAGCACGAACCGCGGCACGATCATGGTGCCGCTGATGAAGCCGGTATGGCTGATGTCGGCGACGCGCCCGTCAATAATAACGCTGGTATCCAGAAGCACGATATTGTCCTCGCGGCTGACCTCTCGGCTCATCCGCCCGCTCATGAGCGCGAAGAAGTCTCGGTGGCGCACCACGCCGATAAACGTGCCCAGATAACCCAACAGCACTGCAAAGGCGGCGGGCAGCGCCCGTCCCCACGGCGACGGGAGGAACGACAGCGGCAACGCCAGCAGGGCCGAGGCAATGAGTCCCACCACCAGCCCCGCCATGCCGGAAATCACCTGTTGGGCCGATGCGGTGCGGATGTAGTTGCGGATAGCGCGGATGGGGCGCAGCACCAGATAGGGGGTAATGAGCAGCCCCAGAGCCGCCCCCGCCAGCGACAGCGTCAGGATGTAGCGCACCGACTGCGTATCCACCCGCCCGCCAAGTAAAACGCCAACCTCCCAGCCGATTAATCCCAGAACGATCATGCCAATGATACGGACAATGAATTCACTTGCCATGACCCTCTCCTTACAAGCCTTGTCATTCGCGGGTTGACGCCCCCTACCGAAACATTGACTTCGCTCACCTCCTATCCGAACAGAATTGCGGCCGACCTGCCGCGAAAAAAGAAGAGCGCACATCCCGTGCACTCTTCGTAGTCCGATCCTTCTTGCCGCAGGCGATGCTGAAACGATTTCGGAAAACGAACAACCAATAAGTGCCAGGGATGATAGAAAAATGTCTTGCCACTGCGGGCCACGCAGCGCCGATTATGTATGTGAACAACCGACGAAAAGAATATCTACATAATGATAACACAGGTTGCGCGAAAAGTCAACGTCATCGCGG
>JBBIHX010000108.1:0-5840 GCA_037446815.1 Caldilineae bacterium | reverse complement strand
TCATCGCGGCATTGCGAGTTCCAGCGCCTCGTCCACGGTGCGGCTTTGCAGCACCTCCAGTCCCGACGGGACATTCCGCACCCGCGCGCCGGTCTTCGGAATCAGGCAGCGGCGGAAGCCCAACCGCGCCGCCTCTATCAGCCGCCGCTCGGTCTGGCTTACCGACCGCAACTCGCCCGAGAGGCCCACCTCGCCGATGATGGCCATATCCGCCGCCACGGGCGTGTCCCGCACGCTGGACGCGATGGCCAGGGCGATGGCCAAATCCGCCGCCGGTTCGGTGATGCGCAGCCCGCCCACCACATTCACAAAAACGTCCTGATCCCCCAGGCGGATACCGACGCGCTTGGACAGGACGGCGACCAGCAACAGCAGGCGGTTGATGTCCACGCCATTGGCCGTGCGGCGGGGCAGGCCGAAACTCGTGGTGCTGGCCAGCGCCTGAATCTCCACCAGGATGGGCCGCGTGCCCTCCATGGTTACCGCGATGGCCGACCCCGACGCCGAGGGCAGCCGCTCGGCCAGGAACGCCTCGGACGGGTTCGCCACTTCGGCCAGCCCTTGCTCCTCCATGCTGAAGACGCCGACCTCATTGGTGGAGCCGAAGCGGTTCTTGACGGCGCGCAGCAGTCGGTACGAGTGGAAGCGGTCGCCTTCCAGGTACAGCACGGTGTCCACAATGTGCTCCAGCACGCGCGGGCCTGCGATGACGCCGCTCTTGGTTACGTGGCCCACCAGGAAGATGGGGACGATGAGCGACTTCGCCAGGCGTTGCAGCGCGGCGGCGCACTCACGCACCTGGCTCACGCTCCCCGCCGAGGACTCCAAGTCCTCCGAATAAATGGCCTGGACGGAGTCCACGACGACGAAGCCGGGCTTCATCTGCTCAATCTGCTCCAGAATCTGCTGGAGGCTGGTTTCGGGGAGCACGTAGAGGGCATCGCCGTCCACGCCCAGGCGCTGGGCGCGCATCTTGATCTGCTGGGGGGACTCTTCGCCGGACACGTAAAGCACGCGCCGCCCTTGGGCGGCCTGGTCGGCGGACATCTGGAGCAGGAGCGTGGATTTGCCGATGCCCGGGTCGCCGCCGATGAGGACGACCGACCCCGGAACGATGCCGCCGCCCAGCACGCGCTGCATCTCGCCCATGGAGACGGGGATGCGGTCAAACCCGTCGGAGCGGATTTCGCGCATAGGTTGGGGCTTGGCGCGGAGAACGGGCGCTGCGCGGCTTGCGGCTTCGCGGGCGGGCTCTACCACCGTCTCCACCATGGTGTTCCACTCGCCGCAATCTGGGCAGCGCCCCACCCACTTGGGCGATGTGCTCCCGCACTGCTGGCACACGTACACCGTCTTGGCTTTCGGCAAGACCCTCTGCTCCCTATACGATGGGGCCTGCGCGCCCTCACGCCGGGCTGGATGCGGCTACCTCGGTCTCTCGGTCAATGGCGCGCAGGGTAATCTGGCCGTTCTCCACGTCCACCAGGATATGGTCCCCCTGCTGGAACTGTCCCGCGAGGACGCCCTCCGACAAGGGGTCTTCCACCAACTGCTGAATCACGCGGCGGAGCGGGCGCGCGCCGAACTGCGGTTCGTAGCCCCGCTCGGCGAGCAACTCCTTCGCCGCGTCGGTGGCCTGGAGCGATAGCGCGTGCTCCTTCAGGCGCTCGCACACCTTGCCCAGTTCCAGGTCCACGATCTGCTGAATCTGCTCGCGGTTCAGGGCGCGGAACACGATGACGGCGTCCACGCGGTTCAGGAACTCGGGGCGGAAGGTGCGCTTGAGTTCATCCAGCACCTTGTCGCGCATCCGCCGGTAGGCCTCTTCCTCGGATTTCGCCGTCTCGCGCCGCGCCGTGAAGCCCAGCGCCGCCTCGCGGTTCAGGAGTTCGGCGCCGACGTTGGATGTCATGATAACGATGGTGTTGCGGAAGTCCACCTTGTGGCCCTTGGCGTCCGACAGGTGGCCGTCTTCCATGATTTGCAGGAGCATGTTGAAGGCTTCGGGGTGCGCCTTTTCCACTTCGTCAAATAGCACGACGCTGTAGGGTCGGCGACGAATGGCCTCGGTCAACTGCCCGGCCTCTTCGTAGCCCACGTAGCCCGGAGGCGCGCCGACCAGCCGCGACACGGTGTGGCGCTCCATGAACTCTGACATGTCCAATTGTAGCAGCGCGTCTTCGCTCCCGAACATGAACTCGGCCAGCGCCTTGGCCAATTCCGTCTTGCCGACGCCGGTGGGCCCCAGGAAGATGAATGAGCCGATGGGACGCTTGGGGTCTTTCAGCCCGGCCCTGGCGCGCCGCACCGCCTTGGCGATGGTGGAGATGGCCTCGTCCTGCCCCACGATGCGCCGATGGAGCGCCTCCTCCATGTGCAGCAGGCGCTCGGACTCTTCGCCGGCCAGCCGCGCCACGGGGATGCCCGTCCACATGGCCACCATCTCTGCGATGTCGTCGGCGGTAACCACGGGGCGTTTTTGGGGCTTCAGCCAGCCCAGGTCCAGTTGGCCCGACTCGGTCTCCTGGAGGGCTTCGTCTATGGGGCGAATGGCCTCCGGCGACTTGTACATGCGCACGCGCGACGCGGCCTCGTCAATCAGGTCAATCGCCTTATCGGGCAGGTAGCGGTCCGAGATGTACCGAGCGCCAAGGCGCGCTGCCGCCTCCAGGGCGCCGTCGTCTATGTCCACGTTGTGATGCTCCTCGTAGCGCTCGCGGATGCCCTTGAGGATGGCGATGGTCTCTTCCACCGACGGCTCATCCACCCGCACGGGCTGGAAGCGACGCTCTAGCGCGGCGTCGCTCTCTATGTATTTGCGGTACTCGTCGCTGGTCGTCGCGCCGATGCACTGGAGTTCGCCCCTGGCGAGGGCGGGCTTGAGGATGTTGGCCGCGTCCACCTGGCTGCCGGCCGCGCCTGCGCCAACGAGCATGTGCAGTTCGTCAATGAACAGGATGCACTTGGATCCTTTGATTTCGTCAATGACCTTCTTGAGGCGCTCCTCAAACTGGCCTCGGTACATGGTGCCGGCCACCAGCGAACCCACGTCCAACTGGATGAGTCGCCGATTGAGCAGGGGGCGCGGGATCTGGCCCGCGACAATGCGCTGCGCCAGGCCCTCCACGATGGCCGTCTTGCCGACGCCCGGCTCGCCGATGAGGGCGGGGTTGTTCTTGGTGCGGCGCGACAGAATCTGGATGACGCGCTCTATCTCCCGCTCGCGGCCGATGACGGGGTCCAGTTTCCCTTCGGCGGCCAGCGCGGTCAGGTCCACGCTCAACTGGTCTATCAGCGGCGTCTCTTTGGCCTTTGGCCTCGGGCCGACGGGCGTCGCCATGGCCGTCTGCTGCGACATCTGGGTGGCGCGCAGCCGCACGCGCTCCAGGTCCAGGCCCATCTTGCGCAGGACGCTGATGGCAACCCCTTGCCCCTCGCGGATGATGCCGAGCAGGAGATGTTCGGTCCCCGCCTGGGCGCGGCCCATGCGTTGGGCCTCGTCAATGGCGAGTTCAATCACGCGCTGAGTCCGAGGCGTGAGGGTGGGCGCGCCTGTGCCCGTGTAATCGCCGCGCCCGGCGATTCGTTCCACCAGCGCCCGAATCTCGTCCAGGTCCACGCCCATCTGCATCAGAATCAATGCTGCCGTCGTCTGCTCGCGAATCAACCCCAGGAGCAGGTGCTCCGTGCCCAGGTAGTTATGTTTCAGCCGGCGCGCCTCATCGTGCGCCTGCGCCAACGCTCTACGTGCCTCTTCCGAAAACAGTCGCTCAAATTTGGTAGCCATCTCACTGCCTCGTCTTTCCGTACCCCAAACCCTGCTATGGTCCCCAAAAACATCAGGGCTGTCCCGCCCTATGGCGAAACAGCCCTGAAAATCTCTGCTTCCGCTGCGCCGGTCCGGTTGAACTAGGGCCATTTCAAACGCATAGGGTAGGACTTCCTCTAACACCGAATTCTTGTTCCGAGAATCAACCTGATCAGCCGCCGTCGCTGACGGGATTCAGAGCGTATGACCGAATGTGGACGCGTGTCCTACACGGTTTCCTCCTGGTCGGCCTCGGCAATACTCCCTTCGTCGGCGGCGTCGGCTTCTTTCAGGCATGCCTCCACCTGCTCATCCGTTATGGTCTCGGCGTTGTCGGCCAACTCGTCGTCTTCATCCCAGTCGTCCTGGAGGCCGGCTGCATACTCCTCGCGCCAGTCAATGTCCGCGTACTGGGGATCGGCCACGCGCTTAAGGCTGAGCCCCATTCGCCGCTTCTGCGAGTCAATGCGAAGGATGCGCAGGGTGTGCGTTTCCCCTTCCTTCACAATCTCCTTTGGATGGGTGATGCGGTCGTCCGACAGTTCGGAGATGTGAATCAGCCCCTCAATGGCGTCGTCAATGCGGGCGAACGCGCCAAACGACGTGAGTTTCGTGATGACGCCTTCTACCAATTGCCCGACCCGGTAACGCTGTTCCACCAGGTCCCACGGCTCCGGTTCCAGGCGCTTGAGGCTCAGCCCGATGCGCTTCCGCTCGTGATCCACGCTCAGGACGTAGACTTCCACCTCCTGTCCGACTTTCACGACCTCGCTGGGATGGGCGATGCGCCCCCACGCCAACTCGGAGATGTGAATCAGCCCGTCGGCTCCACCCAGGTCCACGAACGCTCCAAAATCGCAGACGCTGGTAACGACGCCCTTGCGCACCTCTCCTTCTCGGAGCGAGTCCAGCAGCCGCTCCTTCTGGCCCTCGCGCACCTCGCGCAGCGCGGCCCGCTCGGAGAGAATGAGCCGATTGCGCTTGCGGTCTATTTCAATCACCTTGAGCGGCAGGGTCTTGCCGGTGAGATCGGCCCAAACCTGCTCGCTGTCGTCGCCCTTGCGCTGGTGCTCGTTGGCCAATTGGGAAGCGGGCACGAATCCGCGCAGTTTGCCCATGCGGACGATGAGCCCGCCCTTGTTGTAGCCGGTAACGAGGCCGTCAAAGACTTCCTGGGTCTTGTGAAGGCGCTCGGCCTCACGCCAGTCCTTTTCCAACTCGGCGCGGGCCAGCGAGATAACGATGTGGCCTTCGGCTGTCTGCGGCCGGACGACGACCGCCATCACCTTATCCCCCACCTGCAAGCCACTGCGGAACTTTGGGTCTAGCGCTTCCAGGTCGCGCTGAGGCACGATGGCTTCTGATTTGCCACCGATGTCTACCAGCATCTCCGTGTCCGTGATGGCGACGATGGTTCCCTCCACCGTCTCATTCCGGGCAAATGACTTGAGACCAAACTGTTCCTGTTGCAAGAGGTCTTCCATAGAAGGCGGGGTAACGGGCGGTGTGCTTAGGGTAACCTCCTGATCCTGTCCATGAACGTCCGGCTGCCGATTCTCCATCCGAGCTTCCCCTTACCGTTGAGATTTACTGCTCTTGTTGCTATTATAGCGTATGTTGCGCGAAAACGCAAACCTTGCAAAAGCCGACTCGGTTCCAAATTCTGTTGGTGTTTTGTCATTGCGAGGGCGCGGAGCGCCCGAAGCAACCTCCGGGGCGTGCGATTGCTTCGCTTCGCTCGCAATGACACACGAGGAGAGCACGCCTACGGTTCACCAACACAGTTTGGAACCGACTCAAAAACCCCTTGATACGGAGTTCGGGGCGGGGAGCAACGTGCGACACACCTCCGAAAGTGCATCGCACGTTGTCGCTCTCCTGTCATGCTGAGCCGAAGGCGAAGCATCTCCAGGGTTGTATCCACGGATAGCACGGATTGCGGCTGACCTCGCCCCGTCGTTCCCCGAGGCTGAAGGCCGGGGGTGAGGGCGTCGCTCCCTCGCCCGCTGGGAGAGGGCTGGGGTGAGGGCGT
>JBBIHX010000107.1:0-10101 GCA_037446815.1 Caldilineae bacterium | reverse complement strand
GGGGGCCGCATCCGCGAATGGGCACGAAGGTGGCTACGTGCGGTGCACCTCGGAGGCGCGTCGCATGTGAACGCCCTCACCCAGACCCTCTCCCGCTGACATCCGGCGTTGCGAGCGTGCGGGCGACAACGTGCGACGCACTTCCGAAAGTGCGTCGCACGTGAATGCCCTCACCCCAACCCTCTCCCGTCAGGCGATAGAGCGCGGCCGCGCGGGGCCAAGCCCCCTGGTGCGGGCGCGACCAGACCTCAAGGGCTTTGGAGACCGTTGAGGTCTGCAAATAATGACGAGCAGCGACGGGTTCTTGACCTCACCTAACCCCTCCCATACCCTCCCCTTCCCTCTCCGCTCGCGGAGAGGGAAGGGGAGGGCTGGGTGGGGATGGGTGAGGTTGACGCCGCGGCAATCCCCGCCCCAGACTGAATGGCGCCAGCCGCGAGGCATTGCGCCGACCGAGATGCTTCGCCCGCGGCTGAGCATAACAGCGGGATGGAGGGACAACGCGCGCCGTGCGTGAGCCTGGCCGCACGCCTTGCCCGCGCTCGGGCGCTGTGCTATACTGCCCCATGGTGAGGGCAGGGAATGCGCAGCAGAGAAAAGGCCGTCGGAACGGCTCCCGGGAAGGTCATCCTATTCGGCGAACACGCGGTGGTGTACGGCCGTCCGGCCATCGCCGTGCCGGTGTTTGAGGTGCAGGCGCGGGCCGAGGTCAGTCTGGGCGAGCCCGGACAGGGCGTGATTTTGGAAGCCCGCGACCTTGACCTCCGATACCCGCTGTCGTCCGCCGGCGCCGACGATGCCCTGGCCGCCATCGTGTGGAAGACCCTGGCCCATCTGGAGATCCCGCCCCAGCCCGACATCCGCATCTCGGTGGAATCCACCATTCCCATCGCCCGCGGCCTGGGCAGCGGCGCCGCCGTCTCCACCGCCATTGTCCGCGCCCTGGCCCGCTACTTCGGCAAGCACCTCACATCCCGAGCCGTGTCCGATTTGGTGTACGAGGCGGAGAAGTTGTACCACGGCACGCCCAGCGGCGTGGACAACACCGTCATCGCCTTTGGCAAGCCGGTGTACTTCGTCCGCGGGCGGACGCTGGAGATCTTCTGGGTGAACACGCCGTTCCTGCTGGCCATCGCCGATACAGGCATCGCCAGCGAGACCAAGGATGTCGTCGCCGACGTGCGCCGTCGCTACCAGGAGAACCTCGGCCGCTACGAATTCCTGTTTGACGAAATCGCCGAGATTGCGTACCAGGGTCGGGGCGCCATAGAAACGGGTGATTTGCCCCGGCTGGGCGATTTGATGAACCGCAATCACGCGCTGTTGCAGGCCATGGGCGTCTCGTGCCCGGAACTGGACCGACTGGCGCAGGCCGCGCTGGACGGCGGAGCGCTGGGCGCGAAACTCTCGGGCGCGGGCAGAGGCGGCAACCTGATTGCGCTCGTTACCCCCGAAACGCGCGGGCGCGTGGACATGTTCCTGCGGCTCGCCGGCGCCAAGCGGGTCATCATCACGGAGGTATCGTGAGATGCGCCTCATCGTGGCCGTTACCGGCGCGTCGGGCGCCATCCTGGCCGTCCGACTGCTGGAGCACTTGGCCGAACACGAGACCCACCTCATCCTGTCGGACGCGGCCCGCGCCGTCCTGCGCCACGAACTGGGCGATGCGCCTCTCGCCGCCACGTACCGTTACGGCGAGGAGGACTGGAATGCGCCCCTGGCGTCGTCGTCGTTCTTGGCCGATGGGATGGTCATCGTCCCCTGCTCCATGAAGACGCTGGCGATGGTGGCCCACGGCTTGAGTTCCAACCTCATTGGCCGCGCCGCCGACAACATGCTGCGCATGGGGCGAAGGCTCGTCTTGGTCCCCCGCGAGACGCCCCTGTCGCTGGCGGCCCTGGAAAACATGCGCCTGGCCAAGATGGCGGGGGCTGTCATCCTGCCGCCGAACATGGCCTTCTACTTCGGCCCCCAGACGCTGGACGACATGGTGGATTTTGTGGTGGGCAAAATCCTGGACGCGCTGGGGCTTCCCCACACCTTGTACCGGCGGTGGGAGGGTGTGCCCGCATGGGAGGATGAACCGTGAGCGTGCGCGAGTTTATTCGGCTGGCGGAACGGGCCGACAGGCTCATCCGCGTGGATGCGGAGGTGGATCGCCACCTGGAACTGGCCGCCGTCGCCGCCGACCTGGATGGGCGGCCCGTGCTGTTCCGCCGCGTGAGGGGCTACGACATCCCCGTCCTCGTGGGCGTGTGCAGCGACCGAGGCTTGATCGCCGCGAGCCTGGGCGTGGAGCGGCGCAACCTGCTGGCGACCCTTGCCCACGCGCTGGAGCACCCCGCGCCCCCGGAGATTGTTGACCACGCCCCGTGCCAAGAGGTGGTGGAGCGCGAGGTGAATCTGGACGCCCTCCCCATCCTGACGCACATCCAGGGCGACGGCGGGCCGTACATCACGTCGGGCGTCGCCATCATCCGCGACCCCGACCTGGGCCGCAACATGTCGTTCCACCGGCTGATGCAAATCGGCCCCAATCGCTTCGCGGCGCGGGTGGTGGAGGGGCGCGGCACGGCCACCGCCCTCGCCAAGACGGGCGGCCGCCTGGAAGTCGCCATCTGCATCGGTGTATCGCCCGCCGTGCTGCTGGCCGCAGCCATGTCTCCGCCAAAGGGCGTGGACGAACTGGGCATCGCCAATGCGCTACGGCCGACGCCCATGGTGCGGTGCAAGACGATAGACCTGGAGGTCCCCGCCGAGGCGGAGTTCGTCCTGGAGGGGCGGTTCACCGGCGAGTTCGCGGCCGAAGGGCCGTTCATAGACTTGACCGAGACGTGGGACATCGTCCGCCAACAGCCCGTCGTGGAAATCGGGTGCATTACCCACCGCAGAGACCCGATCTACCACGCCCTGCTGCCGGGGAAGAGCGAGCATAAGGTGCTGATGGGAATGCCCCGGGAGCCGACCATCTTCGCCGAGGTGAGCAAAGTGGCCGAGTGCCTGGACGTGCTCATCACCCCCGGCGGCACCTCATGGCTTCACGCGGTGGTGCAGATTCGCAAGCGCCAGGAGGACGATGGCCGTCGGGCCATTGAGGCGGCCTTCCGAGGGCACGGCTCGCTGAAGCATGTGGTTGTCGTGGACGAGGATGTGGACATCCACAACCCGGCCGATGTGGAATGGGCCATCGCCACGCGGTTCCAGGCGGGGCGGGATTTGGTCGTCCTGCCCGATGAGCCCGGGAGTTCGCTGGACCCTTCGGCGCGCCACGTGCCGGGCCAGAAGACGCGCACCGACAAGATGGGCCTGGACGCCACCATCCCGTGGCGCGACCACGCGGGCAGGCTCCTCAGCGACAGGGAGCGGCTGGATTTCCGCCGCGTGAACTACCCGCCGAGTCCCCTGAAGTAACCCGCGCCGCAGGGCAAGCGCACCTCCCGCGCGGGGCTGAAGCCGCCGCGCTGAGGGGCCAGCCCCAGCCTGCACGGCCCCGCACACTCAACCCGATGCTTTAGCGTCGGGCGTGTCCCAGGGGGGCCGCTCGCCCGTGCATGCGCACCTCCCGCGCGGGGCTAAAGCCGCCGCGCTACGTGCGGGCGCGTCGCCGCGCGGGGCTGAAGCCGCCGCGCAAGCCGCTAGAACCCCTCTATCTTGCTCAGGTCCGCGATGCCGTCGGCCAGGGCGCTCACGGCCTGGCACAGCCCCAGCCGCGCGGCGCGCACGTCCGGGTCCTCGGCCATGACCAGGATTTCGTCAAAGAATCGGTTGATGGGGGCCTGCAAATCCACCAGCGCGGCCATCAGGTCGTCCACAGAACCATCGGGGCGGACACGCTCCCGCGTCCTCTGGTACGCCTGGTACAGTCCTTGCGAGGCCGGCTCGGTGAGCAGGTCCGGACGCAGCGGGTATCTCTCGGCCAGGCCGCGCACAATGCGCCGCGTGCGGGCGTAGGCGTTGAGCACGCCCTGCCAGTCGGGCCTCTCCACCCATGCGGCGAGGGCACGGACGGCGCGATCCGCCATGAGCGGGTTGTGGCCGCGCTCCGCCAGCACGGCGTCCACCACATCGTAGCGGAAGCCGGCATCCAGCAAGGCCGCACGCTGCCTCCCCGCGATGAAGTCCAGCACGCTCGCCTGCGTTGCCTCGTCTGCCGCAATCGGCAGGCTTTCTGCGGCCCAGGCGATAGCCTGTCGCAGGTCCAGCGAGATGCCCCGCTCGGTCAGCACCTGCACGATGCCCAGGGCGGCGCGTCGCAGGCCATAGGGATCCGCGGAGCCTTTCGGGGCCAGCCCCGCCGCGAACAGCCCCACCAGCGAGTCCAGGCGGTCGGCAAGCCCGATGACAACGCCGGGCATGGTCTTGGGCAGCGCGTCGCCGGCGTAGCGCGGCAGGTAGTGCTCGTAGATGGCCGCGGCCACCTCCGGCCTTTCGCCGGACAGGAGCGCGTACTCGCGTCCCATCACGCCCTGGAGCGACGTCAATTCCACCACCATCTTCGTGGCCAGGTCGGCCTTGCACAGGTGCGCGGCGCGGGCGGCCGTCTCGCGCTCGTTCGCGTCCAGCCCCAGCGCCTCGGCCAGCCGCCGCGTGAGCGCCTCAATCCGCTGCGCCTTGGCCAGCATGGAACCCAGTTTCTCCTGGAACGTCAGCGTATCCAGGACGGGCAGGAAGGCTTCCAGCGGTTTCTGCCTGTCCTCCGCGAAGAAGAATTCGGCGTCGGCATATCGCGCGGTGAGCACGGCCTCGTTGCCCTCGCGCACCACGTCCAGATGCTCGGCGTCGCCGTTTCGCACCGCGATGAAATAGGGCAACAACTTGCCCTCGCGGTCCAGCACGGGGAAGTAGCGCTGGTGCTTCTTCATAACCGTGATGAGCACGTCCTGCGGCAGGTGCAGGTACTTGGGGTCAAAGGCCCCGCGCAGGGCCGTTGGCCGCTCCACCAGGTTGGTAACCTCATCCAGGAGCGCAGCATCGTCGGGGATTTGCCCGTCCACCTCGGCGGCCAGGGCGCGGATTTGCTCCGCGATGCGCTGTCGGCGCTCGGCCACGTCCACGACGATGTGCTGCCGCGCCAGGGCGTCAAAGTAGGCCGACGCGCTCGGAATCTCAAACGCGGGCGAGTTCTCCGACCGCAGGCCGCGGCTGACGCGCCCGCTTGGGACGTCGGCATACACGAACGGGACGACGGCGTCGCCCAGCAGCGCCACGAACCAGCGGATGGGCCGCGAGAAGTAAACCTGGCTGGCGTTCCAGCGCATGGACAGTTCAAACTTGAGGCTGGCGACGACCTGGGGCAGGCGTTCGGCCAGCACCTCGCCCGCCGAACGCCCAGGCTTCACCGTGCGGGCGACGACGTAGCGCCCGCCGTCCATGTCGCGCACCTGCAGCGCGGCCACGTCCACGCCCTGGCTTCGGGCGAACCCCTCGGCGGCGCGGGTGGGCTTGCCCTGGGCGTCAAAGGCGGCTTTGGCGGGCGGGCCTTTGATCTCCTGCTCCAGGTCGGGCTGGCGCGGCGCCAGGGCCTCCACAAAGGCCACAAGCCGCCGCGGCGAGCCGCTGACCCGCAGGGCGCGGTAGGACAGGCGCGCCTCCGCCAGCATGCTCGCCATCGCCTGCTCCAGTTGCTGGATGCCGCTGGTGATGTCGGCGGCGGGCAACTCCTCCACACCGATTTCCAGCACGAAGTCCTCGGGGTGCTGGGGCGCGGGCACCGGCACATCGGGCGGCGGAACCGGCGCGGGCTTCAGCACACCCCACGGATGCCCCATCTCTTCTCGCTGGGCCACGTAGGCCTCGGCGACGGCGCGGGCCAGGTCTCGCATCCGCGCGAAGTAGTGGGCGCGCTCCGTTACGCCGATGGCGCCGCGCGCGTCCAGCACGTTGAACGTGTGGGAGCACTTGAGCACGTAGTCGTGGGCGGGGATGACCAGGCGAGCCTCCAGCGCGTTGCGGGCCTCGGCCTCGTACAGGCGGAACAGTTCCTGCAGGCGCGGCACCGACGCTCGGTCAAAGTTGTACGTGCAATGCTCAATCTCCTGCTGAAGGAGCACATCGCCGTAGGTGCGTCCCGCGCCCCAATCTATGTCCACGAAACTCTTGACGCCCTGGAGGAACATGACGATGCGCTCCAGGCCATAGGTGATTTCCACGGCTACGGGGTCCAGCACGAACCCGCCCGCCTGCTGGAAGTAGGTGAACTGGGTGATCTCCAGCCCGTCCAGCCAGACCTCCCAGCCCAGGCCCCACGCGCCGAGGGCGGGCTGCTGCCAGTTGTCCTCCACGAAGCGCACGTCGTGGCGGCGCAGGTCTATGCCCAGCGCCTCCAGGCTCTCCAGGAACAGTTCCTGCGGATTGCCTGGGTCGGGCTTCAGGATGACCTGGTACTGGTAGTACTGGGACCAGCGGTTGGGGTTCTCGCCGTAGCGGCCATCATCGGGCCGCACCGACGGCTCCACATAGGCCACGTTCCACGGCTCCGGCCCCAGCACCCGCAGGACGGTGGCCGGGTTCATGGTGCCCGCGCCCACCTGCACATTGTACGGCTGCCAGATGAGGCATCCCTTGTCGGCCCAGAACCGCTCCAACCGCATGATGACTTCTTGAAACGATAGCGCTTTGCTCATTATCAAACTCCCGAATTGAGTAGTTCACCGCCGAGGCGCGGAGTCTCCGCGGTGCAACAGCCACGCCGTGTAGGGGCGGGTCTCAGCCCCGCCCTTACTGCCACCAATAACCAGGACCTGCCCTTGCCTCGGATCAGGCGCGGAGTTCGCAGAGGGGCCTATGCGTCGGACTCCGTCGCCCGCGCGTCTAACGTCTGCCACCGTCGGCGCAGGTCCCGCAGGAACGCCGCGCTCTTCAGCCGCCGCTCCATCAGGTACACGTCATAACTTTCCAGCAGATTCTCCACCTCGCGGCGAACCCGATTGTTCAGCGGCAGCGTCGCGCACACCTCGTAGGGGCGCGTCTGCAAGAACCGCAGCACCTCAAACGCCTGGGGCGAGACCGTCTCCAGGTGGAGTTCGTCGCCGCCGCACCGCGGGCACACCAGGCCCCCCGCCGCCGGATCCAGCACGTTGCCCTCCGGCTTCAGCGGGGCGCGACACCGCACGCAGAAGAACAGTTCTGGCCGGTATCCCAGCAACCCCAGCAGGCGCATCTCAAAGTAATGGGTCGCCAGCCACAGGTCGCGGGCCGTGCTCAGTCGCCGCAGGGTCTCCACCAGTAGTTCGTACACCGCCGCCTGCCCTTCCTCTTCGCCGGTGAAGCCGTCCAGCAGTTCGGCGACGAAGTAGGCGCAGGCGGTGCGGCGCAAGTCCTCGCGCAGGGGACGGTAGGTCTCCACGCTCTCGGCCTGGGCGACGATGTCCAGGTCGCGGCCCCCGTGCAGCAGGATGCGCGAGCGCACGAACATCTCCAGATGGCCGGCCTTGCGGCTGGTGATGCGGCGGATGCCCTTGGCGACCACGCGCACCTTTCCGCGTTCCGGCGTGTACAGCGTGAGGACGCGGTCGGCCTCGCCGAAGTCGCTCCGCTTGAGCACGATGGCCTCGGTGCGATACTGCCGCTCTCGGGTCACGGTTCTCCCCCTGGCAGGCGTTCCTGCTCTGCGGGCGGATTATAACACGGGGAGCGAGTCCAGGGCAAAGAACCGCGGCGATGGATTCGGTTCCAAAGTCTGTTGGTACTTGTCATTGCGAGGGCGCGTAGCGCCCGAAGCAATCTCCGAGGCGTGAGATTGCGTCGCTTCGCTCGCACTGACACACGAGGAGAGTGTACATGCGGTTCACCAACATAAGATGAAACCGACTGCGGCGATGGAATACATGCTTGACCCGCTGGTGTCTTGTGTTATAATGCGCCGGTAGGGACAACCGACCCCATCCGGCACGGCGTCGGTGGCCTACGGTTACGGTGCAGCGTTCGCATCGCTTGCGGGAGGTTTGCGGATGGCGAAGATACGTCTCCTGGGTACAGCAGCGGTTCTCGTCGCGCTTCTGGGCGCGGGCTCGCCCGGGCCGGTAGCCTCGGCGGGCGTGGGCGTGTGGACGACCACAGGGCCCTTCGGCGCGCAGGTGCAGAGCCTATGGGTTTCGCCCGCCCTCGCATCGGACGGCATCGTCCTGGCGGGCGCCTGGCAGTCGGGCGTCTTCCGCTCCACCGACGGCGGCGCGACGTGGCTGGCCCCGAGCCTCACCGACCACACTATCACCGCGCTGGCCGCGCCTCCCAACTACGCCACCAGCCACCTGGTATTCGCCGGAGCGCCCAAGGATGAGGTTACCCGACGAGAGGGTGGCTTCTTTGTCTCGGCCAACGGGGGCCGTTCGTGGAGCGCCGCCAACGCGGGCCTGGGCACCGATACGTGGATACAAGCCATCGCGCCCACGCCCACTTTCGCCGCCGATAGCACCGTCTTCGTGGGCACCTTCGCTGGCGGCGTGTACAAATCCACCAACGGCGGCCTGGCCTGGAACCCGTCCAGCGTTGGGCTGACCAGCCTCAGCATCCAGGCGCTCATCGCATCGCCCGACTACGCCCGCGACCGGACGCTTTTTGCGGGCACGTTCAACGGCGGCGTGTTCATCTCCCGCGACGGCGGCGACTCGTGGGCGGCATCCAACGCGGGGCTTTCGTCGACCGAGGATGTCCGCGCGCTGGCCATTTCGCCCGCCTTCGCCGATGACGGCACGCTATTCGCCGGCACGTACACCAGGGGCGTCTTCCGCTCCACCGACGGCGGCGCGACTTGGCACGAGCGCAGCGACGGCCTCTCTGCCGCGGGGCGCCAGGTGCTGGCCCTGGCCATCTCGCCCAACTTCGCGGTGGATGGGACGCTGTTCCTCGGCTCGGCGGGCGGTGTGTTCAAATCCACCGACGGCGGCGGCACCTGGGCAGAGATCAGCCCGGACATCATCCCCTTCGTGCCGGTGCGCGCCGTTGCCCTGTCGCCCAACTTCGCCACCGACGGCCGCGTGTACGTCGGCACGGACAAGGGCGGCGTCTGGGTATCCACCGACGCGGGGGCCACGTGGCAGCCTGCGAACCAGTTGCTGGCCGGCCTGGGCACGGCGAACTTCGTCCAGGCGTCCCCCGAATTCTCGTCGGACCGCATGGTGCTGGCGGGCACCAGCCTGGGAGGCATCTACAAATCCACGGACCGAGGGGTGTCGTGGGAGAGGTTGGTGAACACGCCGCCAACGCCAAGCGCGCTGGTGTTCTCCCCTGAGTTTCGGTCGGACCGCGTGATCTACGCCGGGTCCCTGGGCAACGGCGTGTACAAGTCTACGGACGCGGGGCGCACGTGGGGGCGTGTCAATTCGGGCCTCACCTCGCTTCGCGTAACCACGCTGGCCATCTCGCCCTTCTTCGGCGTGGACCGCACCCTCTACGCCGGCACCGATGGCGGCGGCATCTACAAGACGACCGACGGCGGCAACCAGTGGAGGGCGGCCAACGTCGGATTGGACAGTTCGCGCATCATGGACCTAGCCATCTCGCCGTTCTACTTCAGCGACAGCACCGTATTCGCCGCCACCTACGACAACGGCGTGTTCGTTACCACCAACGCAGGCGGATCGTGGAGTCCGGCTAACCGTGGGTTGGTCAGCCTGCGGGTGAACGCGCTGGCCATCTCGCCCCAGTTCAACACCGACAAGACGATGTACGTGGGCAGCAGTTGGGGCGGCGTGTTCCGCTCCACCGACGGCGGGCAGACCTGGGCTCCGTACAACAATGGGCTGCCCGGGGAGTACGTCGTTACCGTCTGCGCCTTGGAGATGTCGCCGACGTTCCTCAGCGACCAGACGCTGTTCGCAGGAACGTGCTCCGACGGCGTGTACGTATCGCGCGATGCGGGGCTGTCGTGGTCGCCCATGCCCGAGGGGATGTGGAACAAGCAGGTTCGCTCGCTGTCCTTCGGCCCGACGGCGGGGGGCATGTTGTTCGCCGGCACCACGGGGGGCATGGCCTGGGCGCGGGAGTTGGGCGGCACGCCGTCGCGCACCCACGTCGTGTATCTGCCATCGCTCTGCCGCGACTACGCACCGTAGGACGGGGCGCAGAGGGGCGCGGCCCGCGGTCATCCAGATGCGTTCTCGG
>JBBIHX010000106.1:6943-10111 GCA_037446815.1 Caldilineae bacterium | reverse complement strand
GAAGGGGAAATACGCTCAAAGAGCAACCTGCGAAGAACATACCACAGGAGGGCCGGAATGTCAAGCCTTGACGCGCTCGCGGGCATTGAGTATACTACGCGCGCCCCCGACCGGGCACGCTCCGGCGCTGTAGCCGGGCAATCTGTTTTTCGGGAGACAGACGATGCGCATTCTCATCACCGGCGGCGCCGGTTTCATTGGCTCGCACCTGTGCGATTACCTGATCGCCCGCGGACATGACGTGATTGCCATGGACAACCTCATCACGGGCAATCCGGACAACATCGCCCACCTCATCGGCAATCCGCACTTCCGCTTCATCCAGCACGACGTAACGAACTACATCTACGTGGAAGGCCCGCTGGACGCCGTGATGCATCTGGCGTCCCTGCCCAGCCCGGTGGACTACGTGAATCTTCCCATCCAGACGCTGAAGGTGGGCGCGCTGGGCACGCACAAGGCCCTGGGCCTGGCCAAGGCCAAAGGCGCGACGTTCCTGTTGGCGTCCACGTCGGAGGTGTACGGCGACCCGCTGGTGCACCCCCAACCGGAGGAGTACTGGGGCAACGTGAACCCCATCGGCCTGCGGGGCGTCTACGACGAGTCCAAGCGCTTCGCCGAGGCGATGACGATGGCATATCACCGCTACCACAACGTGGACACGCGCATCGTGCGCATCTTCAACACCTACGGCCCGCGCATGCGCCTGAACGACGGACGCGTGGTGCCCAGCCTAGTCTCGCAGGCGCTGCGCGGCGAGCCGCTCACCGTCCACGGCGACGGCAAGCAGACGCGCAGTTTCTGCTACGTCAGCGACCTGGTGGAAGGCATCGTGGCGCTCCTGTTCAGCAGGGAAGTGAACCCGGTGAACCTGGGCAACCCGGACGAGCACACGATTTTGGAATTCGCGCACATCATCAACGAGTTGACCGGCAACACGGCGGGCATCGTGTTCACCGAGGGCCGCCCGGAAGACCCGCGTCAGCGGCGTCCCGACATCACCAAGGCGCGGACGCTGCTAGGATGGGAGCCGAAGGTTGGCCTGCGCGAGGGGCTGAGCGAGACCATCGCCTGGTTCAAGAAGCGCCTGGCGAGGGAGTAGGAGCATCGCGCTGGGTGCTGCGGAACGGGGCTGCTGCGCAAGAAGCCGGGTGAAGCATGAAAGCGTTGTGGTGGAAACTGCACGAGCGCGCCTCGGACATGGCCCTGGCCGGGCTGGTGGTGGGCACCGCCCTCCTCGTGGCGCTGTTGCCCCTTGCCGTCGCCATGGCGGCCATCGCGGGGGCGCTCGTAGTTGTTCTCACGCTGATCCGACCCCACTACGCGCTGTACCTGCTGGCGCTCGCCATCCCCTTCGGCTCGCTGCGCGAGTTTGCCGTGGGGCCGCTGGCCATCGGCGGCGCCGAGGCGGTGGGGATTCTGGTGGCCGGGACGTGGGTGCTGCGCGCGCTGGCGCTGCGGGAGCCGATTCGGTGGCGCGCTCCGCTGACCTGGGCGCTGATGCTGTTCCTGTTCGCGGGGCTTGTGAGCACGCTGGGTGCGCTGTCCCTGGCGCACAGCGCGAAGGAGTTGCTGCGCTGGGCCGAACTGCTGGTCATCTTCCTGGCCGCCGGGAACCTCCTACGCGGCCGGCGCATCTTTATCGCGGCAGGGTTCCTGCTGGCGGGCGCGGCCCTGGAGGGGTTGCTGGGGCTGTACCAGTTCTTCCGACAGGCGGGGCCGGAGGGGTTCGTGCTCCTGGGGCGGTTCATGCGGGCCTACGGCACGTTCCAGCAGCCGAACCCGTATGCGGGCTACCTGGGGCTGCTGTTCCCCATGGCGCTGGCGTTGTTGCTGTCGGCGCCGTCGGCCTGGCGGGGGGCATTTGCCTCGCGCCTCTGGCGCGTTGCCACGTGGGTTGCCGTGGCCGCTGCCGGCGCGCTGGCGCTGGCGGGCATCGTGGCGAGTTGGTCGCGCGGGGCGTGGATTGGGCTTGCGGCCAGCACGGCCACGGTCATCCTGCTGCGCGGCAGACGGTGGGCGGCGGCCTTGCTCATCGGCCTCGCGGCGGTCGGCGTGCTGGTGGGCGCCGGCGCGGCGACGAACCTGCTCCCGCCCGCGGTGCTGGAGCGGTTCGCGGATGTGGGAGCCTACTTCCGCCCCTTTGACGTGCGCACCGTGGAAGTTACCGACGCCAACTGGGCCATCGTGGAGCGCATGGCCCACTGGCAGGCGGGCTGGGCCATGTTCAGCGACCGGCCGTGGCTCGGCGTGGGGTTCGGCAACTACGAGGCGGTGTACCCCGCCTACGCCATCGGCATCTGGCGCGACCCGCTGGGCCACGCCCACAACTATTACATCAACGTCGCCGCCGAGGCAGGCTTGCTGGGGCTGGCGGCGTATCTGGCGGTCATCGCGGCGGCGCTGGCGCAGGCGGGCCGCGGCGTGGCGCGCGCGTCGGGCCTGGCCCGCGCGGTGTGCATCGGCGCGGTGGGGATGCTGGTGCACCTGAGCGTGCACAACCTGGTGGACAATCTGTACGTGCACGGCATGAACATGCTGGTGGGCATGGTGCTGGGCATGGCTTTGGGTGTGGCCTGGGCCGCTCACGATGGGTGGCCGGGGGCGCAGACTTCGGAGACCAAACCGTGAGTGCGAGGTGGAACTTGACAAGACTTCTGGAACTGGCGCAGACGAACCGCAAGGAGTTCGTTCGCTTCATCAAGTTTGCTATCGTGGGCACGTCGGGCGCCGTGGTGGACTTTGGTGTGCTGAATCTGCTGCACCTGGTGTTCGGGTTCAGCAAGTTCTGGGCGAATACTTGCTCGTTCACCCTGGCGGTCATCAACAACTTCACGTGGAACCGACTGTGGACGTTTCCGGAGTCGCGGCAGCGCCCGCTGAAGAGTCAACTCGCCCAGTTCGCGCTGGTGAACGTGGCGGGCCTTGCCATCAATCAGGTTGTCTTCCTGAGCCTGGACCGATACATGTTCGGCCCGCTTCTTGGGCCGCTGGGGTACAACGTGGCGAAGGCCATCGCCATCATCGTGGTGCTGTTCTGGAACTTTGGCGTGAACCGCGTCTGGACCTATCGCGGCATCAAGTAGCCGTGCGTCGCACGCGCTGCGGCGAGCAGGGGGTGGGGTGCGAACAGTCACGTGCGACGCACCTTGGAGGTGCGTCGCACGT
>JBBIHX010000106.1:4339-6843 GCA_037446815.1 Caldilineae bacterium | reverse complement strand
TCACGTGCGACGCACCTTGGAGGTGCGTCGCACGTGCAGGACCAGGGGGTGGGGCTTGCGAATCGGGATTGACTACACTTCGGCGGCGCGGCAGAGCGCGGGCATCGGGCGGTTTACGCGGGAGTTGTTCCGCGCGGCCCTGACGCTGGACGCCGACAACGAGTACAGGCTCCTGGTGGCGGGCCGCCAGCCCGTCGCGGAGGCGCACCTGCCTCCGAAGACGCGGGCGTACCGCCTCGTCCAGACGCCGCTCTCGGAACGCAACCTGGTGCGGCTGTGGCATCGGCTGCAAATCCCCCTGCCGGTGGAAGCCTTTCTGGGACGGCTGGACATCTTCCACTCGCCGGACTTCGTTCTCCCGCCGGTGGCCCGCGCGGTGAAGGTGCTGACGATTCACGACCTCTCGTTCCTCCGCGTGCCCGAGTGCGCAGACCCGCGCCTGCGCTGGTATCTGGGGCAGGTGGTTCCGCGCTCGGTGCGGCGGGCCGACTTCCTGCTCGCCGACTCGGAGAGCACGCGACGCGACTTGATAGAACTCCTCGGCGTGCCGCCCGACCGCGTGCAGGTCATCTACGGCGGCGTGGACGCGCGATTCGCGCCGGTGGAAGACGAGGCGACTTTGCAGCGCATGCGCGACACGTATGCCGGCGGGCGGCCCTATGTGCTTGCCGTGGGCACCCTGGAGCCGCGCAAGAATTACCCCGGGCTGATTCGCGCCTTCGCGCGGGCGCGGCAGCAGGCGCGACTCCCCCACGCTCTGGTCATCGTGGGGCGCAAGGGGTGGGTGTACGAGCCCATCTTCGCCGCGGTGGACGCGCTGAACCTTCACGAGGATGTGCTCTTTCCCGGCTTCGTGCCCGACGAGGATCTGCCGGCCCTGTACAGCGCGGCGGATGTGCTGGTTACGCCGTCGTTCTACGAGGGGTTCGGCCTGCCCGCGCTGGAGGCGATGGCCTGCGGGACGCCAGCCATCGTGTCGGACGTGTCGTCGCTGCCGGAGGTGGTAGGCGACGCGGGCCTGCGCATAGACCCGCGCGATGAGGATGGCCTCGCCGACGCCATCGCGCGCGTGCTCCAGGACTCGGCGCTGCGGGCCGCGCTTCGGCAGGCCGGGGTGGCGCGGGCGCGGCAGTTCACGTGGGAGGGCGCTGCACGTGAACTGCTGGCCGTCTATGCGCATCTGGGCGGCGGGTGAGGCTTTGTCAGACAACGCCGCATGTGCTATAATCCGCCGTGCGTATCAGGCGACCCAGCCGCAATGGCGCGGCGAACAAAACGAATAGGAGGAATCGCAATGAGACTAGCGAAATGCATGAGTCGTCTGGGAACCGAAACCGCGTTTGAAGTCTTGGCCAGGGCCAGGGCGCTGGAGGCCCAGGGCCGCGAGGTTGTCCACCTGGAAATCGGCGAGCCCGATTTTGACACCCCCAAGCACATCATTGACGCCGCGTGCCAGGCGCTCCGTTCGGGCTACACCCACTACACCCCCTCGGCGGGCATCCCCGAACTGCGCCAGGCCATCGCCGAGGAGATGTCGCGGACGCGGGGCATCCCCGTGGAAGCGGAGAACGTCGTCGTAACGCCTGGCGGCAAGCCCATTATGTTCTACGTCATCCTGGCGCTGGCCGAACCGGGGGATGAGGTCATTTATCCCAACCCAGGCTTCCCCATCTACGAATCCATGATCAACTTCACGGGAGCCAAGCCCGTTCCCATCCCCTTGCGCGAGGAGTACAACTTCGCCTTTGACCTGGACGAGTTCAGGAAACTGGTTACCGACAAGACCCGGCTCATCATCATCAACTCGCCGCATAACCCGACGGGCGGCATCCTGGACAAAGAGACGCTGCACGAGATCGCCAAGATCGCCATGGAGCGCGACATTCCGGTGCTCTCGGACGAGATTTACGACCGCATCCTGTACGACGGCGAGTTCTACAGCATCGCCAGCATCCCGGGCATGCAGGAGCGCACCATCATCCTCAACGGGTTCTCCAAGACCTACGCCATGACGGGCTGGCGGCTGGGCTACGGCGTCATGCCCAAGGACTTCGCGGTGCACATCACCCGCCTCATGACCAACTCCAACTCGTGCACCAACGCGGCGACGCAGATCGCCGGCATTGCCGCGCTGAAGGGGCCGCAGGACGACGTGGATCGCATGGTGGCCGCGTTCCGGGAGCGCCGCGATGTCATCGTCAAGGGGCTGAACCAGATTCCCGGCGTGTCGTGCGTGCTGCCGAGCGGCGCCTTCTACGCCTTCCCGAACATCAAAGGCACCGGGATGAAGAGCAAGCCGCTGGCCGATTACCTGCTGAACGAGGCGGGCGTCGCGTGCCTGTCGGGGACTTCCTTCGGGGCCTACGGCGAGGGCTACCTGCGCCTGTCCTACGCCAATTCGGTGGAGAACATCAAGAAGGCGCTGGAGCGCATGGCCGACGCCATCGCCAAACTGCCGAAGTAACGGATTCGGCGCCGTCCCACGCGCACGAACCGCACGCCGC
>JBBIHX010000106.1:0-4239 GCA_037446815.1 Caldilineae bacterium | reverse complement strand
GGGGTGCGAGATTCCTCGCGGCTCCGCCCGTTCCGCCGCCTGGGACCGGCAACGGTCTCAAACCTGCGGGGCGAGACGATCCCGCAGGTCCTGCATGTGGTACAGTTGGTGGCCGTAGATGGCCGTGATCATGGTCTCCAGCGTAACTTCGCCCAGGGCGGGGTGTCGCCCCACGCGATCCAGCGCGCCGTCGTCCAGCGTGCCCACCCAGGCCAGCGTGGCCTGTCGCGCCCGATCCAGCGCCGCCAGCAGTTCGTGCGGGGACTGACCCTTGAGCCGCTCCTGCTCCTGCGCGTTGAAGGCATCGTAGTCAAAGTCCGGGGGCGCGCCCGGCCCTCCGCCCGCCACATCCTGCGCCACCTTGAGCAGCGCCTCTTCGGACGAGACGAAATGGGCCAGCAGTTCCCGGACGCGCCACACGTGCGGGTCGTCGTACACAACCGAGGCCCATTGCTCCGGGGTCAGCGCGGCGAAGATTTCAAGGGTCTTGCGGTGCCCCTTCTCCAACTTCGCCAACAAGGCATCCACTCTTGTGGTTGTCATCGTGCCCCTCCTCAGGCTTGGCGCCGACGCGGTATGGCGCGGCGTGCCCGTGCGCGACACCCGCGGGCGATAGGCGCGCCGTTGGTGCTATCGGTAGAACTCGGGCTTCAGCACGCCGACAAAGGGCAGGTTGCGGTACTTCTCCCCGAAATCCAGCCCGTAGCCGATGACAAACTTGTTGGGAATGTCAAACCCCACGTAGTGGATGGGGACGTCCACCTGGCGGCGGCTGGGCTTGTTGAGGAGCGCGCATACCTTCAGGCTTGCGGGGCGGCGCGTGCTCAAGTTGCGCAGGATGTAATCCAGCGTGTGGCCCGTGTCCACGATGTCCTCTACAATCAGGACGTTCTTCCCCTCAATGCTGGTGTTCAGGTCCATGAGAATGCGCACCACGCCGCTGGATTCGGTGCCCGCCCCGTAACTGCTGATGGCCATGAAGTCAATGGCGTGGGGAATATCCAACTGGCGCATCAGGTCGGTCAGGAACAGGATTCCCCCTTTGAGCACGCAGACGAGGAGCAAATCCTTGCCCTTGTAGTCGGCGCTAATCTGCTCGGCCAGTTCTCGGATTCGCTCCTGAATCTGCTCTTCGGTCAGCAGGACTTCGGATACATCTTCGTACATGTACTACTCCTTGCGCGCGGATTCGCGGTAATCATAATGGACTTCAGAGAACTCTGCAAATGAACCCTTTGAGATACTCCGATTCGGGGAATGACAGGAGTATCGGGTGGTCGCTGGCCTGGGTGAGTTTCTCCAGAATCTGGACGTCGCGCCCGGCGTCCACCGACGCGCCGAAGACGACCTTCTGGAACAAGTCCGGCGACACCAGCCCGGAACACGAGAACGTGGCCAGAATCCCCCCGGGCCGCAGAATCTGCATCGCCAGCAGGTTGATGTCCTTGTACCCTCGCGTGGCCGCCTGCACCTGCGTCTGGGAGGTGGCGAACTTGGGCGGGTCCAGCACCACGATGTCAAACGTGCGCCCCGCGTCGCGGTAGGCGCGGAGCACCTGGAACACGTCGCCCTCCACGTACTCGTCGTCGGCCATGGCGAGGCCGTTCAGCGCCATGTTGCGCCTGGCCAGGGCAAGGGCGTCGCGGGATGTGTCCACGTTGACGACGCGCAGCGCCCCTGCCGCCCCCGCGTACACGCTGAACCCACCCGTGTAGCAGAAGCAGTTGAGCATGTCCCTGTCCGCGGCGTACTGGGCAACGCGCCGCCGATTCTCCCGCTGATCCAGGTAGAAGCCCGTCTTCTGCCCCCGCTTGATGTCCACCAGGAACTTGCGAGCGTGCTCCAGGATTTCCACGGTGTCGGGCGGCTCTCTGCCCCAGACGGGCCCCGCCCGCAGGCCCAGCCCTTCTTTGCGGCGCACGTCCACGTCGCTGCGCTCGTACACGCCCGCGGGGTGGCACAAGTGCACCAGCGCGTCCACGATGTCGTTTCGCCAGCGCTCGGCCGCCAGGGTCAAGAACTGCACGACGAGGAACTCGCCATAGCGATCCACCACGACGCCGGGCAAGAGGTCGGACTCGGCGTTGGCGATGCGGTAGGCGGTGGTGTGATTGGCTGCGCGCAGGGATTCGCGTCGCTCTGCGGACGCTCGTAGCCGCTCGGCGAAGAACGCGGCATCCACAACCTCATCCGGGTTCAATGTCCAGATGCGGACGCGAATCTGCGAGCGGCTGTTGTAGCCGCCGCGCGCGAGGGCCTGCCCCCGGCTATCGGCAACCACGACCACGTCGCCGTCGGCGGGATTGCCTTCCACCCTGGCGATGGCGCCCGAGAATACCCACGGGTGCCGCTGTAGCACCGGCTTCTCTTTGCCGGGTTTCAGGACAATCGTCGCAGTGCCTCGGTGTCCGCTTCCTGTCATGTCCCCTCCGACGAAACCTGGTGCGCGGCGCGCTTCTCGGTGAGCCGAACCCAGAGCACTCGCCGAGTGTCTGCGCCAATGGCCGCCCGCTCGTCCACCCGCAGCCCGGCCACCCATAGGATGTGCGAGGCGTTGCACAGCAGCGGCCAATTGTCCCGCCACTCGCGTGGAATCTTGGCGTTGATCATGAACTCGTTGAGCCGCTTCAGTCGCCCGCCCATGCCCAGCGGCGCGAAAGTATCTCCGGGTCGGCGCGGGCGCAGCGCCAGATTCTCGCCAGCCGCCGCCAAATCCAGCCAGGCCTGCCAGGGGTCGGCGTTCTGCCGCGCCCCGCCTGGCACGGCGTCCAGGATTTCGGTCTCCAGGACCCAGCGGCCGCCGGGCAGATGCACCGCGCCGGGCACCGGCACCGGAATCGGCTCCCCCGCCAGTTGGGGCACCGAGGGCGGAGGCATCGCGCCGTCCTCGGCCACGTAGAACCGGCCGTACCGCGCCACGGCGACAAGGCCCTGGGGCAGGGTGGCTGCGCCGGTGTCGGTGCGGGTGAGCACGTCCAGCGCATTCTCCACGTGAATCCAATTGATGTTCCGCAGTCCCTGCCGAAGCCTGCGGATGGCTTCGCGGAGCACGCCGCGCTGCAAACTGCGGTGAAGCCCGCGCCACCGCCGGAGGTCAAACTCAATCCAACCGTCCCCTTCGGCCATGCGCACCTTGCCCCACGCTTTCTGCAACTCATGCGCCAGCAGCGCGTAGTCGTCCGCGGCCACCACGGCGGCCCGGCGCAGGACCTCGCGGATGTTGGGGTTGTACGTCTCCAGGGTCGGGAGCACCTCGTGCCGCAGGCGGTTGCGGAAGTAGGTCTGGTCCAGATTGGAGCGGTCAAAACGGAATTCCAGGCCGTTGGCGTGGCAGTAGGCCAGGATGTCGGCCTTGGTAACCTCCAACAGCGGCCGGACAAGGAGCACCGGCTCGCCGCGGAGCAGTTCCTCGGGCGCGCCCATGCGAAGCCGCGTCAGGTCCGAGACGGGCAGGATGCCGCGCATGCCCGCCAGTCCGGCCCCGCGCAGGAAGTGCATGAGCACGGTCTCGGCTTGGTCGTCGGCGTGGTGCGCCACGGCGACGGCGCGCGCCCCCACGTCCCGCGCCGTGCGCAGCAGGAACGTGTACCGCGCCTGCCGCGCCGCCTCCTCCAGGGCCAGACGCCGCTCCCGGGCCAGCGCCGGAACGTCCGCGCTGCCTACGGTCAGGGGCACCTGCCATTCCCGCGCCAGCCGCTCGGTGAACGCCTGGTCGGCATCGGCGTCCTCGCCGCGAATGCGGTGATTGAGATGGGCGGCGTGCAGGCGGATGTTGAGGTCGTCCTGGAGTTGGAGCAGGATGTGCAGGAGCGCGACGGAATCGGCCCCGCCCGACACGCCCACGACAGCAACCCCGGGCGGGAGCATGTGGAATCGCCGGATTGTGTCCCGTACCCGCTGCACCAGTTCCATGCTGTGCTCCCGATTCACTATAACCCCGACGGGCGCCTGTGTCAATGTCGGGCGCGAATTGCCGTGGACACGCAAAGAGCCTCTCCGCGGAGAGGCTCCTTGCTGCGCCGTAGCCCTATCCCTCAACGGGAGGTGATGCTACGGCGCCAGTACGCTTACTACTGTCCATCGGCATCACCTCCTCATCCCAAGGATGGCGATCCAGGGCCCGCCCGACGGGCAGGCAGGGTGATTATCACACAGAATGCGCCGGATGTCAAACGCGGGGCGAGATTGATTCGGTTCCAAAGTCTGTTGGTATTTGTCATTGCGAGGGCGCGGAGCGCC
>JBBIHX010000105.1:0-10136 GCA_037446815.1 Caldilineae bacterium | reverse complement strand
CGACGAATACGCCCACGCCCACGCTCACCCATACGCCGACGAATACGCCCACGCCGACGATCACGCCGACGCCGACGAAGACGCCCACGGCCACGCCTAGCACGGGGCGCATCTACGGCACGGTCTGGGATGACGTTACGCCCGACGGCGTCCAGACGGCCGGGGAGCCGCCGTTGGCGAACATCGCGGTGCGCCTCTCGGACCTGGCCGGCATCCCCCTGCAGAATGCGCTCACGAACGGGCTGGGGCAGTACGAGTTTGCCAACCTGGCGCCTGGGTGGTATCGGGTCAGCGTGGTCATCCCCGCCGGGTACTACGCGACGACGGATTCGTCGTGGGATGTTTACGTGCTGGCAGGGTGGACGATACCGATATCGTTCGGCCTGTCGCCCATGGCGACGAGGACGCCGACCCCAACGCCGCGTGCGCCCAAGCGTCTCGTGCTCCCCGTCATCATGAAGAACGTGAGGAAGTAACGGGCACGCCGCTTGCACTCGGCGGATGGGGCCTTTGGTGAGTGAAAAGGGGCAGGGGTCAGCCCTGCCCCTCTATGGCCTGGATGGCACAATGCCCGACGCGGGTCGGCGGGCGCATGACCGCGCGGGGCTAAAGCCGCCGCGCTGAGGGATTCCCCCTCACCCCAGCCCTCTCCCTTCGGGAGAGGGGGCGGGGCGGCGCGGGGCTGAAGCCGCCGCGCTGAGGGTGTGGAGCAAATTGGCAATTTGCTCCACTACGCGGGATGGAACCGAGTCCCACCGGCGATTCGGTTCCAAAGCCTGTTGGTATTTGTCATTGCGAGGGCGCGGAGCGCCCGAAGCAATCTCTGGGGCGTGAGGTTGCTTCGCTTCGCTCGCAACGACACACGGGGAGAGTGCCCATGCGTTTCACCAACACAAGATGGAGCCGAGTCCCACCGGCCGCGAGGTTGACAATCTGGGCGAAATGGGCCAAACTGTGCCGATGGCTGCAGCCCGAACTCTGAAGGAAAGGCGTACATGCTGAAACCCTGGCTTGCAAAGGGTGCGATTCTGGCATCTCTTGCCGTGATAGGGATATTGGCGGCAGTTTTCGCGGCTCCCGCCCGCGCCGTGCCGCCTCCGCCGTCCACATTCTATGGCACCGTCATGGTGGACGGCGCCAACGTGCCCGACGGCACCCTCATCACCGCCTGGATTGATGGCGTGCAGTACGGGCAGGGCACAACCTACACCCATGGGGGCGAGTCGTGGTATGGCCTGCTGGACGTGCGGGGCGATGACCCTAACGAGCCGGGCAAGGATGGCGGGCAAGACGGCGACATCGTGGTGTTCCGCATCGGCGATTTGCAGGCGGAGCAGACCGGCGTGTGGCACTCCGGCGTTACCGCCCAGGTCAACCTGACCGCGGCGAGCGCCCCCACGCCGACGCCAACGGCGACGGCTACGCCCACGTTCACCCCGACGCCAACGGACACGCCCACCCCCACCGTTACGCCCACGCCGTCAACCGGCGAGATTCAGGGCCTGGTGTGGCACGACTTGAACCGCAACCTCACGCCCGACCCGGGCGAGCCGCCGCTGGCGGGCGCTACCATCACCGTGAAGAACATGAGCCAGCAGGTCGTGGGCACACAGGTTACGACCGATACAGGCACGTTCCGGTTCCCCGACCTGACGCCCGGGTACTACTACGTTACGGAGACCGACCCGCCGGGCTACCGCTCGGTGTCCAGCAACAATGTGGTGGTTCCGGTAACCGCGGGGAGCATCGCGACTTTGCGGTTCGCCGATGAGTCCATATTCACCCCCACGCCGTCTCCATCGCCCACGCCCACGGCCACGCGCACGCCCACCATCACGCGCACGCCGACCATCACGCCGACGCCAACGAACACGGGAACCGCGACGAAGACGCCCACGCCCACGGCTACACGGGTGTTGGACATCGGCGGCGCCGTGGCGGTTACCTGCAATTCCTATGTGGTCGGCGACACGCGTGGCAGGCCCAGCAACGTCTCCGCCTACTCGTGCAACCTCGCCTGGGTGGAGAATGGCCCCGAGCAGGTCTATGTCATCACCGTTACGGCGAAGACCAGCATCACCGCCTGGCTTTCGGCGCTGGAGCCGGGGGCCGACCTGGACATCTTCCTGCTGTCTGCTCCGTACCCCAACGCCTGCGTCGCTTACGGCAACTGGCTGGTGAGTTATTCCGCCGACCCGGGGACGTATTACCTCGTGGTGGACGGCTACATGGGCTCCGTGAGTTCGTACCGGCTGGACATCACCTGCGAGGGGACGCGGCACAAGGTTCGCCTGCCGGTGCTGTTCAAGGGCATGTAGCGGCGCAAGTTGCACGTGCGCGGGCACGCATGAACAAACTGTCATTGCGCTCCTCGCGTTCTTTCATCCTGTGTTCATCTGGCGTCTGTATAATGGGGTGGGGAGATGCCCCGGTTGGGCGTGGGCCTGGATTCGGTTCCATCTTGTGTTGGTGAACCGTAGGCGCACTCTCCTCGTGTGTCATTGCGAGCGAAGCGAAGCAAACCCGCGCCCGGGAGATTGCTTCGGGCGCTCCGCGCCCTCGCAATGACAGCCACCAACAGGCTTTAGAACCGAATCTGGGTCTGATGCGAATTGACACGGGTCCTTCGCCTGTGATACAATCCGCCCCGCGCCCCTGGGGGCGCAAACCCGCGGAGTTGCTCTGGCGTTCATGGGGAGGTTGCTGGTGAGGCGTATCGTGCGGGCCATTGCAATACTTGTGGGCGTTGTGGCGCTGGGCGCGCTGTGCACGTCGGCGGCGCTGGCTCAGGAATGGCCGTGGGCGCAGATCAACGCCGATGGCTTCGGCGTCGTCCAGAACGCCGACGTAACGTCGCTGACTATGCATGGCGGGGCGCTGTACGCGGGCGCGGCCAACGCGGCCACGGGCGCCGAAATCTGGCGCTACACCGGCGGCGTGTGGTCGCCTGTCGCGACCGGCGGCTGGGGCGTTGGCCCGACCCTGAGCACGCCGTGGGCCATGGCCTCGCACGCCGGCAACCTGTACGTCGCCACCAACCAGGCGCAGGTCTGGGCCTACGACGGCGTGGCGTGGAGCCTTTCGGGGACGCTCGGCGCGCCGACGGCCAACGTTACCAGCCTGGCCGCGTATGGCGGCCATCTCTACGCCGGGACATGGGACGCGGTCAACGGCGCGGAACTCTGGCGGTTCAACGGCGTGGTGTGGACGCCGGTGATGACGGGCGGGTTCGTGGGCCAGGGGAGTCCCGTAACTGTGACGGTCATCTCCGCGCTCCATGTTCACAACGGCCTGCTGTACGTGGGCACGGGCGACGGGGCCGGCGCGGCGCAACTGTGGGCCTACGACGGCGCGACGTTCACGCGGGTGGACGGCGGCGCGTTCGCGGGCAGGGTCAGGGTTCACGATATGTGCTCGTATTCGGGCAGTCTCGTCATCGCCGTGGACCACCAGATTTGGCTCCTAGATGCCATGGGCCTGCGCCTGCTCCGCCAGATGGATGGCGCGCTCGCCGTCTCGGAGGTGGAGCCGCTGGGAGATTTGCTCCTCGCGGCGGTGAATTCCCTCACGCAGGGGCCTGTCGTTTGGGCCTATGACGGCGGCCAGTGGCGGCAGACCAGCGCCCCGGGCTTTGGCGATGCCCACAATACCGCCGCCAATTCCATGCTCTCCGATGGGGGCAACATCTATGTAGGCACGCTGAACCTGCCCGATGGCGGCGAGGTCTGGAGCCAGTCGCTGGTGCTGGATGTGTCCAAGTCGGATTGGCACGACCCGCTGTGCATCGGCTGGCGGCAGCGGTACACCATCCAGATTCGCAACACGCAGGCCTACACGCTGACCGGGGTCGTGGTAACGGACACGCTCCCCGCGCAAACGCTGTTCCTGCCGGGTGATTCCACGCCTGGGGCGGTGCAGGTGGCGCCGGGCGTTGTGCAGTGGAATGTGGGGACGCTGGCGGCGCTGGATACGCGGACGCTCTACCTGGAGATTCACACCTTCAGCAGCATTCGGCCCAACACCATTATCACCAACACGGTTTGGGCCACGGCGCGAGAAGGCGTAAGCGATTGGGGCCTGGCCGAGACCCTGATGATCCTGTGCGCCACACCGACGGCCACGCCTACGGCCACGCCCACGCGGACGCCAACGGCTACACCCACCCGCACGGGGACGCCGACGCCCACCGGCACGCCGACGTTCACGCCCACGGCAACGCCGACCGCCACGCCGACGGCGACGCCCACGCTCACGCCCACAGAGACGCCCACGGCGACGCCTACCCTCACGCCTACGGAGACGCCCACACCGACGCCCACGCGCTACGCGGCCAGCGTCTCGGGCGTGGTCTGGTACGATGCCAACCTGGACGGCGTACTGGACCTGGACGAGGTGCCGCTACCGGGCGCGTCCGTGCGCATCAAGGACACACTGGGCAACGTGCTGTACGAGGCTGACCCAACAGGGCCGGACGGGCGGTACGTGTTCCCGGAAGTGGAGCCGGGCGAGTATGTTGTAGAGCGGACGAACCCGCCGGGCTATTTCTCCACGACGCCCGACGAGGTGCGTATCACCCTCACGCCGCGCAGCGTGGCGATCGTGAACTTCGGCGCGGCCCGTCTGTGGCGGTTGTACGTTCCCTTCACCTATATCGTGAAGACCGCGAAACTGGCCGAGTGGCCGTAGGCGCGAGGCCGCAGGGACGCGCCGGCCTGCGTGGGCGGGGCGCCACTGCTGCGCGTCGCAGCCGAACCACGCCGCCTTCCCATCACCGACGTTCGGAAACCCATCGTTCAGGAGATTAGGTTAGTGGAGCGACAAGTCAAGGTAGGAGTTCTGGGCGCGGGCTACTGGGGGCCCAAACTCATCCGCAACTTCCAGGAAATCCCCAGCGCGGACATGGCGATGGTGTGCGACTTGCGCCAGGACCGGCTGGACCACATCCGCGAACTGTACCCGACGGTGCGCGTTACCACGGACTACAAGGAACTGCTCCGCTCGGACGTGGAGGCCGTGGCCATCGCCACGCCCATCCCGACACACCATCGCCTGGCGAAGGAGGCGCTCCTGGCGGGCAAGCATGTCCTGGTGGAGAAGCCCCTCACGGCCAACAGCGAGGAGGCGGAGGACCTGGTGAACCTAGCGGAGCAACGCGGCCTTTCGCTCATGGTGGGGCATACCTTTGAGTACAACCCCGCCGTGGAGTACCTGCGCAACCTCATCGCCAACGGCGACCTGGGCCGCATTTACTACATCAACGCCACGCGGGTGAACCTGGGGATTTTCCAGTCCGATATCAACGTCGTGTGGGACCTGGCTCCCCATGATGTGTCCATCCTCTTGTTCATCCTGGGGATGGTGCCGGTGAACGTCAGCGCGCGCGGTGCGGCCTACGTGCGGCCCAAAATCCACGATGTGGCCTATCTGACGCTGCACTTCCCCAACGAGGTCATGGCCGATATTCGCGTGTCGTGGCTGGACCCGTGCAAGATTCGGCGCATCACCGTCGTCGGGAGCAAGAAGATGGTGGTCTACGACGACGTGGAGCCGACCGAGAAGATCAAAATCTACGACAAGGGCGTGGACGTGCCGCCCTATAGCGACACGCTGGAGGAGTTCCACCTGTCGTATCGCTACGGCGACATCACCACCCCCGCCATCCCCAACGTGGAGCCGCTGCGGGTGGAGTGCGAGCACTTTTTGCACTGCGTTCGCACGGGCGAGCGCCCGCGAAGTGATGGCCGCGACGGGCTGGAGGTCGTCCGCATTCTGGAGGCGGCCACGCGCTCGCTCCTCAACGGCGGGATGAGGGAGCGCGTCCGGCTGTGAGAGGCGTCAAGGTGCTGTCGGACCTGGTGCAACTCGGCCCGCCGCAGGAGATTGACGAAGGCGTGCTCCTCGGGTATCCCACGGGCCGCGACATCCCCGACCGTCGCCTCGTTATCGGCCCGGGCGCGCGGCTCCGCTCGGGCACGGTGCTGTACGAGGGCTCGGTCATCGGCGCCGACTTCCAGACGGGGCACAATGTCGTCGTGCGCGAGGAAAACCGTATCGGCGACCACGTGGCCATCTGGAGCAATTCCGTGGTGGACTACGGCTGCATCATCGGCAATCGCGTGAAAATCCACACCGGCGTGTACGTGGCCCAGTTCACGGTGATAGAGGATGATGTGTTTCTAGCGCCGGGCGTCATCATCACCAACGACATTCACCCGGGTTGTCCCGAATCCAAGCGGTGCATGAGAGGCCCCACGATTCGGCGGGGCGCGCAAATCGGCGGCAATGTAACGCTGTTGCCGTATGTGGAAATCGGCGCGTGCGCCCTCATCGGCGCGGGGAGCGTGGTTACGAAGGACATCCCGGCCCGCGCAGTGGCCTACGGGAACCCGGCGCGGGTGGTGTGCAGCATTGACGACCTCCTCTGCGAAACAGGGCTGACGGACAAACCCTATCGGTAGGTGGCTTCCATGGAGAACTGCGGAAGCCTGGGGCATCCCCAGGCTTTGTTTTTGGCATGGATCGGCGGCACTCCCCTTGGCCTCGCGCTTGTCAAGCGCGGCGATTGGCACGAGACTTGCATCGCGTTGTGTGCCTGCAATAGCCTTCGGGGCCTGCGAACTCCGAGGGCCTGACGGAAAGGGGAGGATCTATCATGGCACGCCGAAAGGACGACGGCTGGATTGACCTCAAAGCCGACAAGCGAAACACCTGGCTGCGCATCCTGCTCATCGCGGCCATCGTGCTCCTTCTGGGCGCGGCGCTGTTCCTCGTGCTGAAGGGAGCGCTGGCTCCCGCCGAGAAGCAACAGCCTGCGGCGGGCGAGACGGTGGTTCCCCATGCGGCCCGCGAGGAATCGCGCCTGACGCTGACCCTCTCGCCCAACGAGTCCATGCGTATCGGAGCCTCTACGCTGCGCATGGAGGCCGTTCTGACGGATTTGAACGGCAAGCCTCTCGCGGGGCGCAAGATCGCCTTCACGTACAATGACGAGTGGAACTACGCCTACTACGCCCGCACCGACGCCCAGGGCCGGGCCGTGTACGATTTGCCCATCGCGAACGACCTGCTGCGGAGCGGCTTCTGCGGCGCGGGCGGCTTCCGCAACACGGCCTCCAGTTATCAGGCCGTGGCCTACTTCCAAGGCGACGCCCAGTACACGGGCAGCCGCGCCACCGGCATGTTCATGGTGGGCAGCGGGGGCGACGCCATCCCCACGCGGCTGGAGATCGTGTCTGCGCCTAGCGAGGTGGCCCGCGGCGACTCGGTTACCGTGCGCGTGCGCCTGCTGGACACCCAGGGCAAGCCGCTTCCCGCAGGCCGCACCATCTACTTCTCCGGATTCTACGACCAGCAGAGCGCATCCACCGATGCCGATGGCTATGCCCAGGCGACGCTGAAGGCCTCGGGCGCGGAGCACGGCAACAACACCATCACCGCCGTGTTCAGCGGCGACGTGGCCCAGTTCGCCGGCGCCAAGTACGACGGTTCGGCGGCCAACCGCGTGGTGTGGGTGGCATCGCCGCCCCGCGACGTGCCCAAGCCGCCTGCCATCGTGTACTGGATGTACGACTGGCGCAACGTGAACCCGAACGACATGCCCGAGTACGGGCCTTTCGGCTCCATGCATATCGTGCCGTGGGACGCCATTGACGGCGATTTCAGCGGCCTGCGCGCCTATTTGGACAAGGCGTCGCAAATGAAGATCACCCTGCCCGATGGGCAGCAGATTTCCAAGCCGGTCATCCTGCACGTGTATTTCTACGGGGCGCAGTTGGACGGGACGGTGATTGACTTCACGCCCGAGCGGGTGAAGAGACTCGTGGGAGGCAGTTATGTCCTTCAGCCGGCGGGCTGCGCGAACCCCATGGTGGCCCCCAAGTACGATGACCCGAAGTGGCAGGAGGAGTACCGGAAACTCATCTACGACCTGGGCCGCGAATTCGGCAACGACCCGCGATTGGCGGGCGTCGTCATTGGAATCGGGTTTGATGGCGAGGCCGTCGCGACGAAGAACGTGGGAGGGTGCAACTACGAGGGCGAACTCCAGAAGTACGTAACCCAGGACGAATTTGAGCAACTGCTGCTGAATGCGGAGAAGTGGCACCGCGAGGCGTTCCCCAACAAGCCCATCTACCTGGCGGGACTGCCCTACAACGTGGACTTCGGCGCAACGCTCAACCCGCCCGTGGGGCTGAAGACCAACATCTGGCATCCCAATAGCGGTGCGCTCACCTACAAGAGCAACGCCGAGCGCACCGGCGAGTCGGTCATCTGGCTGCGGCGGCCGCTGCTGCCCCGCGCGGGCGAGACCGCCGGCGGCATGCACATCATGCCCGGCCCCGCGGGCGCGTACTGGATGTTCCTGGCCGCCATGTCGCACAAGTTGGACTTCATGGACATCCACTCGGACGTGCTGGGCGTATTCGCCGCCGTGCCGGGGTTCTCCAACTTCGTGAATACCCACCTGGGCAAGAACGTGCAGACGACACCCAGCGTCTGGATTGCCCTGCGCGAGGCCCAGGACACCACCCGCAAGGAGGCGACGGGCTGCTGGACATCGGGCCTGTACGGGGATTACATGTTCTACCTGTACCGCCTGGAGACCGCGCCCCAGAGCCGCACCGTCGCCGTGAAGAACACGGAGTTGCCATCGCCCGCTCGCAATCAGCACTACACCAACCCGCGCACCGAGGACATGCTGCGCCAGACGTCGCCGTCGTACACGGCTCGGCGCACCGATGCGGCCAGCGGCAACAACTACATGACGTTTGACATTGACAACGGCTGGCCTTTCGCCAACCTGCCCCCGCAGGGCGGGCTCTCGTACAAGATTAGCCTCGTGTATCTGGACAAGGGCACGGACAAACTCTCGCTCCAGTACCCAGATGGGCAGGGCAACGTCAAGACGCTGGAAATCCAGAAGCGCAACACCAACATGTGGGTACAGAAGGATTGGATCGTCAGCGATGCCTATTTCAACGACCAGTTGGAAGGCATGGCCGATTTGCGCATCTGGAACAACGGCGACGGGGACGAGACGATTCACTTCCTGGACGTGGCCGGGTCGTGGAGCGGCTTCGCGCCGACGCCGACCCCGTGGCCGACGCGCACGCCGACGGCGCAGCCCACCGCGACGCCGCCGGGCGCGCCGCAGCCTCCGCCGCCCACGCCGACGCTAGCGCCCAACCAGGCCGTTAAAGTTTTGCAGCAAGGTATGAATGGATATGTCGGAACCGAGGACACCCTTATTGACGCCTGGGACGAGAACAAGACCAACGGCACGGGCAGTCGCCTCGCCGTGCGCCAGGGCGATGTGCGCGCCTCGCTCATTACCTTCCACGCCGTGGAGCTGCCGCCCGGCGCGCGGTTGGAGTCGGCCTCGCTGGAACTGTTCGTGGAGAACCGAAGCAACCCGAATCCGCTGACGGTTACGCTGTACAAGGTCAACAAAGACTGGAGCGATGATGCGGCTACCTGGCTGCGCGCGACCAACCAACTCCCATGGGCAGCGCCGGGGGCCAACGGCATCCCGGACGACCGGATGGGGACCCCGTTGGATTCCCGCACGTTGAGCGACGCGGGCACGTGGTACACGTTCAACGTTACCCAGACCGTGCAGGAGTGGCTGCAGGATCCGTCGGCGAACAAGGGGTTCGTCCTGAAAGGCGCGGGCAATGTGTCGGTGGAGTACCAGTTCGCGTCGGCGAACCATTCGGTAACCGATGTGCGCCCGCGGCTGGTGTTGAAGTACACCATGCCCACCCCGACGCCGACGCCCACGGCCACGGCGACGCCGACGGCCACGCGGACGTTCACGCCCACGGCGACGCGGACGCCTACGCCGACCTTCACGCCCGCGCCGACCGATACGCCGACACCAACGCCGACGGAAACGGCCACCCCGACACGCACGCCTACAGCCACGCCGACAGAGACCCCGACGCATACGCCGACGGCCAGCGCCACGCCCACGCCGACCCATACGCCGCTGCCAACCGATACGCCCGAACCGACGGCCACGCCGACGCGGACGCCGACGGCCACCGCCACGGCGACGCCGACGCATACACCGACGCCGACGCCCCCAGACACGCCTGAGCCGACGCCGACCCCGACCCCGACGCCGCGGCGCACGC
>JBBIHX010000104.1:0-10189 GCA_037446815.1 Caldilineae bacterium | reverse complement strand
TTCTTTGATAATGTGCACATTCTATGGTACAATAACCTGGACAAGCCGTAAAGTCGGCCGGTTCTGCCGGCGATATGGCTTGCACATTGCGAGTTGAGAGAATGTATGAGAGGTACTAAGAAGACCGGTAGTATGCAGTTAGAATGGAAGAAGGCCGACCTGCACGTACACACGCCCGCTTCGGCCGACTATCAAGAGCCGAATGTGGGTTATCTGGACATCCTGCGCCGCGCCGAGGAACGCGGCTTGGACATCATCGCCTTTACGGATCACAATACTGTGCGAGGCTACGCGGCGATGCGCCAGGAGATTGAGAGCCTGGAACTCCTGGAGCGGCTGAATCGCTTGCAGCCGGACGAAAAGGCGCGATTGGAGGAGTATCGGCGGCTTCTGGGCAAGATTCTGGTGCTGCCCGGCGTGGAATTCACCGCCACGCTGGGCTTTCATATCCTGGCCATTTTCCCCGAGGATGCCACGGTTCGGGAGATTGAGCATCTCCTGCTTCGCCTGAACGTTCCGGCGGACAAACTGGACGACGGCAGTACCGAGGTGGGCGCTACCACGGACGTGCTGACCGCCTATCGCGAGATGGCGCAGGCGGGCGCGCTGGTCATCGCGGCCCACGCCAATTCCAGCCACGGCGTGGCGATGCAGGGGTTTGATTTCGGCGGGCAGACGAAGATCGCGTACACGCAAGACCCCAACCTGCACGCGCTGGAAGTAACGGATTTGGAGAGCGGCAAGCGCCGCAGCACGGCGTCGTTCTACAGCGGCTCCAAGCCCGAATACCCGCGCCGAATGCACTGCATCCAGGGATCCGACGCGCACCGCCTGACCGCCGACCCCAAGGACAAGCGGCTGCTGGGCGTGGGCGACCGCATCACGGAGCTGCTCCTGCCCGAGACGACGTTCGCGGCGATTAAGGAGTTATTCCTGGGCGATGATTTTGCCCGTACCCGCCCGTACCGCCCTGCGAAGCAGCCTTTTGACCATGTGATGGCAGCCAGGCAGGAAGGGCCGAATATCGTGCAGTCCTTCTTTGAGTCGGCAGCGCGCAAGGGAGGCAGGCTCCACGCGGTTGTGTGCGATGTGGTGGCCTTCGCGAACACCAACGGCGGCACGGTTTTCATCGGCGTCAGCCCCAACGCGAAGACGCCGCCGGTGGGGGTGGACAGGCCCGAAGAGGTGGCTTCCCTGGTCAAGGCGGAGATTCAGCGCAAGGTTGCTCCGCCGGTTGACGTAACGATAGACACGCTGGAGTCGCAGGGCAAGAAGATCGTCCGCGTGAGCGTTCCGCGCGGCACGGACATTCCGTACTCGGTGGAGGGCACGCAGATTTACGTGCGGCACGAGTCGGAGACGAGCCTGGCGCTGCGCGACGAGATCATCCAGTTGGTGAAGCGGGCGCTGGAAGAGAAAGCGCCGCCGCCCGCGGAAGCAGAGGCGGTGGCAGAGCCGCCCGCTGCCGAGGAGGAGGAGCCGCTGTTCCGCATTGCGCCGCCCCGCACCGGCGTGGAGATCGTGGAGTCCGAAGAGCGCAAGGGCACGATGTATCATTCGCTGATGGATTTGCGGAACGGCAACGTGGTTACCAACGTAACGCGAAAGTCGGCGCGCAGGCTGTGGCGGTCGGCGATTATGCAGCATGAAGAGGCGCCCGTGGCCGGCGACAAGATCACGTGGCAGGGCGACATCGGCCTGTGGAAGGTGTACGGCAGCGGCAGCCGCCGCCGGTACAACCTGGTGCAGCGCGACCGCACGGGCCGCATCCACTACTACTATGGCGTGAGCGAAGACGGCTTTCACGGCGAGTGGCGGCAGTTCCTGAAGAAGTAGCAGCGCCCGCGAGACCAACGATTCGGAGGGGCACATGCGCGTCGGAATCCTAACCATCAGCGACCGCGCCTCACGCGGCGAGTACGAAGACCGCGCGGGGCCGGTCATCGCCGACATTGTCCGCTCGGCGCTGGGCGGCGATGTGGCGGAGACAGCGGTGGTACCGGACGAGCAGGAGCAGATCGCCGCGATTTTGCGCCGCTGGTGCGACGAAGATGACCTGGAACTGATCCTGACCACGGGCGGCACCGGCTTCGCGCCGCGCGATGTAACGCCCGAAGCCACGCGGGCCGTCATGGAGCGGGAGGCCCCTGGGCTGGCGGAGGCCATGCGCGCCGCGAGCCTGCGCGTAACGCCCCATGCCATGCTGTCGCGCGCGGTGGCGGGAATCCGGAGGCGCACGCTCATCGTGAATCTCCCCGGCAGCCCCAAGGCCGTGAAGGAGAATCTGGAAACCATCCTGCCCGCGCTCCCCCATGCCGTGGAACTGTTGCGAGAGGTCAAGGGGGCCGACCAGCGGCATCACCACCCGTCGGAAGGAGGTGAGAAGCCCGCACAGACATCGTAAGCGCGCCGCGCCAACGGAGATTCGGTTTCATCTTGTGTTGGTGAACCACAGGCGCACACTACCCGTGTGTCATTGCGAGCGAAGCGAAGCAATCCCACGCTCCGGAGATTGCTTCGGGCGCTCCGCGCCCTCGCAATGACAGCCACCAACAAACTTTGGAACCGAATCCCAACGGACATCCATGCGGTAACCTACACTTGCTTTGGGGAGGAGTGGAATGAAATCCAGGTACCGGTGGTTTGTCGTCTTGATGTTCTTCTTTTTCATGCTGCTTCACCAGGCTGACCGCTTGCTCATCGGCCCGCTGACCACGCCCATCATGGAGGAGTTCCGTATCAATGAGGCGCAGATGGGGTTGGTTTCCAGTTTTGCCATCCTTGTAGCGGCGATTATGTACCCCGTCTGGGGCTACCTGTACGACCGATACGCCCGCGCCAAACTCATCGCGCTGGCATCGTTCATCTGGGGCTCTACCACGTGGCTCAATGCCATTGCTCCCAACTACACCACCTTCCTCATCACGCGCTCGTCCACGGGCATTGACGACTCCAGTTACCCAGGCGTCTATAGCCTGCTCGCGGACTACTTTGGGCCGAATATCCGCGGCAAGGTGTACGGGTTGTTGGAGACGGCCATGCCCCTGGGCTACATGCTGGGGATGATTCTGGCCAGCATGTTGCGGGATACCCTGGGCTGGCGCAAGGTGTTTATCCTCACAGGCAGCCTGGGGATTCTCCTCGCCGTTGTGCTGTTCTTCGGCCTGAAAGAACCTCGCAGGGGCAAGGCCGAGCCGGAGATGGCGCGATTGGAGGATATCCCAACCTTCCACTTTGACCGCAAAGTAGCCCTGGGATTGTTCCGCCGCAAGTCTCTGCTCTTCCTGTTTGCGCAGGGGTTCTTCGGCGTGTTCCCGTGGCAGGTCATCACGTTCTGGTTCTTCCGCTTCCTGGAGACGGAGCGGGGGTTCAGCACTGGCCAAACGACCAGCATCATGATGATCGCGATTCTGGCGCTGTCGGCGGGGTACTTCGTGGGCGGCACCATCGGCGATTTCTTCTTCAAGCGGGACTATCGGGGCCGCGCGCTCACGGGGGCCACGGGCGTGCTCCTGGGCGCGATCCTGCTGACCATCACGTTGAGCATACCGTCGGGGCAACTGCTTCCGTTCATGGTCTTCATGTGCCTGACGGGGCTGACGATGTCCATCGCCGCGCCGAACGTGCAGGCCACCATCCACGACGTGGCCGAGCCCGAAGTCCGCAGTACGGCCCAGGCGACGCTGAGTTTCATTGAGAATATCGGATCGGCGATTGCTCCCGCGCTGGCGGGCTACATCGCCGTGCGGTATTCGCTGGGCACGGCGATTCTGTCCATCTGCGTGAGCACGTGGCTGGTGTGCGCGGCGCTGTTCCTGGGCGTGGCGCGGCACATTCGCCAGGATGCCGAGCGGCTGCGGGGCGTGATGCGCGAGCGGGCCGAGGCAACGGCTGCGGCGTCGGAGTAGGCGAGTGGCTTCGGAGCGCCGTGTTGTCGTCGCTGCGCTGCAAGGGCGGCAGTTCACGTTCGCGTCGGACGGGGCATGGGCGGCGTACTGGGCGACATTGCTGGCAGGCCTTGCGGGCCGAGGGGTGCGCCTGGCCGTCCTGTCGGGCAGCCCTGGGTGGGATGAGGTCTGGGACGGGCCGCTGGCGCGCGCGGGCGAACTGGCGGCCCGATTTGGCCTGTGGCTTGTGGCCGACGTTGGCCCCCAGCGCGACGGCGAAGGGCGTGTGTTCCCATGCCTGCACGTGTTCGCCGACGACGGCCGCCTGGTGGGGGTCCAGCGCCAAGTCCACATGAGCCGCGAAGACCGCGCGCTCATGTACACCCCGGGCGAGGAACTGCGCGTGTTTGACTCGCCGGCGGGAGCGGTAGGCCTGCTGGTGGGCGCGGATGTGCTGGTGCCGGAGGTGAGCCGCGCGCTGACGTTGCTGGGCGCCGATGTGCTGATTCACGTGGGCGCGCTCCGTGGCGCGTCGGAGGGCGCATGGCTGGCGCGGTTGTGGCGGGCCGTGCAGGCGAATCAGACCTTCGGCATTGAGGCGTATCCGGTGGGGGCGGGCCTCGTGGGGCGCTCGTGCGTGCTGGCACCGGTGGAGATGACGCCCGACGGCATGGGCATCCTCGCCCGCGCCGCCAGCGCCGAGGCCGAGGCGGTGGTGGTGGCAAGGTTGGACTTTGGCGCGCGGGCGGCCCTTGTGCAGAAGTACAACATCCTCGCGGAGATGAATCTCCCCCTGTATCGCCGACAGTTGCTGTCGCTGTACCGCAAGGAGTCGCAGACATGAGGGCGACAGACACGGCGATGCTCTATGCGGCGCGGCTGGCGATTCGGTGGCGAGGCCGGCTCGGCGCCGCGCACGATTGGCTGGCGCGCGCCTCGTACCCGCAGGCGATGCCGCCGGACGACGTGAAAGAGCGCGTGCGCGTGGCCGCGGTGCAGTTCCCGGCGCGCCTGTTCCGCTCGCCCGCCGACTACGCGCGGGAGTGCCATGGATGGACGCTGCGGGCGGTGGAGGCCGGCGCGCAGTTGGTCGTATTCCCCGAACTGGTGGGGTTTGTGCCGCTGCTGGGGCTGGTGCCCGGCATTGAGGCCCAGGCGGCGCGGGCCGGTTCCGGGGCGGATGACGCGGGTATGTTGGCCGTGATTACGCGCCTGCTCGCGCCCACGGCTACGCGGGTGTACCGGTTCGTGTTCCAGAACCTATCCCGGCGGTTCCGCGTGCACATCGTTGCGGGCAGCGCCATTGCCGCAGGGAGCGACGGCACCCATCGGAACACCGCGTACCTTTTCGGCCCGGATGGGTTTGAGATGGGCCACCAGCCCAAAGCGCATTTCTACGGCCAGGAGTTTCACATGGGCCTGACCCGCGGCGGATTCATCCAGGTGTACGACACGCCCGTGGGCAGGTTGGCGATGCCGGTGTGCATGGACTACACGTATCCGGAGACGGCGCGCATCGCCTACCTGCTCGGGGCGGAGGTGCTGCTGAACCCGTCGGCGGACATCAACGCGGAGTACAATTGGTACTACCAACTGCGGGGCGTGTGGAGTCGGGTGCAGGAGTCGCCATGCTACGGCGTCCACGCGATGATGGTGGGCGATGTGTTAGGGATGCCGTTCCGCGGGCAGTCGTCGGTCGTCGGGCCAGTGGAACTGGTCGGCGGGGATGGGGTGCTGGCGCGCGCGGAGTCCTGCGACGCGGGTGCGCTCGTGGCCGCCGACCTGGACCTGTCCGCGCTGCGCGAATTCCGGGCGCGGTGGCCCGTGGAGCCGCGCTGGGATTGGTGTGCGCGGCAGTTGGGGGCAATATACCGCAGGGGCATGGCCGGCTGATCCCCGGCGCGAGAAACGCCGAAGCCCTGTCGGGCTGGTGAAAGCCCGCAGGGCTTCGGCCTGGTGCCTGATCGCGTCTTGGGCTACTGCCCGATGACGTTGGTGGGCGTCTCAATGGGGGCTACGTCCGCCTTCACCGCGTCAAACTCGGTGCGTATCTCTGTAACTTTCTCGTCCGTCGTGGACTTGGCTCGGTAGAGCACCTGGGCTTTGACCAGCGCCTTGGCGTTCATCTCCACCCAGGCGAAGCCTTCGTAGTCCAGGACAGCGCCCTGCTGCCCGGCTATGAGTCCGGAAAGCCCGAACTGGCTCAGGTCAATCTGGACCCGGTACTTGTTCGTGCTGAACCCATTGGCCTGTTCCCTGCCGACGAACTCGGCTTCCTGCAGGTTGTTGAACATGAGCAGGAACGCGCCGCCGTAGATGGTCAGGGCGATCCATGGGTCGTCCTGGGGGCCCAAGGCCACGTACTGGTTCTCGCCGGTGCCCATGTACATCTGCTTGTCCACGAATAAAATCTCGGCGGTCATGGTGTCGCCGTCGTACAGGCGGATGCGCTGATTGCCCGCGGCGTCAATATCGGCCTCGGTCTTGGTAACCTTTGGTGCGTTGTCGCCCTCCGTCTGGGTCAGGACGCTGACGACGTGGACGGGCGCAAGGAGCGCCAGGTGGCTGATGAGCGAGTCCAGTTCGTCGGCGACGGCCGTTTCCTCCGGAGTGGGGGGAACGGGCGTGTCGGTGGGCACGGGCGTTGGCGTGGGAACCGGCGTGTCGGTGGGCCTGGGCGTGGACTTCGCGCCTCCTCCGCAAGCGGCCAGTGACGTGATGAGGACAATCGCCAGCAAGCCGCTGATGGCCCGTACAAAGATCGGTTTGGTGCTCATAGTTGTACCTCCTCGGATGGGTTAGACGGTGCTCCTACCAGGCTCGTCCTGGCCTTGCTGAGGATGATGGACGTAGCGGCGCTCAGCGGTGCGTAGGGCTAACACATTGTACACCCGCCAGGCTACCTGTCAATTCGGAGGGGGTGCGGACTCGTTCCATCTTGTGTTGGTGAAACGCATGGACACTCTCCCCGTATGTCGTTGTGAGCGAAGCGAAGCAACCTCACGCCCCAGAGATTGCTTCGGGCGCTCCGCGCCCTCGCAATGACAAGTACCAACAGACTTTGGAACCGAATCATTCGGAGGGGGTGCGATTGAGACGGGGCTGAAGGGGCGGGTCTCGGGGAGGGCGGGTCTCGGGGCAGGTCTCAGACCTGCCCCTACTGCTGCCGGGGCGTTTCGGGGAGTAGGCGGGCGATGGCGTCCATGACCTGCGCGGCGACGGCGCCGTCGCGCGCAGCGCGGTCGCCGGGGATGGTGGGCGTGAACGGGGGGCCAAAGGCGACGCGCAGTCGGCCGCCGACCTCGCTCACCGCCGCGGGCAGCACGGGCATGCCGATTTCTACGAGCAGGGCAATGAACGCGCCCGCTCCAGGCGGCGGCTCTGCCAGGCCCACCGGCACGTCGCGCCCTTCTGGCGCCAGGCCTAGGATGCCGCCGCTTCGCGCCAACTGCCGGGCGAGGCGCAGCGTGCGCAGGACGGCGACGGCGCGCTCCTGCATCTCATCGGGCGCGGGCGGCATGGGCGGCATGGTTACGAACCCGTAGGCGCGGGCGATTTGGGCGAAGACCCAGCGGCTGGTGGGCGTGAGCACCCGATGCCGCCACCGGCTTCGCTCAAATCGCCACGCCGCGGTCATGACCCAGGCAAAGTTCGCCTGTTCGGGTCGGGCGCGGCGGTCGGCCACGGCGGCGGTGATGGCGAAGGCCAGCCACCACGCCTGGAACCCTGGCCTGCTGTAGTGGTTGCAGGCGACCAGGCAGGGGCCTGTGGGGGGCACATGCTCGCCCCCTAGCACCTCGGGCGGCGGGCGCAGGGCGGCCACGGCGCGACGCGCGTCCCGCACGAAAGAGCGGTGTCGCCGGGCCAGCGCCGACCAGGCGATTCCTCCCGCGATGCGCCAGGTGCGGGGGTAGCGCGGCACTTGATTCGCAGGCGGCACTCGTGGTATTATGCCGTCGGCTCCAACTCTGTCGTCAAGGAGGGCGCGATGCTCAAGGCTCGGCACTACGTCATCATGAACGTGTACTGGTTTGGTCTCGCCTTCATGTGGAATGCCTTGCATCCTATCATCCTGCCTGCGCTTCTGTTGCGGTTTGTCCCCGATGCGCTGAAAAACACGTATCTTGGCGGGATGACCTTCGCCGGCCTCATCTTGGCCATGATCATCCAGCCCTTGTCGGGGGCCTGGAGCGACCGGACGCGTTCGCGCTGGGGGCGGCGTCGCCCCTGGATGGTGGCGGGAACGGTGGCCACGCTGCTGGTGCTGGCCGGCATGAACGCGGCCGGCGGGTTCTGGATCCTGCTGATCACCTACCTATTGCTCCAATCGGTCTCCAATATGGCCCACGGCCCGGCCCAGGGGTTGATTCCCGACCTGGTGCCTCCCGAACGGCGCGGCCTGGCCTCGGGCTACAAGAACCTGTTTGACATGGCCGGCCTCATCGTCGCGTCGCTGGTCGCGGGGAACCTGATGGGACAGGATAACCCCGCGCTGGCCTTCGCGATCATCGGCGCGATTTTGGCGGCCTGCGCCCTCACGACGGTGTTGGGCACGCCCGAGGCCTCGGACGTGGCCGCTGTCCCGACCCCGGCCGGGAACCCGGCCTCGTCGGGACGGGCCTCGTGGCGTGCTCGGGTCGTGGCGGCCATCCGCGAGTATCCCGACTACGCCTGGCTCATCGCCTCGCGCTTTCTGATTTTGTTGGGCATCTACGCGGTGCAGACGTTTGCCCAGTACTTCATCCGCGACCGCCTGGCCGTGCCGAATGCGCCGGAGGTTACGGGCAACCTCATGGCGACCATCGGCGTGGCGCTGACGGCGCTGGTGTTTCCCGCCGGGTGGCTGTCGGACCGAGTGGGCCGCCGAATGCTGAATATCGGCGCGGGCCTTCTGGCCGCTCTCGGCATATTCCTGCTGTTGTTTGTGAACAATATCCCGTCGCTGTACGGGGTCGGGGCCATCATCGGGATCGCGACGGGCATTTTCGTGAGCGTAAACTGGGCGCTGGCGACCGACCTGATTCCGGTAGAGAAAGCCGGGTTGTACATGGGCCTGACGAACATCGCCACCGCGGGCTCCGCATCGGTGAGCCGCCTGGGCGGGCCGCTGATTGACGGCCTGAATGCGGTGCGCCCGGGCGCGTACATGGGCTACGCCGTGCTGTTCGTGGTGTCGTCGGTCAGCGCACTAGCGGGCGCGCTGCTGATGTTCCGCATTCGGCGACGTTAGGCGGACTGCGGCGGTATCGCCTGCGCTCCAATCAGTGGTAGCGCCTGACCTGGAATCGGTACAGTTTGACCGGCTCCTTCGGGCCGATGCCGGCCTTGCGCCGACAGATGTCAATTTGCTGTTCGGGCGTGTCCACGCCCTCCAGGTCGGGCAGGAGCAGCCCCTTGCGCCAGCCGCTCTCCACGATGACGCCGTATTTCTTCGCGTCCAGTTCCTTGATGCTGTTCACGGGTTCAGGTTCGGTGAGCACGTCCACGGAGATGTCCAGGTCGTCCAGTTCGGACGGCTCAATGGGATAGAAGCGCGGGTCGCGGGTTGCGGCGGAGATGGCGTTGCTGATGATTTCCTCGGCGACGTTGGGCTGGGTGGGATGGAAGGTGCCGATACAGCCGCGCAGCGCGCCGTCTTTGGTGTGGATGGAAACGAAGACGCCAGCCTGTTCCTTCATTTCCGGCGTCAACTCGTGTGGCGGAGGCGGAGGAATTCGCTTGCGATCTCGGACGTAGGCCGTGATCGCCTGTCTGGCCAGTTGGACAAGAGGATGCATGGCGGATGCTCCTTTCCCAGGCAAGCGGCGGGGCTTGCCTGCGCTGTGGGATGTCCATCGTGGGCGTATTATGCACAAGGATGGGTGGAAACGCAAGAGGGGGCCAGCACTGAGTCGGTTTCATCTTGTGTTGGTGAACCGTAGGCGCACTCTCCTCGTGTGTCATTGCGAGCGAAGCGAAGCAATCCCACGCCCCGGAGATTGCTTCGGGCACTGCGTGCCCTCGCAATGACAGCCACCAACAAACTTTGGAACCGACTCGGGGTGTCCATTCGTTCCGAAATCCGTTGGCGATCGTCATGGCGAGGGGCGGGGCGCCCGAAGGAGTCCCCGGACACTGTCATTCTGAGCCGCGGAGCAGTGAGGAATCTCGCCCCTCACCCCGGCCCTCTCCCGGCGGGCGAGGGAGAGCGCCGCCCTCACCCCCGCCCTCACCCGGCGGGCGAGGGAGCGCCGCCCTCACCCCCGCCCTGTCCCGACGGGCGAGGGAGCGCCGCCCTCACCCCCGCGCTGTCCCGACGGGCG
>JBBIHX010000103.1:0-10297 GCA_037446815.1 Caldilineae bacterium | reverse complement strand
CCCATGCGGGACACGCGCCGCCAACCGGTTACGGTGATAATGAGAAGTGCGACGAACATGGCCCCGAGCGCCCCTTCCGCCGCGCGCCATACCCACACCTCGCCCCAGAAGGGCGCGCGGGCCTCGCCACGCTCGTGCACCGACATATCCCGGGCAGCCACCTCTGGAGGGGCCTCCGGCGTGGCCTCAGGCGCGCCGCCCCCGCGGCCACCTTCCGGGGGCAGGGCCGCTGCCGCCGTGCCATCCACCAGCGGCTCGGGCGCGGGCGTCTCGGGCTGCGGCTGGGCCGCCAGTTTCATCGCCGGCTCTTCGGTAAGCGTCGGCTCGGGCGTCGCGCCGAACGAGTACATCTCGCCCGCGGGAGACGGCGGCGCGCTCACCATCGGCGCGGACGCGGGCGCAAGAGGACGCAGCCACAGGTCTCCGGCCAGGACGACCGCCAGCAGGATGCCTACAGCCGCCGTCGCCGTGCGCAGCGCCATCAGCGGCGCAGGGGCGAACGCGCCCTTACGGGCCGGCGCCTCCACCTGCGCCGCGCTGAGGACAAACGAGCGCGGAACGGCCGCCCGTGGCGTCAAGTGCAGCAAATGCCGCGTCTGCTCCAGCGTCTGCTTCTCCCACGCGCATTCGGCGCAAGACGCCAGATGCGCCTCAACCTCGGCGGCCTGGGTCGGGTTCAGCCGACCGTCCAGGTACGCCGACAGATTGTCTTTGATTCTCCTGTGCTTATCCCTGTTCCAGAATGCCATGAACCGGCTCCTCTAGCCTATACCGCCTTGAAGACGATAGGCGGCGGGCAAAAGTTCCCCGTTGTGGAGCAGGTAGTCGCGCAATTTGGAGCGCGCGCGACTGAGCCGGGACTTGACCGTGCCGAGCGACACATGGGTTACTTCGGCGATCTCGTCGTAACTCAATCCCTCAATGTCGGAAAGCACGAGGGTGATTCGCTGGTCGGGGGGCAAGGTGCTCAACCCCCGCTGGATGGCCGCCCCCAATTCCTGCCGAAGCACGAACTCCTCCGGGCTCTCGGAATCATCCCGAAGGTTGGCGTCGTGCTCCGGCTCAACAAGCATATCATCCAGCGAGTCGGTCGGGCGGCGCTGTCTCACCCGCAGTTGGTCGTAGCAGGCGTTGGTAACGATGCGCAGAAGCCAGGCCTTAAACGACCCACCGCGGAAGCGGGCAATGGCCTTGTAGGCCGATACGAAGGCATCCTGCGTGGCGTCGGCAGCCGCATCCGCATCGCCCAGGATGCGGTAGGCGACGTTATATAGCGTGGACTGGTACGCGAGCACCAGTTGATTGAAGGCGTGCAGGTCTCCCCGTTGAGCCTGCGCGATGAGCCGTTGCTCGTCCATAGTGCTCCAAACTGCAAGGGCCGCCCCCGCCCCGGCCCTGCGCCGGGCAAGGGAACGTCGGCGGAGGCACGCGTAAGATGCGCTCCCGATGGGATAACTAGCCCATCATCTGTGCTTCAGCAACTCTTCTACGGTGAGGCCAATGTCCTTGGCTATCTGCCGCAGCAGAATCGGCGAAATATCTCGCCCCGTGTGAAAAGGCACCGTTGTACACCGTCCATCCGGATGCCGGTATTGCCTATGGGAGCCTCTCCGCCGCACCTCCACAAAGCCGAGGTTCTCCAAGATCGCGATTCGGTTCCAACGTCTGTTGGTATTTGTCATTGCGAGGGCACGCAGTGCCCGAAGCAATCCCCAGCGCGTGGGATTGCTTCGCTTCGCTCGCAATGACACACGAAGAGAGTGCGCCTACGGTTCACCAACATAAGATGAAACCGACTCAAGATCGCTGCCACTTCTCGCGGCTTGAGGACGGGATATTTCGCCATCATCCGCCAATCACCACCGTCTGGGTGCCAACGAACTCGGCTTCAAGGGATGGCTCACCGTCCTCAAGCAGCATCTCTATGACTTCCTGCAAGTTTCTTTGCAGTTCGTCAAGCGTTGCCGCTTGTGTGTGTGCACCCGGAAAGCCCGGCACATAGCCGACATACAGACCCGTATCGGGACACTTCTCAACAACCGCTGTGAAGGTCCTCATCTCTACCTCCTAACGCGCCCCGTGCCGCCCCGCCCTGCTACGTGTCATGCTGAACCGAATCCCCTCCGCCGAGTCGGTTTCATCTTGTGTTGGTCTGTACAGCGCACCGCCTCCCCGCTCTGTCATGCTGAGCCGAAGGCGAAGCATCTCGGTCAGCGAGATTCTTCGCGGCTTCGCCGCTCAGAATGACAGTAGATACCAACAGACTTTGGAACCGACTCCTCCGCTCAGCAACTTGACGAAAGTTCTCCGATGCGCTATACTTCGGGCAAATCCGGCAGGTTCACCTGCCCCGCGCCGAAGTGGCGGAATGGCAGACGCGGCGGTCTCAAAAACCGTTGAGGGTCACTCCTCATGTGGGTTCGACTCCCACCTTCGGCACCAGACGGGACTATTATAGCAGAGTCGCGCGAGGTTTGACAAGCGGCGTCGGACGCGCACCGTGGCAGCGGGGGAGAGTCCCCCGCTCTTTTTGGGCCTGCGGCGCGCCCAACGGAGGGAACGATTCCCATGCCTGTGGCACTGAAGCGGGTTCTGGCCGCCCTCGTCGGGCTGGTCATCGGGCTGGCCCTCGGCGGGGTCATCGGCTGGGTCCTGTGGCCGGTGCAGTACTACGACACAGACCTGCCGGACCTCCGCGCTGAGCACAAGGTCCTATACGTGCAGATGGTCAGCGAGCAGTGGGAGTTGACCGGCGACCTGGCCCAGGCCCGCGCCGCCGTCGCCCTCCTGGGCCCGCAAGCAGAGCAGACGCTGACCCAGGCCGTTGCGGCGCTGGAAGCGCGAGGCGATGCCCGCGGCGCCCTGCGCGTGCTGAAACTTACGGAGGCGCTGAAACAGCCATGAGGCCCGTATCGGTGCAGGCGCCGCGGCGCGCAAGGGTCGGATTGTGGGCCACGCTGGGCCTTGTCCTTGGGCTGGCAGCAGGGCTGCTCATGGCGTGGGTCGTGTGGCCCGTGCAGTACACCGAGACCGACCCTTCGGATCTGATGCCCGAGCGCAAAGCGCTGTGGGCCGATTTGGTCGCCGACGGGTACGCGCTGACGGGCGATTTGGACGCGGCACGGGCGCGACTGAACCTGCTGGGGATAGATGACCCAGGCGGATTCGTGGCGCAGGTGGCCGAGACTCGCCTGGACGAGGGCGCGAGCCTTCAGCACATACGGGCCATGGCGCGGCTGGCCGAGCGCCTTGGGGGAATCACGGCGCGGCTTCTCGTGTACATCGCCACGCCGGCCCCAACGCCAACGCCGTCGCCCACGCCGTTGCCAACGCCGACGCCCACGCCGCAGCCCACGCCGACGCCCACGCCGTCGCCGGAGCCAACTGCGACGCCAACGGAGAGGCCGAGCGCGCAGGTGTTCCGCCTGATGGCGAAGGAGTACACGTGCGCAGCAGGCGCGGGCCCCGACCTCATCGCCGTGTTTGTGCTGGATGAGGACGAGCGCGGCGTGCCGGGGGTCCGCATTGAGGTTACGTGGAGCGGCGGCTCCGATGCGTTCTACACCGGCCTCAAGCCGGAGGTGGACCCGGGCTATGCCGATTTCGCCATGGACAGCGGCGTAGAGTATGCCGTAACGGTGGGAACCGAAGGGAGCGAGGTGGTGCGGGGGCTTCGGGCCACGGACGAGCCGTGCCCGGATGTTGAAGGCCCCTCGCACCACCGCTGGGTGCTGCGGTTCCGCCGGACAAGGCCCTGAATCCCAAGCGCGGGCTAGCAAACCGCGCACCGATCGCTTTATGAGGAGAGGATAGCCATGCCATTGGTAACGAGCAAAGAATTGTTGAAGCGCGCAGTGCAAGACCATTTCGCCGTCGGCGCATTCAACGCGAACTGCATGGAGCAGGTCCAGGCCATCGTGGAGGCCGCGCAAGAGGAGCGCGCGCCCGTCATCCTGCAGGTGAGCCAGGGGGCCATCCGCTACGCGGGGCTGGCCTACGCCGCCGGCCTGGTGAAGATCGCCGCCAGCCAGGTGGACGTGCCGGTGGTGCTGCACCTGGATCACGGCACCGACTACGAGCAGAACGTGCGCTGCCTCCACGCCGGGTTCACGTCGCTCATGTTTGATGGCTCCAAACTCCCGTTTGAGGAGAACGTCGCCATCACGAAGAAGATTTGCGACATCGCCCACATCGTGGGCATTCCCGTGGAGGCCGAACTGGGCCGCGTGGCGCAGTCCGACGAGCACCTGACCAAGGAGCAGGTGGAAGCGCTGATGACCGACCCCGACCAGGCCGCCGAGTTCATCCGCCTGACGGGCGCGGACTCACTGGCGGTGGCCTGCGGCTCGGTGCACGCCATGCGCAGCCAGGAGGCCGAACTGGACATCGCCCGCATCAAGGCCGTCTATGAGAAGACCCGCATCCCGTTGGTGCTGCACGGCTCATCGGGCGTGCGCGAGTCCAGCATAGAAGAGGCCATCCAGCACGGCATCGCCAAGATCAACGTGGCGACGTACCTGAACGAAGCGTTCACCGAGGGCTTGAAGGAAGGGTTAGCCAAGTACCCCGACTCAGTAGACCCGCGTCATGCGTTGAGCGTGGCCAGGGAGCGCGTCAAGGAGCGCGTCCGCGAGAAGATTCGCCTGTTCAAGTCGGCGGGTCGCATCACCCCGAGCGGCGCCTTCGTGGACGCGCCCAAGCAGTTCCGCAGCGCCCACCTGGGCGGCGCGGAAGAGTAAGAGAGCACACGCCCGCGGAGCATCAGTTCAGAGCGGGCATGATTTCGGAGGAATTCGTATGCGAATCGGAGTTTTGACAGGAGGAGGCGACGTTCCGGGCCTCAACGCGGCAATCCGCGCGGTTGCGCGCCGCGCGTTCCAGTACGGTTGGGAAGTCGTGGGCATCCGCAACGGCTGGCAGGGCATGGTGGAGGGCATCTACGAGCCGCTCACGCCCAAGTCCGTTTCGGGCATCCTGCACGTCGGCGGCACCATTTTGGGCACATCCCGCACCAACCCGCTGAAAGACCCCAAGATGATGGAGAGGGTCTTCGCCAACTTCAAGGCCATGCAGTTGGACGGCCTTGTGGCCATCGGCGGCGACGACACGCTCAGCGTCGCGGCAGCGCTGGCCGCCAAGGGCCTGCCCGCGGTGGGCGTGCCCAAGACCATGGACAACGACGTGGCCGAGACCGACTACTGCATCGGTTTTGACACGGCCACGACCACCGTCGCAGATGCGCTGGACAAACTACACACCACCGCCACAGCCCATCATCGGGTCATCGTCGTGGAGGTCATGGGGCGCGATGCCGGGTGGGTGGCCGTCGTCGGCGGGTTGGCCGGTGGCGCCGACTTCATCGCCGTGCCCGAGTCGCCCACCAACATGGACGCCATCTGCGCGCACCTGAAGAATCGCCGCGACGCGGGCAAGAACTTCGCCATCGTCGTCGTGGCCGAGGGCGCCAAGATTACTGACCTGCCCGAGCCGGAGGACCTGGGCGAGCGCGATGCCTTTGGCCATGTGCGGCTGGACAAGCGCAGCCTCGGCGAGCGCGTCGCCAAGGAGATTGAGAAGCGCATCGGGTTTGAGGCGCGCACGGTGGTGCTGGGACACTTGCAGCGCGGTGGAAGCCCGTCCGTCTTTGACCGCGTCCTGGCGACGCGCCTGGGCGTCTTCGCCGTGGACCTCATCCGCGAGGGGCGATTCGGCTACATGGCCGCCCTCAAGGGCAACAAGATCGTGCCCGTGGAACTGGAGCACGCCGTCGCGTCCAACAAGAAAATAGACCTGGAACTGTACGAACTGGCCAAAGTATTCTTCTAGAGCGGTCAGCGGACAGCAGACAGCAGACAGCAATCAGCCATCAGCAATCAGCAGAGACCTCCGGGGCGCGAGCGTCCTCGGAGGTCTTTTGCGCGCGTCGCCGGCCTATTCCACCAGCAGGCGGGCGAAACTCGTCCCGAACCCCGTCCCGCGCACGCCGAACCAATCCGCGATCGTCGCGCCCACATCGGCGAACGTCGCCCGCGTGCCCAGGTCAACGCCGGCGCGAACGTGCGGCCCCACGATGAGAAGCGGCACGTACTCACGCGAGTGGTCCGTGCTCGGCGTCGTGGGGTCGCACCCGTGGTCGGCGGTGAGGATGAGCACGTCGCCCGACCGCAGCCGGGCCTGGAACTCGGGCAGCCGCGCGTCCACTGCCTCCAGCGCGCGGGCGTATCCCTCGGCGTTGTTGCGATGCCCGTACACCATGTCAAAGTCCACCAGGTTCGCGAAGATGAGGCCGCGCTCCACCCGCTCCATGTACCCCAGCGTCTGATCCATGCCGTCGGCGTTGTCCTTCGTGTGGACGGCCTCGGTGATGCCCTGCCCCGCGAAGATGTCCTCTATCTTGCCCACGGCGATGACCGGAATGCCCGCCTGGGTTAGGTGATCCAGCACCGTCGGCGCGGGCGGCGGCGCCGAAAAGTCCCTGCGCCGCTCGGTGCGGGTGAAACGGCCGGGTTCGCCCACGAAAGGCCGCGCGATGACCCGCCCCACGTTGTGCTCGCCGGTGAGCAGGGCGCGCGCCGTTCGGCACATGGCGTACAACTCCTCAATCGGGATGACATCCTCGTGGGCCGCGATTTGGAACACGCTGTCGGCCGACGTGTACACAATGGGCTTGCCCGTGCGCATGTGCTCCTCGCCCAACTCCTTGATGATCTCCGTGCCCGACGCCGGATAGTTGCCCAGGGTCTCGCGCCCGATGGCCTGCTCAAAGCGGCGCATCAGGTCGGGCGGGAAGCCGTTGGGATACGTGGGCAGGGGCCGGGGCGAGTGGATGCCCATCAGTTCCCAGTGGCCGATGGTCGTATCCTTGCCCGCCGACGCTTCGGCCATGCGTCCGAATGCGCCGATGGGGGCCGGGTCGGGCGGCACGCCGAGGATGTCGGTGATGCGACCCAGGCCCATGCGGCCCATGTTGGGCAGGCGCAACCCGCCCACGGCGCGGGCTGTGTTGGCCAGCGTGTTGCTACCGGCGTCGCCGTAGCGGTCGGCGTCGGGCAGTGCCCCCGCGCCCACGCTGTCCAGGATGATGAGAACCACGCGGTTGACACGAGACATGTTCCCCTCCGTTACGACCCATTATATGCGCGAACCCCCGTCGGCGCGAATGGGCGTGTAACGGGAGTCGGTTCCAAAGTCTGTTGGTGGCTGTCATTGCGAGGGCACGCAGTGCCCGAAGCAATCTCCGGGGCGTGGGATTGCTTCGCTTCGCTCGCAATGACACACGAGGAGAGTGCGCCTACGGTTCACCAACACAAGATGAAACCGACTCTGTAACGGGAGTCGGTTTCAAAGTCTGTTGGCATCTACTGTCATTCTGAGCGGCGAAGCCGCGAAGAATCTCGCTGACCGAGATGCTTCGCCTTCGGCTCAGCATGACAGAGCGGGGAGGCGGTGCGCGGGGCAGACCAACACAAGACGGAACCGACTCTGTAACGGATTGGGTGTCAAAGTGCGATGGGGGACCACGTGCGACGCGCCTCGGAGGTGCGCCGCACGTGCCCTCTTCGCGTGGATCCGCGCTATTCGCGGCTACAATCCTCCGAGAAGCTTCGGCTTCGGGTCAGCATGACCGGGCACCTGGAAGGGCTGCGGGTGGACCATTACCGTCATTCTGATCGGCGAAGCCGCGAAGAATCTCCCGCCCCTCACCCCAGCCCTCTCCCGAAGGGCGAGGGTGCGTGGCCCTCACCCCAGCCCTCTCCCGAAGGGCGAGGGTGCGTGGCCCTCACCCCAGCCCTCTCCCAGGGGGCGAGGGAGCGTGCTCTGAGGCGCGTCGCACCCGATGCCTACTCCACCGTAACGCTCTTGGCCAGGTTGCGCGGTTGGTCCACATCGCACCCCCGCCGCACCGCCATGTGGTACGCGAACAGTTGCAGCGGGATCACCGTAACCACCGGCGAGAGGAGTTCGGGCAAAGGCGGGACGTAGAGCACATGGTCGGCCTTCTCGGCCAGGTGCGTGTCGCCCGCCGTGCCCAGCGCCAGCACGATGCCGTTGCGCGCTTTGACCTCCTCCACGTTGCCCATGATCTTCTCGTACACGCGGTCGTGGATGGCAATAATCATGACCGGCATGTGATCGTCAATCAGGGCGATGGGGCCGTGCTTCATCTCGCCGGCGGGGTAGCCCTCGGCATGGATGTAGGAGATTTCCTTGAGTTTCAGCGCGCCCTCCAGGGCGATGGGGTAGTTGATGCCGCGCCCCAGGTACAGGAAATCGCCCTTCTCGTAGTACAGTTGCGCCAGCATCTCGTACTCATGCCCGTTCGCCAACACGCTGCCCATCAGGTTGGGCAGTTCCGCCAGGTCCTGGGCCAGCGTCAGCGACCGCTCCTTGTTCAACATGCCGCGCTTCTGCCCCAGGTACATCCCCAGCAGATACAAGTCCACCAGGGATGTGGTGAACGCCTTGGTGGACGCGACGCCGATTTCGGGTCCGGCCTGCATGTAGATGACGCCGTCGGACATGCGCGCCGCCATGCTCCCCATGACGTTGACGATGCTCACGATTTTGGCCCCCTTGCGGCGCGCCTCCTCTATGGCCGCGAGGGTGTCCACCGTCTCGCCCGACTGGGTGATGGCTACAACCAGCGTCCGCGAGTTGATGTGCGGGTCGCGGTAACGGAACTCCGAGCCGTAGTCCACCTCTACCGGAAGCCTGACCAGCGATTCCAGCATGAACTTGCCCACCAGGCCCGCGTAGGCCGACGTGCCACACGCGACGATGACCACTCGGTCAAGATTCACCGCTTCGTCGTCGCTGATGCCTACATCCTCTAGGGTAACCTCGCCCGTCTCAAAGTCCACGCGCCCGCGAATGGTGTCGGTAACGGCGCGCGGCTGCTCGTAGATTTCCTTCTGCATGAAGTGCTTGTACTCGCCTTTGGCTGCCGCCACCGGATCGTAGGGCACCGTGTGGGGCGTCTTGGACACCGGCTCGCCCGTCAGGCGGAAGTACTGCGCGCCGGACGCCGTAACCACGGCCATCTCGCGGTCCTCCAGGAAGACCATGCGCCGCGTGTGTTCCAGAATCGCAGGGATGTCCGACGCGACGAACATCTCGCCATCGCCGAATCCCACGGTTACGCCGCCCGCGTTGCCGATGCGGGTCGCCACGATGCGGTCGGGCTCGCGCGAAGTCATCACCACGATGGCGTGGGCTCCCCGAAGCCGTCGGAACGCCGCGCGCGCCGCCTCCACGATGTCGCCCTTGTAGTACTTCTCCACCAGGTGGACGATGACCTCGGTATCGGTGTCGGAGCGGAACGTGTGGCCCTCGGTCTGCAATTCGGCCTTGAGCGCCAGGAAGTTCTCCACGATGCCGTTGTGGATGACGACGATTTCGCCGGTGCAGTCGGTATGCGGATGGGCGTTGCGCTGGCTCGGCCTGCCGTGGGTGGCCCAGCGCGTGTGTCCGATGCCCATAGGTCCCTGGACAGGGTCTCGCTCTAGGATGGACGCGAGGTTCGCCAGTTTGCCCGCGTCGCGGCGGATGGCCAGGCGGCCATCCTGCAGTACGGCGATGCCCGCGGAGTCGTAGCCGCGGTATTCCAGACGGCGCAGGCCGTCCATGATGATCTGCGTGGCGTCGCGGGGACCCACGTACCCTACAATGCCGCACATGGATTATCCTCCGTGTCAGTTTCTTGCGCCACCAGCCATTCGCCAGTAGCCTCTGGACAGGGGCCGCCGCCACGGCCATCGCCTGCGGGCCAATGGCTGACGGCTGAACGCTGGTGGCGTATGTGGGGGCGCTTGACGCGCGCGGCGAGACTGCCGCGAGGCCCCTCCATGCGGATGGCGCGGGCCGAGTGTGATGGCCCGATCCCTGCGCGCCCCTTTGGCCCGGCGGTCGCCCGCGCGGATTTGTAGGCGCGCTCGCTTCGGAGGGGAGATGTGGGAGCGGGATCGCCCCCGGAGGCTTCCGCCGATCTTCCGATTTTCCCGGCCGCAGCCGGTTAGCCTCACCTCGCGGTGAGGAACCTCCGTCCTCGTCAACTGGCCGACGGCTTGATTCGCGCAGGGGAACCGCAAGGTGCCCCTCACGGTACGCGGCAACGGCCCTCGCCCAGTCCAGGCGCTATTCTCCCCGATGCTTGCTCATTCGGCGTTGTCCGGCGCATCACCTCCTTCTGCTTGGCCTAACGCGGGAATTATAGCGGCGTTGCGGGGGCGTGTCAAAGCGATGCGCCCCCGCTGCTGCCTCACTCGTCCAGCAGGCGCTTCTGCCCCGTGATCTTCTG
>JBBIHX010000102.1:7598-10304 GCA_037446815.1 Caldilineae bacterium | reverse complement strand
TCGGGCGCTGCGCGCCCTCGCAATGACAAACACCAACAGACTTTGGAACCGAATCGGGGGTCTGGCGTCGGCTTCAAAGTCTGCTGGCATCTACCGTCATTCTGAGCGGCGAAGCCGCGAAGAATCTCGTTAACCGAGAGGCTTCGCCTTCGGCTCAGCATGACAGACCGGGGACGCGGCGCGCGGGACAGACCAACACAAGACGGAACCGAATCACAATCTCGCCCTCGGGCGCACCCCATCTCAATTCCATTCGTGCACATTCGTGTTATTCGTGGACGCAACCCCCACGCGTCTGCGGGGGCGCTGCCGACCCTGCGATGTTGACGCGGCGGCCCCTTCCGCCTATACTCACGCGTGGCCGTCCACGGCCAATCTTCCGCACGCAAGGAGCATTGCCGACAACGCCATGATCGCCCTCCTGAAACTGCTGCTTGTCTTCGCCGCCGTCATCGTCGCGCTCAACCGCCGCGCGGACGTGGGCGCGACGCTCCTGGCGGGGGCGTTGGCCCTGGGCCTGCTCATGGGGCGCGCGCCTGTGGCCCTGGCGCTGGACGCATGGAGCGCCGCATCCAGCGCCGACACCCTCCGCCTGGTGGTCATCGTCATCCTCATCCTCACCCTCACCGAGGCGCTGAAGGCCTCCCGCTACATGGAATCCATGGTACAATCGCTGCTGGAACTCATCACCGACGCGCGGGTGGTGCTGGCCATGGTCCCGGCGCTGGCCGGCCTGCTGCCCATGCCCGGCGGCGCCATGTTCTCGGCCCCCATGGTGGCCGAAGTGGGGCGCCACTTCCAGGTGGACAACAATCAGAAGGCTTTCGCCAACTACTGGTTCCGCCACATCTGGGAGTACATCATGCCCTTGTACCCCGCGCTGGTGCTCTGCTCGGCGCTTCTGGCCGTTCCCCTGGGCGTGTTCACCCGGAATCAGTGGCCCCTCACGCTGGCTGCCGTGGTTGGGGGGTGGATCGTCGTGTTGGCCCGCTTCCGCAAGAACGACAGCGACGTGCCCCATATCAACCGCCGCCGAAGCCTCTGGAACCTGGCGCGGAGCATCTGGCCGGTGCTTTTGGTCGTCGTTGCGACGATGGCGCTGGATGTGGACCTGCTCATCACGCTGCCGGTGGTGCTCATCATCCTGGGCGTAGCGGCGCGGTTCTCGTGGGCGCAGATTCGCGGCGTCCTGCGCAGGGGGCTGGACTGGCACATCGCGCTGGTGCTGGTGGGGGCCATGGTCTTCAAGCAGGTCATGGAGAGCACCGGCGTGGTGGAGCAGATTTCGGCAACGATGGCCTCGGCGGGAGTGCCCTCGCTGGCGATGATCGCGGTCATTCCGCTCATCGTGGGGCTGGCCACGGGCGTTACCACCGCCGCGTTCAGCATCAGCGTGCCCGTAGTGCTCCCGCTGTTGTACGTCGGCGGCAGTTTGCACCTGCCCTACGTCCTGCTGATGTACGCGGGGGGAATGACGGGCCTGATGCTGTCGCCGGTGCACCTGTGCCTCATCCTGACGCGCGACTATTTCCGCGCCGACTTCGGTCGGATGATGCGGCCGGTGCTGTTCGCGCAGGCTATCGTCCTGGCGGTAGGCGTGGGTATCGCCCTCACGCTGTAGGGAACGCTGGCGACTAGAAGGGGCTTGTCTTCGCCTGCAACGTCAAGCGGCGCATGATGTGGCCGCTTTCAAAGGCCTTGCCGGTTCCGAGCGCCACGCACAACTGCGGCTCATCGGCCACGAAGCAGGGCACGCCTGTGGCCTGGGTGAGCATCGCATCCACCTGGCGCAGGAGCGCGCCGCCGCCCACGATGACCATGCCTCGGTCAATGATGTCGGCGGCCAGTTCGGGCGGGGTCTTCTCCAGCACGCCCTTCACCACACCGACGATGGCTGCCAGCGGCTCGGCGATGGCCTCGGTAATCTCGCCGGAACTAATCTGGATGGTGCGCGGCAGGCCGGCAACCTGGTCGCGCCCCCGCACCTCCATCACCAATTCCTCATTCAGCGGGAGCGCGCTGCCGATTTGTATCTTGATCTCCTCGGCCGTCGCATCGCCGACGAGGAGATTGTACTTCTTGCGGATGTAGGCGGCGATGGCCTCATCCAGTTTGTTGCCGCCCACGCGCACGGAGTTGGACACCACGATGTCGTTCATGGAGACGACGGCGGCTTCCGTTGTGCCCCCGCCGATGTCCACCACCATGTTGCCCGTGGGCGTTCCCGTGGGCAGGCCCGCGCCCAGCGCCGCCGCCAGCGGTTCGGGGATGAGGTACGCCTGCTTGCCGCCCGCCTGGAGGGCCGCATCGCGCACCGCGCGGCTTTCCACCGACGTAACGCCCACCGGCACGCTAATCATCACCTCGGGCCGGAACAGGCGGAACCTGCCGCAGACCTTCTCTATGAAGTAGCGCAACATGCTCTCGGTAACGTCAAACTCGGCGATGACGCCATCCTTGAGCGGGCGCGCCACCTCTATGCTCTCCGGCGTGCGTCCCAGCATCGTGCGCGCCTCGTTGCCCACGGCCACAATCTTGTTCTCCAGCACCGAAATGGCAACGATGGATGGCTCGTGCAGGACGACGCCCTTGCCTCTCACGAACACTCGGATGTTGACCGTTCCGAGGTCCACCCCGATTTGCTTTTCCAGCATGTATGTATCCCTCTTGGCTTCGTTGGAAGCGGGCGCGCACGCAGGACGAACG
>JBBIHX010000102.1:0-7498 GCA_037446815.1 Caldilineae bacterium | reverse complement strand
CGCCCCTATTCGCTCTCCGACGGCCCCATCCCGCCCCGTTTGCGGCGGCGGGCGACCTGCAACCGCACCCGCGATCGCCGCAGGGCTGCCGCGGCCTCGGCCAGGGCCGTTACGTCGCGCTTCTCCGCCAGCAGCGCCTCGGCGCGCTTTCGGGCCGCTTCGGCGCGGGCGATGTCAATCTCCTCGGCCCGCTCGGCGCTATCGGCCAGGATCGTTACGTGGTCCGGCCCGACCTCCATGAACCCGCCCCCGATGGCGATGTACTCATCTTCCTGGCCGGCCTTGCGTATCACCAACTCGCCCTCGGCCAGCGCCGTGAGTAGGTACGCATGGCGCGGCAGGATGCCCAGTTGCCCCTCCACGCCGGGCACCAGCACCATATCCACATCGTCCGAGTAGACGACGCGCTCCGCTGTAATCACTTCCAGTCGGGTAGTGGGCATCGTTCCGCCCCCGCTATGCCCGCAACGTCTCGGCGGTCTTCAGGACGTCCTCAATCGTGCCTTGCATGTAGAACGCCTGCTCGGGCACGTGGTCGTGCTTGCCTTCCAGAATCTCCTTGAAGCCGCGCACCGTGTCCTTGATGCTCACGTAGCGCCCCTCGCGGCCTGTGTACGATTCGGCCACGAACATGGGCTGCGACAGGAACCGCTGAATCTTCCTGGCGCGCGACACCACCAGTTTATCCTCTTCGGTCAATTCGTCAATTCCGAGGATGGCGATGATGTCCTGCAAATCCTTGTAGCGCTGGAGCACGCGCTGCACCCCGCGGGCCACTTCGTAGTGCTCCTGGCCCACCACCCGTGGGTCCAGGATGCGCGAGGTGGATGCGAGCGGGTCCACGGCGGGATACAGCCCTTGCTCGGCGATGGAACGCTCCAGCGAGATGGTAGCATCCAGGTGGGCGAAGGTCGTTACCGGCGCGGGGTCGGTGTAGTCGTCGGCGGGCACGTACACCGCCTGCATGGACGTGATGGAGCCGCGGCTGGTGGACGTGATGCGCTCCTGCAGTTCGCCCATCTCCGTGCTCAGCGTCGGCTGGTAGCCCACGGCCGACGGCATTCGCCCCAGCAGCGCCGACACCTCGGAGCCCGACATGACGAAGCGGAAGATGTTGTCAATGAAGAGGAGCACGTCGCGCCCCTCGTCGCGGAAGTACTCGGCCATGGTGAGGCCCGTGAGGCCGACGCGCAGACGCACGCCTGGCGGCTCGTTCATCTGGCCGAAGACCATCACCGTCTTGTCCAGCACGCCCGAGTGCTTCATCTCGTACCACAGGTCGTTGCCCTCGCGGGAACGCTCGCCCACGCCCGCGAAGACGGAGTAGCCGCCGTGCTCGGTGGCGATGTTGCGGATGAGTTCCTGGATGATGACGGTCTTGCCCACGCCCGCGCCGCCGAAGATGCCGGTCTTGCCGCCTTTGGTGAACGGTGCGATGAGGTCAATCACCTTCAGGCCCGTCTCAAAGAACTGCGGCTCGGTTACCTGCTCCTCAAACGAAGGCGCAGGGCGGTGAATGGGCCAGTAATCGGCAGCCTTGACGGCGCCCAGGTTGTCAATCGGTTCGCCGATGACGTTGAAGATGCGGCCCAGGGTCGCGGGGCCAACCGGCACGCGGATGGGGCCGCCCGTGTCTACGGCGCTCACGCCGCGCCGCAGCCCGTCGGTCGTATCCATGGCGACGGTGCGCACCCAGTCGCCGCCCAGGTGCTGCTGCACCTCCAAGACCAGCCGCTTGCCGTCGTCGCGGATGATCTCAAGCGCGTTGTAGATTTCGGGCAGTTCCTGACCGGCGAAGTCCACGTCCACCACCGGCCCCATGATCTGCACGACTTTTCCCACTGTTCCTCGTGCCATTCTGTCCTCCGTGCGGATGATTCCTCGTTACGTGCTACATCTGCATGGACTTCGCAAGGGCCTCTGCGCCGCCTACGATGTCCAGAATCTCCTTCGTGATAGCCGTTTGACGGGCGCGGTTGAAGGAGAGGGTCAGTTGTTCCAGCAAGTCGTTGGCGTTGTCTGTGGCGTTGCGCATGGCCACCATGCGCGCGCTGTGCTCGCTGGCGATGGACTCTAGAATCGCCTGGTAGATTTGCAGTTCGGTGAAGCGGGGCACAATCTGCGCCAGCACCGCCTGCGGGTCGGGCTCGTAGATGTACTCCGGAATCCGAATCCCCGCCCCTCCGGCGACATACTCACTCACCGCCTGTTCCTCCAGGCCCTCCGCGACCCGCAGGGGCAACAGCCTGCGAATCACGGGCCGCTGCACCAGCGTGTTCACGAAGTCGGTGTAGGCTAGTTGCACCTCATCGTACACGCCTGTCAGGTAATCGTCCAAAATCGTGCGCGCGATAGGCAGCACGTCCAGGAGCGTCGGGAGCGCCGGCACGCCCGTGAATTCCGCCACCAGGTTCACGCGGGTGCGCAGCAAGAAATCGCGGCCCTTGCGCCCCACGGTGATGACCTTGACCGGCTTCTCCTGGGCCTGCAAGTATTCGGTTACCACACGCAGCAGGTTGTGATTGTACCCGCCACACAGCCCCTTGTCCGACGTGATGACGACAAGGCCGATGGCCTGCACGGGTCGCACGGCCAGCAGGGGATGCTCTTCCTGCTCGGTGCGCACACTCAGCGCGGCCAGGTGCGTCAACAACTCCCACGCCTTCTGCGCGTAGGGGCGCGTGGCGAGCACCTGATCCTGGGCGCGTCGCATCTTGGACGCGGCCACCATCTGCATCGCCCGCGTAACTTTCGCGATGTTGCGCACGCTGCGGATGTGTCGGCGTATCTCTCGGATGCTGGACACGGGCGGCTCCTTGGTCGTTGTGCCCCGGAGACTAGTAGGCTCCGGTGGCCTTGAATTCCTCTATCGCGCTGCGCAGTTGCTGGATGGTCATATCCGATAGCGCCAAATCGCGCATGATGGCCTGCCCCACCTCCGGGTGCCTCGTGTCCATGAATCGGCGGAAGGCCATCTCAAACTCGCGCACCTTCTCCACCGGCACGTCGTCCAGGTAGTTGTTGGTTACGGCGAACAGGATCATGACCTGGTGATCCAGCGGCACCGGCTCGTACTGGGGCTGCTTGAGCACCTCCTGGATGCGCATGCCGCGCTCCAGTTGGGCGCGAGTGGCCCTGTCCAAATCGGAGCCAAACTGCGCGAAGGCGGCCAACTCGCGGTACTGGGCCATCTCCAGTTTCAGTTTGCCCGCGACCTGGCGCATGGCCTTGACCTGGGCCTTGCCGCCCACGCGGGACACCGAGATGCCCACGTTCAGGGCCGGGCGGATGCCCGCGTAGAATAGGTCGCTTTCCAGGTAGATTTGCCCGTCGGTGATGGAAATCACGTTGGTGGGGATGTAGGCGGACACATCGCCGGCCTGGGTCTCAATGATGGGCAGCGCCGTCAGCGAGCCGCCGCCATAATCCGGGTGCAACTTGGCCGCGCGTTCCAGCAGGCGCGAGTGCAGGTAGAAGATGTCGCCGGGATAGGCCTCGCGTCCGGGCGGGCGCCGCAGCAACAGCGACACCTGGCGGTACGCCCAGGCGTGCTTGCTCAGGTCGTCGTACACGATGAGCGCGTCCTGGCCCCGCTCCATGAACTCCTCGCCCATGGCGCAGCCGGCGTAGGGCGCGAGGTACTGCAATGCGGCGGGTTCCGAAGCCGACGCCGCCACCACAATGGTATGCTCCATCGCCCCGTAGCGCTCCAGCGTGGCCACCACCTGGGCAATGCTGGACAGTTTCTGGCCGATGGCGACATAGATGCAGATAAGATTCTTGCCCTTCTGGTTGATGATGGTGTCAATGGCTAGGGCGGTCTTTCCCGTCTGGCGGTCGCCGATGATGAGTTCACGCTGCCCCCGGCCAATGGGAATCATGGCGTCAATGGCCTTGATGCCCGTCTGCACCGGCGTGTCCACCTCTTTGCGGACGACCACGTTGGGCGCGATGCGCTCCACCGGGCGATACCCGCTGAACTGGATGGGGCCTTTGCCGTCAATCGGCTCGCCCAGGGCGTTGACCACGCGGCCGATGAGGCCCTCGCCCACGGGCACCGACACGATGCGGCCGGTGCTGCGGACCTGGTCGCCCTCCTCAATCTCGGTGTAATCGCCCATGATGATGATGCCGACGTTATCGTGCTCCAGGTTGAAGGCCAACCCATGGACGCCGTTCTCAAACTCCACGATTTCGTTGGCCATCACGCCGGCAAGGCCGCTGGCGCGGGCGATGCCGTCGCCGACTTCCAGCACGGTGCCCACATCGGCAGCGGTGATGGGCGCTTCAAATCGCTCTATCTGTTGTTTGATTTGGGCGGCTATCTCGTCTGCTCGTAGTGCCACCGTCCAACCTCCTAGACAATCTGTTCAACGTGCGGGGCAGGTGCGCGGCCTACTCCCGTGCCACCAGCGTCTCCCGCAGCGCCTTCAGTTTCCCGGCCACGCTGGCGTCAATCACTCGGTCGCCAACTCGGATAATCAGCCCGCCCAGAATGCTGGGATCTTCCCGATAGTCAAACTCCAGGTTCTCGCCGAATTGGGCCACGAGTTTCTCGGCCAGCGCGCGCTTCTCGTCGTCGGTGAGCGGCACCGCGCTGGTTACGCGCACAATCTGCGCCCTGGGGCCACGCGCGGCCAGTCGCCGGAACTGCTCCACAATCTCGGGCAGCAACCCGATGTCGTTGCGCGACAGAAGCACCGACACGAAGTTGCGCACCTCCTGCGGCGCGTCGTCGGGCAGGAGCGGAGCCACCAGCGCCTGCTTGTCCGCCAGGGCCGCGCCGGGGTCGCGCAGGCCGGCGAACACGCCCGGGTTGTTCTCCAGCGCCTGCTGGAGCGCCGACAACGTCCGCAACCAGATGCCCGTGGCCGCCTCGTAGGCCGCTTCCGCATAGGTCTGGGCTAGGCGATTCGTTCTCACTTCAGGTCTCCCGCTTCACGCAAGAAATCGGCGATGAGTTTGCGCTGCGCCGCCTCGTCCAGCGACACGCCCACGATCTTCTGCGCCACCATGATGGACAGGTCGGCCACCTGTGCGCGCAATTCGCTCATGGCCTGTTCCCGCTCCTGGGTGAGGCGCTCGCGCTCCTTCGCAATCATCCGCTCGGCCTCGGCGCGGGCCTGCTCCAGAATCTCCTGGCGCAGTTTCTCGCTCATCTGTGTCGCTTGGGTGACGATTTCCTGCCCTTCCTTCCTGGCCTCGGCGATGCGCTTCTCAAACTCCTCTTGGGCGCGCTCGGCCATCTCGCGAGCCTTGGCCGCGTCTTCCATCCCCTTGCGGATGCGCTCGGCGCGCTCGTCCAACATGCGCAAGACGGGCCTGTACAGGAGTTTGTACAGCCCGAAGACCAGTAGGCCGAAGGCGACCAATTGCCATAGGAGGGCGACCGGGTTGATTCCCAGTTTGTCCATCCGTTCTATGCCTCCCTAGAGATTCCAAATCCTGCCAGGCGGGGGGCGCGCCCCGGCCATGGGGCCACCGCCCCACCCGCACAGGCAAAGGCGCAAGGGAAGGCCCTGCGGCGCTTCCCTTGACCGCCTTGCGAAGAACCTAGACCACCAGGCTCAAGACCAGCGCGATCACGAAGGCGTAGATGGCCACCGCCTCGGCAAGGCCTGCGCCCAGGATCATCAGCGTTCGGATGGAGCCTGCGGCCTCGGGGTTGCGCCCCACCGCTTCCATGGCCTTGCTCACGGCCATACCGATGCCCAGACCCGGGCCGATGGAGCCAATACCGATGGCGATAGCGGCTGCGAGTTTGATCAATCCGTTCTCGGTCATGGGACTTTCTTCCTCCTTGGATGGATTAGAACGTCAAATCTGGACCGCCTTGCGGGTATGACTGCAGGGCAGTTCCGCGCATCTCAATGGGCAGGGACGGCGTGCGCGTGCTCCCCGTGCTCCTCATGGTCGCCAGAAGTGGCCAGGGCCATGTACACGATGCTCAACACGGTAAAGATGAGCGCCTGAATGAAGCCGAACAGCACTTCCAAGCCCAAGAACACGGCGGGAAGGACATAGGGCACCAGGGAGTACATGACGGTTACCAGCACCTCCCCGCCGAAGATGTTGCCGAAAAGTCGGGCCGACAGCGAGATGATGTGCGACAACTCGCTGATGATGTGCACCGGCGCCAGCATGGGCGGCGTCGCCAGGTGCTTCAGGTATCCCTTGATGCCGTTGACCGCGATGCCCGCGATCTGCACCACGGTGATGGACAAGAGCGCCATCGCCGCCGTCATGTTCAGGTCAGCATTGGCGGCGCGGAACAAGGGCACATGCAACACCTCCCCGGCGCCGTGCCCCGCAGACTCGGCAACTTCCTTGATGTAAATTGCCGGGCCGATGCCCGGAAGAAGGCCCATCCAGTTCGCCGTCAGAATGAAGATGAAGAACGTCGCGATGAGCGGGAAGACCTTTCGCCCCACGCGCTTGCCGGCGGTGTCCACCGACAGGTCCAGCAGGAACTCCACGACCATCTCCCACATGGCCTGGTAACGGCCCGGGATGAGTTGCATCTTCCGGGTGGCCAGCCAGGCGAGCACCAGCAGGAGAATCACCACCAGGACCGATGTCAGCATGGAGTTGGTGATGGCGATCGGCCCCAGATGGGCAATCGTTTCAGCAGCCAGGGGTGCGTGGATTTTCATTCCGCGTTTCCTCCGGTCAGGGCGTGTTTTGCAGCGGAAGGTTCATGCGCGAAATACCGCGCGTATTGCTCAGGCCAGATCATCATGGCAACAACCCGCAGAATCTGATAGGCCGCCACGGCCAGCGCGAAGGGGGCCACGGGCAGATGCGTGCGCGTCAGGATCACATACGCGCCCGCGAACAGCACGGCCTGCTTGCCCAGCCAGGCCAGGGGCAAAAGCAACGCCGTGGCTTTGGGCCACAGCGTCGCAACCGGCAGAGACAGCACACGCATCGCGAGGATGAAGAACAAATCGTTGGCAGCGCAAAGCGCAATACCCAGACTGACACTCGCCCAGATCGGCTGACCCAGCGCCAGCAAGACCGCAGAAGCCGCGCTAGTCGTCAGTGTTGTTATCCAGATGATGCTGCCCTTCGTCATTCGTCCTCTCGCGCACCGCGGCCAGTTCGTAGAGGATGCTGCCCGCGGAGATCAGGCCAATCAGGATACCTGCGATGAGGGCGCATGGCTCGGTCCCCAGGCGCTTGTCCAGCCAGCGGCCCACGAGAACCCAAAACGCAATGCTCCCTACAATGGAGAATCCGACTCCAGATGCTAAGCCTAGGGCGCGCAGGGTTTTCCTGTCCAGTTTCACCCCTGATTCCCCTCATGTATCCATGACCGCCGAATGAGTCATCGGCGGTACCGGAACCGGTGCCGCGCCCTCGGTGCCAGGCCGTCGGCAAGTATAACACAGATTGATGCTCGGCGCAAAAATCCAAGCATTGCCGCTGTCATTCCGAGGCGCGAAGCGCCCGTGGAGCAAATTGCCAATTTGCTCCACATCCCCATCCGCGGCGGCTT
>JBBIHX010000101.1:0-10352 GCA_037446815.1 Caldilineae bacterium | reverse complement strand
CCGGCTCATTCTACACTGCGGAGGGCGCAAACACAGCAGTAGGGGCAGGTCTGAGACCTGCCCCTACGACCTGCCCCTACAACCCGCCCCCGCGTATCTCGCCCCGCGTCTCCGCAGCGACGGGCCTGTTGCGCGTGCGCGGCTACTGCTTCTCGTAGGGCTGGCCGTCGGCGGCGGGCGGTATGGCGCGCCCGATGACCCCCGCCAGCACCACCATCGTAACCAGGTACGGCGCCATCAGCAGGAACTCCGACGGGATGGGCACCTGCAGAATCTGCAACTTGGTCTGGAGCGAGTCGGCAAACCCGAAGATGAGCGAAGACCCGAAGGCCCCGAACGGCGTCCACTTGCCGAAGATCATGGCGGCCAGGCCGATGAACCCCTTGCCCGCGGTCATCACCTCGTCAAAGCGCCCCACGGAGCCGATGGTGAAGAACGCCCCGCCGATACCGGCCACCAGCCCGCCCAGGATAACGTTGACATAGCGGGTGCGGAACACGTTCACGCCCAGCGTATCCGCCGCCTTGGGGTGCTCGCCCACGGCCCGCGTGCGCAGCCCCCACCGCGTGTAGAACAGCATCACGTGGATGAGGATGAGCAGCAGGAACGTGATGTATACAATGATGTTGTGCTCAAACAGGACGGGGCCAATGATGGGAATGCGCGACAGGATCGGGAGTGAAATCGGCTTGAAGATGCCCGGATTGTTCAGGTTCTGATACACCTGCAAGAACTTGGCGCTCAGGTAACTGGTGAGGCCGGTGGCGAAGATGTTGATGACCGTGCCGCTCACGATTTGGTCCACCTTGAACTTGATGGACAGAACCGCGAGGATCGCCGACAGGAATGCGCTGGACAGCATAGCCGCCAGCAGCGCGATCCAGAGGTTGTGCGTGATGCTCCCAATCCACGCCGCCATGAACGCGGCGGTCAGCATCATCCCCTCAATGGCGATGTTGATGACGGCGGCCCGCTCGCACAGGATGCCGCAGAATGCACCCAGCGCGACGGGAATCGCCCGCAGCACGCTGGACGACAGCATCCCGACCAGGTTCATGGACTTGCCCCGCGCGGCCCAGATGAGAAACGCCGCGACGAAGGCGAAAGCCACCACGCCCAGCGCCCAGCCGGTGCTGCGGAACCCTTTGGCAACCTGCCAGCCGCCCAGAAACGCGCATGCCGCCGCCAGGAACCACAGGCTGGGGAGCGAGGGGAGCACCAAATCGGGCAATTTCACCGCCGTGGTCAGGCGGGCGGGATTCAGGCCGAACGTCGTATCCAGACCTGTCGGCGTGGTGCGGACGAAGATGCCCACGATCACCAGCGCAACGGCGAGGAAGAAGATCCCCATCCCGACGTGTCGCCGTCTTGCGATGGTCAATTCAGCGTTCCGTGCAGCAACTGCCATGTCCGTCCCCCTACTATTGGCCCCAGCCGCGGGTGAACACCGTCTCGCCCACCTCGCGCTCCAGGCGCAGCCGATACAGCCAGCGGATGATGGCCGGCGCGGCGATGAAGATGATCACCAACGCTTGCAGGATGGAAATGATGTCTACGGGCACCCCCGCCAGCGACTGCATTCGGGTGGCCCCGCTGCGGAGCGTGCCGAAGAGCAACGCCGCCAGGACGACCCCCGCGGGGTGGCTCTTGCCCAGCAGCGCCAGCGCGATGCTGTCAAACCCATAGCCCGACGAGAAGGCGCTGGCCAGTTGGTGGTTCACGCCCAGCACCTCGTTGGCGCCAGCCATCCCTGCCAGCGCCCCGCTCAGGGACATGGCCAGGATGAAGTTGCGCGTAACGCTGACGCCTGCGTACCGCGCGGCGTCGGGGTTCGCGCCCACGCTCCGAATCTCAAACCCGATGGTCGTCTTGAACAGCAGCCAGTACACCACCGCGGCAATCCCCAGCGCCACGAAGAACCCCGCGTGGAACCGCAACGGGTCGGGGAAGAACTTGGGGAGCCAGGCGGAGTCCTGGATGGCCGGGCTGATGGGCGCCCAGCCGGGCCGCTTCATGGGGCCGTTCAGCAGCCAGTCGCTCAGCAGGAAGGCGATGTAATTCATCATGATGGTGTTGATGACCTCGTGCGCACCGGTCTTCGCCTTCAGGACGCCGGCCACAGCCGCCCACAGGCCCGCCGCCGCCGCGCCGGCCAAGAAGGCCAGCGGCAGGTGGATGTACTGGGGCAGCCCTTTGACGCTGTAGCCTACGTACACCGACGCCAGCGCCCCGATGAAAATCTGCCCCTCGGCCCCGATGTTGAACAGGCCGCACTGGAAGCCCAGGGCCACCGCCAACCCCGCGAACATGTATGGCACCGACGTTACCAGGCTCTCGCTGATGGGCCAAAACGCCTGCCGCAGCGGGGCCGTGTCGCCTGTCTCGCGCAGGACGTTGAACGCATTGGCAAACTCGGCGGGGTTGCCGAGGGAGCCTTTGAACAGCGCGCTGTAGGCGCTGGCGATGGCCTTCCAAGACGCGGCCAACGCCTTGCCCGGCGCCGAGAAGAAATCCTTGTACAGGTTCAGCACCTGCAAATCGGTGAAGACGATCACCAGCGCCCCGATGATGAGCGCGGTGAACACGGCCAACACGGGCAGGAGAATCGCCTGCCACACGCTACCGCGCGCGGGCCGCAGGAGCAGTCTCGCAAGGGCCTGAGCGCGGGAATCTTGATCGTTCTGCACAGCGCGTTCCTTCTGTTCGCTCAAGTCTCTCTCCTCACATCCGGGAGGTTCACAAAGCGGGATTCTCTTCTACTGCCGCGGGGGCCGCTTCCGCTGCCGCGACTTCCGCCGCGCTCACGCCGGCCATCAGAAGCCCCAAGCGCTGGCGGGTCGCCTCGGCGGCGGGGAGAATCGCCACGAACTGCCCCCTGTACATGACCGCGATGCGGTCCGAAAGCGCCAGAATCTCGTCCAGTTCCGGCGACACGAGGAGCACCGCGCACCCCTCGTCTCGCTTCTGCACAATCCGCTGGTGGATGTACTCAATGGAGCCCACGTCCAGCCCGCGGGTGGGCTGCGACGCGATGAGCAGCCGAATGGGGCGGCTGAACTCCCGCGCCACGATGGTCTTCTGCTGGTTGCCGCCCGACAGTGTAGCCACGGGCACATAGATGTTGGGCGTGCGAATGTCAAACTGATAGGCGCGCTCCGCGGCGGCATTGTAGATTTCCCGGAACTGAAGGTTGAGCCCCTTGGCAAATGGCGGGAGGTAGTAGGTATTCAGCACGAGGTTGTCGTGCACGGGGTACTTCAGAATGAGGCCATCCTTCTGGCGGTCTTCGGGCACATGGGCCACGCCCTGCTCCAGGATTTCGCGCGGCGACGCATGGGTAACGTCCTGGCCGTTGATGCGGATGTGCCCCGTCTCCGGGCGCAGGAGACCCGTGAGCGCGCGCACCAGTTCGGTCTGCCCGTTGCCTTGCACGCCGGCCACGCCCAGCACCTCGCCGGCGCGCACGGTGAACGTAACGCCGCGCACCGCCGGGTTCCCGCGGTGGTCCAGCACGTGCAGGTTCTCCACGTCCAGCACCACGTCGCCCGGCTTGGCTTCCTTCTTCTTCACCACCAATTCCACTTCGCGGCCCACCATCATCTGCGCGAGGCGCTCCATGGTGGCCTCGGCGGGCGTCGTAGTGCCCACGGCCCGGCCCTGGCGCAGCACCGTGATGCGGTCCGCAATGGCCATGACCTCCTTCAACTTGTGGGTGATGAAGATGATGGACTTGCCTTGCGCCTTCAAGGAACGGATGATTTTGAATAATTCCTCCACCTCTTGCGGCGTGAGCACGGCGGTGGGTTCGTCCAGAATCAAGATGTCTGCCTTGCGGTACAGCACTTTGATGATTTCCACGCGCTGCTGCACGCCCACGGGCAAGTCCTTGATGTAGTCATCGGGATTCACTTCCAGTTTGTACTGGTCTGAGATTTCGCGGACTTTCGCGGCGGCCCGCCTGCGGTCCAGGAATAGCCCATACCGCATGGACTCCACGCCCAGCATCACGTTCTCGGTAACGGTGAAGACGGGTACGAGCATGAAGTGCTGGTGCACCATGCCGATGCCCAGGCGGATGGCGTCGTTGGGTTGGTGAATCTCGGCCTTCTTGCCGCGGACAAAGATTTCGCCGGCATCAGGTTGATACAATCCGTACAGGATGTTCATCAACGTCGTCTTGCCGGCGCCGTTCTCGCCCAACAAGGCGAGAATCTCCCCTTCTTCCAGCGTCAAGTCAATGTGGTCGTTGGCCAGCACGCCCGGAAACGCCTTGGTAATTCCTCGCAACTCAAGGACAGGGGCCATGTCTCTCCTTGCCTATGTGAATTCGCACGACGGCGCTGTCGGCTTGTTCAGTTTGTCTCCACATGCGGTTGGGCGACGCAGGCCGCGCCGCCCAACCGCGATTCCCAACATGTCTATTGCGGGCTGGTCTTGATCTTGCCGGCGATGATGTCGTCGGTGATCTGCTTCAGTTCGTCGGTCAGGCCCGCGGGGATCTTGCTCTCGTAGTCGTGGAACGGCGCGATGCCCACGCCCTTGTTCTTGAGCGTGCCGACATAGTTCTCGCCGCCCTTGAAGGTGCCCTTGACCACGGAGTTGATGGTGTCGTACACGGCCACGTCCATGTTCTTCAGGACGCTGGTCAGGTAGGTCTCCTTGTACTCGGGCGCGCTGATGTACCAGTCGGTGTCCACGCCGATGATCATCAGGCCGCGCTCCTTTGCCACTGCCGCCGCGCCCAGGCCCACAGGCCCGGCCACCGGCATGACGATGTCGCAGCCCTCGTCAAAGAGCGACTCACCCGTCTGGCGGCCCTTCTGGACGTCACTGAAGTCGTTGGTGAAGGTGCCTTCCTGCTTGGCCGAGTCCCAACCGAGCACCTGCACCTTGGTGCCGTGCTTCTCGTTGTAGTACTTCACGCCGTACTCAAACCCATCCATGAAGATGGTAACGGTCGGGATCTTCATGCCGCCGAAGGTGCCCACCTTGCCGGTCTTGGTCATGGCAGCCGCCACGTAGCCGGCCAGGAACGCCGCCTCGTCCGTCTTGAACGTCAGGCCGCGCACGTTCGGGATGGGCGTATCCGAGCCGCAGTCCTTGCCCACAACCGCGCCCGGCCAGCAGTCGGGATACGCGTAGTCCACGATGGCGAACTTGACGTTCGGGTTCTCCTTGGCGAACTTCGCCGTGTCCACGCCCAGCAAGAAGCCCACCGTGATGATGAGGTCGTACTTCTGCTGCAGGAACTCGGTGATGTTCTTGGCGTAGTCGGCCTGCTGCTGGGACTCCAGGTACTTGCCTTCCACGAACAGTTTCTTCGTCGCGTCCTCAACGCCCTTCCAGGCCGTGGCGTTGAAGGACTTGTCGTCAATGCCGCCCGTGTCGGTAACCTGGCCCACCTTGAACGGAACCGACGCGCCCTTCCAGTTGGACAGTTCAATGCCCAGGGCTGTCGCCGTCTGGCGGATGGGGTCAAACATGGCATCGGTGCCCTCGGTCAGGCCGCCGATCTCGTAAATCTCCTGGAGGACGGCCTTGCCTTCGTCGGTCTGGGCGATGTCCAACAGGCCCTGCTTCAACTTGGCCACCACATCCTCGGGCAGGCCCTTGCGGACGGACACGGTGTCGTTGGGGATCTCGTCGGTGTACGCCAGGACGGCCACCTTGTCCTTGATGTCCGGATAGGAACTGGCCAGGGTGCCGCGGGCATCATCGTAGGACGCCGACGCGTCCACCTGCCCATTGTACACGGCCAGCACGGCCGCCGTGTGCCCGCCGGTGAAGACGGTCTCGGCGAAGTCCTTGGCCGGGTCAATCCCGTTCTTCTTGAACAGGGCGTAGGGATACAGATACCCCGACGTGGAGACCGGGTCGGTGAAGGCGAACTTCTTGCCCTTCAGGTCCTGCAGCGTCTTGATGCCCGAATCGGCCCGGATGTTGATCTGGCCCTTGTAGGTGGCCGAGCCGTAGCGCATCGTGATGAGCAGCAACTGCACGTCGTACTTGTCCTTGGCCAGGACGTAGGACAGCGGGGCCAGCCAGCCGATGTCAATCTTCTCGGCGCCCATGCCCTCAATCACCGCCGCATAGGACGTGGCGACGCTGGACTTGGTTACCAGGCCGGTCTTCTCCTTGATGAGTTTGTCCAGTTTCTCCGCGCCGGCCAGAATCTTCTGCGTGTCGCCCGACGGCACGAAGACCATCGTCAGCGGCTGCGCTTCGGTCCCGATGGCGGGCGGGGGCGGCGGAGTTGTCGGCTCCGGCGTGGGGGTCGGCTTCGCCTGATACGGAGCGGGCGCGGTGGGGGTCGGTTTGGCACCACACGCCACCAGCACCATGGACAGGATGAGCAAGATGCTCAGTGCAGCAAACGCACGGTTACGCATGTCTTTCTCCTCCCTAAACTAAAGAGTATGTTCTGGGGATTTCTGTACTCACGATGTTCCTGGCAAAAACCTCTGCTCTGGTCTTCACCTCCTTTCTATGCGTTGCCCATATTCGCAAGTGGAAGGTACGAGGAACGCTTGTCAGAAACCAGAATGGGACAACCTCGGTCTTGCGTTCTAGACGCCCCACCGCCAACTGGATTCGGCCCCAAACTGCGTTGGTCTGCCCCATGCACCGCCTTCCCTCTCTCTGTCATGCTGAGCCGAAGGCGAAGCATCTCGGTCAGCGAGATTCTTCGCGGCTTCGCCGCTCAGAATGACAGTTCCCAGGGATTGCTTCGGGCGTCCCGCGCCCTCGCAATGACGGTTACCATCAGACTCTGGAACCGACTCGCCAACGGGTTGCGCGTGCTCGTGCATGCGCAGCGCGATTATATCAGCGGCCCTATTCGCTGTCAAGCGGCGGGAGGGTGTCTCCGCTACCCCCTACCAGCACTCGGCGGGTTCGCGCCGGGCCCTCCTCCGGCCCTATGATACCCTTTTCTTCCAAAATGTCAATCAGCCTGGCCGCGCGCGAGTACCCGATGCGCAACCGCCGCTGGAGCAGGGATATGGACGCCCGATTGGCCGCGCGCACCTCCTGTATCGCCCGCTCCAGCAGCGCATCCTCGTCCCCCTCGCCCTCGGCCCCGACCTGGACCGGCTCCATGTCGCCCCACAGCGACGGCTGCACCACTTCGGCGGGCTGGGGTTCGCTCACCGCGTGCATCCCCTTCCAGTGATTCACCAGGCGGGTCAGTTCCGCATCGGAGACGAAGCATCCCTGCAACCGCTGCAACTTGCTGGAATCGGGCGACATGAACAGCATGTCGCCGCGCCCCAGCAGTTTCTCGGCCCCGGGCGTGTCCAGAATAACGCGCGAATCCACCTGCGACGTTACGGCGAACGAGATGCGCGCGGGGAAATTGGCCTTGATGAGGCCGGTTACCACATCCACCGATGGGCGCTGCGTGGCGATGACCAGATGAATGCCGGTAGCCCGCGCCATCTGCGCGATACGACAGATAGACCGCTCCACCTCTTCCGGCGACACCATCATCAGGTCGGCCAGTTCGTCAATGATGACCACGATGTAGGGTAACGGCTTTTCGCCGCGGGAGGCCGCCATGCGGTTGTAGGCATCCAGATGGCGCGCGCCCGCCTTGGAGAAGAGTTTGTAGCGGCGATCCATCTCGCGGGTCGTCCACTTCAGCACGCCGACCACCCGCTCCAAATCCACCACCACCGGCGACAGCAGGTGCGGCACGCCGTTGAACGGCACCAATTCCACCATCTTGGGGTCTACCATGATGAGGCGCAAATCGTCAGGCGTGTTGTTGAGCAGAAGACAGGCGATGATGGAGTTGATGCACACCGACTTGCCCGAACCGGTCGCTCCGGCGATGAGCAGGTGGGGCATGGCGGCCAAATCGGCCACCACCGGCTGCCCCGACACATCTTGCCCCAGCGCGATGCGCAGTTTGGACGTCATGCTGCGAAACGGCTCGGACTCCATCACGCCGCGCAGCCCCACCAGCGAGGTCTGCCCGTTGGGCACCTCTATCCCAACGATGGAGCGGCCGGGGACCGGCGCCTCAATGCGGATGGGGCTGGCCGCCAGAGCAAGCGCCAAATCGTTGGCCAGCGCGCTAATCTTGCTGACCTTGATCTTGGACTTGCGCACCTGGCCCCGTTCGTCCTTGCGCTCCACGTAGCCCGGTTCTACGCCGAACTGCGTAACGGTAGGCCCCTGGTTGACCTCTATCACGCGGGCCGGCACGCCGAAACTCGCCAGGGTCTCCTCAATGATGCGAACCCGCTCGCGAATCTCCGACTGGCTGATTTCAATCTCTACGTTCTGCTCCAGGATATCGGCGATCTTGGGCAGTTCCCACTTCTGCGCCCCGCCGATGATGCGGGGGAACAGCGGCCCCGTGGGTCGCGCCGGTTGCGTGCCTTCGCCGCCGATGATCACAGGCTTCGGCGCGGGTTCGGCGGCCCGCGCGGGAGCGGGTGCAGGCTCGGCCACCGGCTCCGCGGGCGGCCCTGCCGCGGCCCTCCCATCGTTGATGGAGTACGGCGGAGCCTTGCCCCTGCGCACGCGCTCTATTACCTGCCGCACAAAGGAGGCCATCTCCGCCAGCGAGACGCCCGCCGTCATCAGCACGCCGACCAGCAGGCCCGCGATGGCCGCAATCCACGCGCCCACCCCGCCCAACCCGCGGATGAGCGCCTGGCTGAGGAGCCACCCGAGGTAGCCGCCGCCGTTGCCGCTGGCGGCCAGTTGGCGCGGGGGCACCGCCGAGGGGAGCATGTGCAGCACGGCGACCGTCAGCAGGAACAGCACCACAACACCCAGCGGCTTCTCCGGCTCCACCTCCGGCTCGCGGCCAATGCTCTTGAGAATCAGCCACAGGCCCGCCGCGCCGAAGCCGAAAGGCGTCGCGTAGGCGCCGTACCCGAACGTCAGGAACAGCAGGTTGAGCCACGTCTCCGTGATGCTGCCCTGGCTCACCGAGATGATGCTGAGCAGCGTTACGAGGGCGAGGGCGACGAGAAGCAGCCCGACAACCTCGCCCCGGAAGCGGAGCGCCGTGGAGGGTTTTCGTTTCTTGCTCTTGCCCGTCTTCGCCATCTCCCCTATGTTACTATCTTTGCAGTTTCCGTTTTCATGTGAGCAGAAACACACCGCGGAGGCGCAGAGGGCACGGAGCCTAGACTATGCTCAGCGTTCTCTGTGTCTCTACGGTGAGCAAGGCTGCCGCGAGATCGGCCAAAACACAAGAGTTCAAACATCGTGCCCAATTATAGCACAAATGTGCGAACTGCTAAAACAGATTCGGTTTCATCTTGTGTTGGTGAACCGCAGGCGTACACTACCCGTGTGTCATTGCGAGCGAAGCGAAGCAATCCCACGCCCCGGAGATTGCTTCGGGCACTGCGTGCCCTCGCAATGACGGCTACCAACAGACTTTGGAACCGAAACCTAAAACAGGCGCAATTGCTCGGCCTCCACCGGCCCGGCAGAAGCGGGCGGCTCGTCCGTGGGCATGGATTCCTGCAGCAGCGACGGGATTTTCTTGAAATCTTCCTCTATGTCGGCCTTGTAGCGTGGCTGATGGAGCGCAGCCGCCGGGTGGTACAACGGCAGCACGATGACGTTGCCGACGCGCTGGGGCCGCCCGTGGACGCGGCTGATGGACGCCTGGGGGAAGTACTTGGCCATGGAGTAGCGCCCCAGCGTTACGATGACGCGCGGCTTGATGAGGGCAATCTGCCTGTCCAGGAACTCGGCGCATGCCTCAATCTCATTGGGCAGCGGGTCGCGGTTGCCGGGCGGGCGACACTTGATGACGTTGCAGATGTACACATCGCGCCGCTTCAGGTTGATGCTGGCCAACAACTGCTCCAGGAAATGCCCCGCCGCTCCCACAAAGGGCCGTCCCTGCTGGTCTTCGTGAAACCCGGGCGCCTCCCCGATGAACATAATCTGCGCGTCTTCGGGGCCTTCGCCCGGGACGGCGCGGGTGCGGGATCGCCCTAGCGGGCAACGCTGGCATTGGCTGACTTCCTCGTACAAGCGGGTCAACTCGGACACGGCACGCCTCCCAATGCATCGGAACGAAAGGGTTTCCCAAAGGCACACCCGTAGTATACCCAATCGCCGCGCGCGGTCAAGCCCGCCAGGGCAAGCGATTTACCACAGAGACGCCATGTACGCGGCGCGCATGCACGGATGGCGCGGATGGGTGAGGTGTGGCGCGGCCTCGCCGCTCAGGATGAGGGTTGCACACGTAGGGGACGACGCATGCGTCGCCCCCTACTCGCAGGACGGCATCCACGAATAACGCGGATAGTGCGGATAGAGTGAGGTGCATCGCAGGCACCCCTCACCCCAGCCCTCTCCCGGCGGGCGAGGGAGCA
>JBBIHX010000100.1:0-10490 GCA_037446815.1 Caldilineae bacterium | reverse complement strand
CCTATTCGCGTGGATTCGTGTTATTCGCGGTTACAAGAGCCGTCATTCTGATGCGCGAGGCGCCGAAGAATCCTCCCCTCACCCCAGCCCTCTCCCGAAGGGCGAGGGGGCGTGGCCCTCACCCCAGCCCTCTCCCGAAGGGCGAGGGGGCGTGGCCCTCACCCCGGCCCTCTCCCGAGGGGCGAGGGCGTACCGTCTTCGGCCTGGCATGACAGAAGATGGAAAGGCTGCGTGTGGGACGGAACAACACAAGATGAGCCGTGTCCGAGCGCACATGCAGATTGACGCAAAGCCGCGCGGCGGGTACAATGACGGTGGGAGAGATGCATGGCTGGCCTGCCTTTTGATGTCAACGAACTGATAGAAATCTGCCGCCGAAATGACGTTGCGCGGCTGTCCGTCTTCGGATCCGTCGCGCGAGGCGAGTCCACGGCCGCAAGCGATGTGGACATGCTTGTGGAGTTCTCCAAGCGCAAGAGTCTGCTCGCATTGGTCGCGCTGGAGCGGCAGTTGTCTGCGGCCATCGGGCGGAAAGTGGACTTGCTGACGGAGGCATCCATCAGCCCCTACTTGCGCGACCGTATCCAACGCGACCGCAAGGTGATCTATGAAGCGTGATGACTCGGTGTACTTGCAGCACATACGGGATGCCATTGCCAGGGTGGAGTCGTACCTCGCAGGGATTCGGTTCCAAAGTCTGTTGGTATTTGTCATTGCGAGGGCGCGGAGCGCCCGAAGCAATCTCTGGGGCGTGAGGTTGCTTCGCTTCGCTCGCAACGACACATGAGGAGAGTGCCCAGGCGTTTCACCAACACAAAATGGAACCGAATCCTCGCAGGCGTTACCGAGGCGGATTTCTATGAGCGCGGCATGGTCCAAGATGCCGTCATCCGTCAACTTGAGATCATCGGCGAAGCCGTGCGACACATTCCTGATGAATTGCATAAGGGCGCACCCGCACATACCGTGGCAAAACATAGCCGGGATGCGCAACAAACTCATCCATGACTACTTCGGCGTGGATATTGAGAAGGTCTGGCTAACCGCAACGGAAGATATCCCTCATCTGAAAGCCGAAGTGATGAGGATTCTCAACGAACTATAGCACTTGCCGCATGTGCTACTATTGCCGCACGCGCATCGGGAAAACACAATGACAACCGGCGCCGACTGTCCACGCGATCTGCTGATAACTCTTCTCCTCGGGTCGGGCGCGGGGCTGGTGGGGTTCGCCGACCTGTCGGGCATCGCGGCGCATGCGCGACATGATCTGCCCCGCGCCGTCTCCATCGCCGTCCCCCTCAACCCGCGCGTCATCGCCGGCATCCGCCACGGCCCCACGCCGGAGTACCTCGCCGAGTACCACCGCGCCAACGCGCTGCTGGGGGAACTCGCGCGGCTCGCTGCGGAAGCCCTGCGCGGATGGGGGTACCGGGCGACCTTCGGCACGGCGACGGTCGCAGGCGTGGAGTTCGGCCAGTACGACACGCCCTTGCCCCATAAGACCGTGGCCACGCGGGCGGGCCTGGGCTGGATCGGCCGCTGCGCCCTGCTGATTACGGAGCAGTACGGCTCGGCGGTGCGGCTCATGTCGGTGCTCACCGACGCGCCGCTGGAACCCGCCGCGCCTGTGGACGCCAGCCGCTGCGGGGCGTGCACGGCCTGCGTGGAGGCGTGCCCGGGCGGGGCCATCGCGGGCGGGCTGTGGCGCGCGGGACTCCCCCGCGAGGCGATGGTGGACGCCGACGCTTGCTATCGGACGACGCGCCGCTTCGCCCCGGCCATCGGCGCAGAGCCGAGCATCGGCATCTGCGGCGCGTGCATCGCGGCGTGCCCCTGGACGCAGCGGTATGTCCGGGCCGCGTGCGCGGAGGCGCGACAGGGGGACTGAGGCGGACCCGTGGTTGGCGCGGCAGGCGTGACGACACGCCCTCGCCCACGGGAGAGGGCTGGGGTGAGGATAGGTAACGTGCGACGCACCTCCGAGGTGCGTCGCACGTTATGTCATCGCGAGTAGGGCGACCGGCTGGGCGCCCCTACAGTGTGCGCCCGGGGGCGTGGGATTCCTCGCGGCTTCAGCCCCGCGCTGGTTGGGCAAATTGACAATTTGCCCAACTTCAGGTCTCATGGTGCTTCGCCACCACATGGTGTGTTCTTGTCAAGGGCACGGATCGGGCGCCGTTGCCGGACGTGTATCGGCGGGGAGCGGCTGACCGGCGGCGTCTTCGCGCTCCGACAGCAGCCGCAGGAAGTACGGCCGGTTGTACCGCTGGACGATGCGAATGTCAAGCAGGCCATGGCTCACGACGGGTCTCCCAGAATGGGGTTAGGTTCGCAGGCGCGGACTGGAGCATCCGCTGCCCAGCAGCAGGCGTCGCGGAGCGGGCGCTGGCCAATGCAAACCCGCCGCGCGACGCCTGCCGCACCGGTCGCATAAGATGAGGTTCATCCGCAACGTTGCGCACGGGTGTCCGCAAGTCTTACCCTACCAGATGGCCTTGCTCCGCACGTCCTCGGCGATCATCGCCATGAACTCGGCCAGGGGCTTCGCCTTCAGGTCCTCGCCCGTGCGCTTGCGGACCGCCACGGCGCCCGCTTCCATCTCGCGGTCGCCGATGACGAGCATGTACGGCACCTTGTCCAGTTGCGCTTTGCGAATCTTGGCATTCATCCGTTCGCCGGAGTCGTCCACGACGACGCGGTAGCCAGCGTCCTTGAGTTTCCGCGCTACGTCGTGGGCATAGGCGTTGTGGCGGTCGGCGATGGGGATGAGCACCGCCTGCACCGGCGCGAGCCACACGGGAAACGCCCCGGCGTACTGTTCCACCAGCCCCGCGACGAACCGCTCCATGGAGCCGAGCACCGTGCGGTGTACCATGACGGGGCGATGGGGTTGGCCGTCCTCGCCGACGTAGGTGAGGTCAAACCGCTCCGGGAAGTTGAAGTCCACCTGAATCGTCGGCCCCTGCCAAGCGCGGCCCAGCGCATCCTTCATCTTGATGTCAATGGCCGGGCCGTAGAACTTGGCCTCGCCTTCCATGCGTGTGAAGGACAGGCCCTCGCGCTCCAGCGCGCGGAGCAGCGCCTGCTCGGCCAGAATCCAGTTCTCCTCCGAGCCGACGTACTTGGCCTTGTTCTGCGGGTCGCGCACCGACAGTTCAATCAGGTACTCGTCGTAGCCGAAAGTCTTGAGCATGAACTGGGCTAGGTTGATGACGCCGACGATCTCGTCCTCCAGTTGGTCGGGGCGGCAGAAGATGTGGGCGTCGTCCTGCGTGAACCCGCGCACGCGCAGCATCCCATGGAGCACGCCCGACCGCTCGTAGCGGTACACCGTGCCCAACTCGCCCCAGCGCAAGGGCAGGTCGCGGTAGGAGCGCATCTGCGTTTTGTAGATGAGGACGGCGAAGGGGCAGTTCATGGGCTTGAGCAAGTACTCCTGCCCCTCAATGTCCATGGGCGAGTACATGTTCTCGCGGTAGAAGTCCCAGTGGCCGCTGATCTTCCACAGGTCCACGCGCCCGATGTGGGGCGTGTACAGGATGTCGTAGCCGCGGCGGAAGTGCTCCTCGCGCCAGAACTGCTCAATGATGCTGCGGATGCGCGCGCCCTTCGGATGCCAGTAAGCCAGGCCCGCGCCGCCGATCTCGTGGAAACTGTACAAGTCCAGTTGCTTGCCCAGTTTGCGATGGTCGCGGCGCTCAATCTCGGCCAGTTTGGCCAGATAGGCGTCCAGTTCTGCTTTCGTGGGCCAGGCCGTGCCGTAGATGCGCTGGAGCATGGGGCGCCTCTCGTCGCCGCGCCAGTAAGCCCCCGCCACGTTCAGCAGTTTGATGCCGTCGGGGTTGATCTGGCCCGTGCTGGCCACGTGGGGCCCCGCGCACAAGTCCGTGAAGCGGTCGTGCGTGTAGATGGAGATTTCCTCGCCCTCCGGAATCTCGCGGATGAGTTCCAGTTTGTAGGGCTGGTCGGCGAACATGGCCTCGGCCTCGGCGCGGCTGATGACACGCCGCACGAAGGGATGGTCCGCGCGGATGGCGTCGCGCATGCGGGCTTCAATCTGCTCCAGGTCCTCGGGCGTGAGCGGCCTGGGCAGGTCAAAGTCGTAGTAGAAGCCATCCTCAATGGCGGGGCCGATGGCCAGTTTGGCGTCGGGAATCAGGTCCATCACGGCCTGGGCCATGACGTGGGACGCCGAATGCCGCATTCGGTCCAGTTCGCTGTGCTCGTCCATGTGTTCGTGTTCCATCTCGTTCCTCCTTGGTGTCAAGCCTTCAGCGGTCAGCGTTCAGCCATCAGCCCGCCCGACTCCCTGCTGACTGCTGATTGCTGACAGCCTGCACCTAAACAAAAAACCCCACGCCCAAGGGGCGAGGGGTTGTCTCGCGGTTCCACCCAAGGTTGAGAGCGCGCATACGCTCTCATCTCATTGCGCCGATAACGGGGGCATCCCGGGCGACCTTACTTGCAGCATCGCGTTCTGGTGCCGGCTCACAGGGGGTTTTCCCTCGGCCCGGTGCGAAGGGGGCTTGCAGTCAGTGGCCCCCTCTCCCTGACGCCCGGCGTCCGGGTACTCGTCCTGGTCATCGCCTTTGGCATGTGCCGTTGCAAGAAGTGTACCACGGGTTGCGGATTGTGTCAAAATCGGCGCCGGGCAGGATGTATCCACGAATAACACGGATTTCACAGATAGGGAGCGCAAGGCTCGTCGCCGCTGCCCCGCGCGGGGCTGGGGTCATCCCCGAACAACACACGTGGCGTGCAGATGGCAATGGCCGCAATTCGCCGTAGAGAACGCGGGCAGCGCGGAGAAACACAAACCTCGGGTTGGCCGCAAAGGGGCTCCATCACGCGGCATATTCAAACACCGCGGCCTCAACGATGCGGGTGGGTTTTCTGTCTTCCCAGATCATCTGCTGCAAACGCTCTACCGTTTCCGGTGCAAAGAATCGCTCGCCCGTTTCCAGGCAGACGCGCGCCGGCACGTTCTCAATAACGACAATTCTGCCCTCAATCTCAATCACGTATGTTACTTTCTGCTCTACCATCGTCTCTTGCGCTGTGTTACGTTCCATCCTGGCGCCTCCTGGTTCTGAAATCGCCCCACAGGTCTGCATCGGGCTCGTGGACGGTTATCACCTTCACGAGGGGGCGCGACGGATGACTGCATTGGATGTGCAAGGGCCTGCCTGCTTCTGTGAACCCCAGTATCAGACAACTCGGCCCGTACTTGTCGTGCGGGTTATCCTCAATCACCTCTCCGCAGGCAATCGCCTCCCGAATTTCCTGAACGCGGATCCGACGGAGAATGGTCTGATCCACGGCGTGCTGAGAGAACTCAAACTCGCCTCGCGCGAACTTCACTCGGATATCATCTATCAGGCTCATCGGCTCTCACCTACGCGGTGAGTATAGGTCAATTCGCCGTTTGCGTCAATGTCGGGCACCTATGTCCGGGCTGTCGCTCTTACGCCAGGTACCGCCCGATGAGGAAGCCGACGGCAGCGACGGCGGCCGTCAGCACAGTGCCCCACGCCAGGTCTATGACGGTAATCAGCACAGGCCACCCCTTGACCGTCGCCAGGTTCGTGAGGTCATACGTGGCGTAGGCAATGAGGCCGAAGAGCGCGCCCAGCAGAGCCGCCTTGCCCAGCGATCCCGCCTGGAGCCCGGGCACCACGGCAAAGACGAGTACGCCGACGACATACAGCAGGTAGAACAGGAGGGCAGCAGCCCACACGGTCTTCGGGGCCAGCAGGTAGCCCAGGTACTTGCTGTACAGGTTGCGCGCCACCACCCCCAGCCACACGCCGTCAATGGCGAGGAATGCCACGACGGTGAGGAGATAGAGTTTCACGTAGTACCCGAAAGTCATCGCTTTCCCTCCCTGGTAAGTTGTCGGTCGGCGCCGATGTCTGCCCGGCGCGTGTCCAGGCCCTTGTTGCCTATTCCACGAGCAGAAACGCGTACCGGTTCATCGTCTGGGTGTAGTCTGACAGGACTTGGATGGGATAGCCGATACTGCGCACCGTGGTGAACACGTCTATCGCCATGCCCTCCGGCGTGGGCCGCGCCAGTTTCGGATGCTTGCACTCGGCGCGGACGCCGGCGCAGGTCTCGCATAAGGAGCACGGCGCCGGGAGGAGCAGGAATGCCTTGGGATAGTCCGCGAGGAATACCGCGCGCTCCAAGCGCATGAGTTCGCGGCCCACGTCCCGCCCCCACGGCCACCTGTCCTCGGGCTTGTCCACGGCCTTCGCCAGGTGGAAGACGGCAGCCGTCTCGTACTCGCGGATGAACTCGCGGCACTCGGCCACCGACGGCAGGTTCGGCGGACAGGAGGCGCGGCGGCCGTAACTGTCGCAGCCGTAGGCGCACTTCATCCGAACCCACTCGGCTACGACGATATCGGACGGGTCAATCCAGCGGAAGTCGTGGAACCCGTGCTGCTGGAACAAGGCCTCCAGTTGTGCATGATTGGCCATGGGCGTCCCCTCCGGGCAGAATCTCAACGGTGCGCGGGCTACTTGCCCACCTTTTCCGTGGGCCGGAACCGCAGCGCCGACCACGTGGCGTTGATGGCGACTTGGGTTACCGGCCGCATCCCCGCTTGCAGAATCACATCCCACCCCACGTCGCGGGTGATGTCGGTCTTGACCCCTGCGCTCTGCTTGGGATAGCAGAGCCACAGCAGCCCGTCGTACTTGACGGCCCGAAGTGCCACGGGGCCGAGGCGCTCCAGTTCGGCGCGGTTGCCCACGAACACTTGCACGAAGTCAAAGTCGCCGTCGGGTTCGGTGGCCACGCTCACGCCTTCGGGCAGTTCGCCCAGTTCGTTCAGGTATCCAGCGGGGGCATTGAGGATGAGCGCCCGCTGACCGGCCTGCAAGCGCAGTTTCCTCGCAAGGGCCGAAATCATGCAAGAACTCCCTGTGTACAGAGTCGCGTTTCAGTGTGCAGTTATAGACGGAGCCCGCGAGAGTGTCAACGCCCTTTCACACCCCCAGCCGCGACCGGGCCAGCCGTATCTGCGCGCGCACCGCATCGGGCGCTGTGCCGCCGCGCGCCCGCCGCATCTCCACCGACCGCCGGAAGTCAAACACGGCGTGCACATCCTCGCCGAACGCGGGGTGAATCGCGCGGTACTCATCCAGCGACATCTGGCCCAGCGCCACGCCCAGCGCCTCGGCCCGCTTGACCGCCTGGCCCACAATGTGGTGGCTCTCGCGGAACGGCACGCCGCGCCGCACCAGGTAGTCGGCCAGGTCGGTGGCAAGCACGGCGTCGTCCAGGGCGGCTGCCATCCGCTCGGCGTTCACCCGCAGCGTGCGGATGACCCCGGCGGCGACGGGCAGTTCCAGCGCCAGCGTGTCCACAACGTCAAAGAGCGGCTCCTTGTCCTCCTGCAAGTCCTTGTTGTAGCCCGAAGGCACCCCCTTGAGCGTGGCGAGGAAGCCCGACAAATGGCCGATGATGCGACCGGTCTTGCCGCGCATCAGTTCCAGAGGGTCGGGATTCTTCTTCTGCGGCATGAGGCTGGAGCCGGTGGAGTAGGCGTCGTCCAGCGTAACGAAGCCGAACTCGCGGCCGGCCCAGATGATGAGGTCTTCGGCCAGCGTGCTGATGTGCGCTTGCAGGAGCGCGGCCCAGGCGAGGAACTCGGCCACGAAATCTCGGTCGGCGACGGCGTCCACGCTGTTCTCGGCCACGGCGGCAAACCCCAAGTCGGCGGCCAGCGCCTCGCGGTCAACGGCGAAGGGCGTCCCGGCGATGGCTCCGCACCCCAGCGGCAAGACGGATGTCCGCCGGGCCACGTCGGCCAGGCGCTCGCGGTCGCGCTGGAACTTCCAGAAGAACGACATGAGGTAGTGGCTGAACAGGATGGGCTGGGCCTGCTGCATGTGGGTATAGCCGGGCATGAGGACGTCCAGGTGCGCCTCGGCCTTGTCCACGACGGCCCGCTGCAGGTCTGCGAGGGCGGCATCCAGGTCGCGGGCGGCCTGCATCACGTACAGGCGCAGGTCGGTAGCCACCTGGTCGTTGCGGGAGCGGCCCGTGTGCAGTTTGCCCGCGACCGGGCCGATGAGTTCGCCCAGCCTGCGCTCCACGGCGGTGTGGATGTCCTCGTCGCCGGGCCTGATGGCAAACGCGCCCGCGTCAAACTCGGCGCGCACCTGTTCCAGGCCGGCCACCAGTCGGTCGCGCTCGTCGTCGGTGAGCAGGCCCGCCCGCGCCAGCGCCCGCGCCCACGCGATGCTGCCGCGGATGTCGGCGGCATACAGGCGCACGTCAAAGGCGATGGAGTCGCCGAATCGCCGCATGGTTTCGTCCGGCGCGCCGGAGAACCGTCCACCCCAGAGCATAGCCATTCCCTCGCTAGGTGCTGATTCACCGCCGAGGCACAGAGTACGCAGAGGAATCATAAGGATTCCTCTAGCCCCTCTCTGCGCCCTCTGGGTCTCCGCGGTGCAATGATTTCTACACGGCGTCGCCGACGTACAGCCGATGCGCGCGGATGTAGGCTTCCACGGCCTCGGGCACCTGGTACCGAATCGGCGCGCCCTCCCGCACCCGCTGCCGAATGTCGCTGGACGACACCTCCATCAGCGGCGTGTCCACAATGCAAATGCGCTCGGCGGCCCCCGGCAGCACCTTGTCCAGTTCATCCACGTCAGCCTGGAATCCGGGCCGGCCCACCACCACGATCCACGCCAGGCGGATAAGGCGCTCCGGGTCTTTCCACGTGAGGATGTCGGCCAGCGAGTCCATCCCCATCAGGAAGAACAACTCCGTGCCCGGCCCATACTCCTCGTGCAGGAGCGCCAGGGTATCCACCGTGTAGCACGGGCCGTGGCGGTCTATGTCCACGCGCGACAGGGCGAACCCCGGGTTGGACGCGATAGCCAGTTCCAGCATGGCCAGGCGATGGCGCGTCGGCGTGATGTCGTGGTCCAGTTTGTGCGGCGGCATGCCCGCGGGCACGAACAGCACCTTGTCCAGCCGCAGCCGATAGCGCACCTCCTCGGCGGCGACGAGATGGCCGTAGTGCACGGGGTCAAAGGTCCCGCCGAACACGCCAAGTCGCATGAAACCCTCCCTATGCACCCGCACGGCCGCTCAATCGTGCCACTCCAGCACGGCATCGCCGATGAGGACCGTGTCCCCCGGCCCAACGCCCGCCTCGCGCAAGGCATCGGTGATGCCCATGCCGTCCAGCATCCGCTGGAAGCGGAGCACGGCCTCGTCCAGGTCCCAGTTGGTCATGGCGGCGGCCCGCTCCACCTTGATGCCGCGCACGCGCCACGCCTCTCCTTCACGCTCAATGGTGAAGGCGTCCTCATCCGGCTTGGGGCGGAAGACCTTCTGCTCGGGCGCGGGCGCGGGCGCGCGCGGCAACTCGCGGAGCATGGCCGCGACCTGCCGCAGGAGCGTCTGCACGCCCTCGCCGGTGGCCGCCGAAATCGCAAGCGCCTCGCGCCCCTGCCTCTTGAGCGCCGTGGCGACACGCGGCCACTTCTCCCGCGCCTCGGGCAGGTCCATCTTGTTCAGCGCCACAATCTGGGGCTTCTGCGCCAGGTCGGGCGAGAAGAGTTCCAGTTCGCGATTGATGGCCGCGAAATCGGCCAATGGGTCGGGCGCGGCCCCATCCAGCAGGTGCACCAGCACGCGGGTGCGGCGAATGTGGCGCAGGAACTTGTCGCCCAGGCCCGCGCCGTGGTGCGCGCCCTCTATGAGGCCGGGGATGTCGGCCATGACGAAGGTGGCGCCGTCCACCTCCACCACGCCGAGGTTGGGAATTAGCGTCGTGAAGGGGTAATCGGCGATCTTGGGGCGGGCCGCGCTGACCGCCGCCAGGAGGGTGGACTTGCCGGCGTTGGGCGCGCCCACAATGCCCACGTCGGCGATGAGGCGCAACTCCAGCCGCAGCCAGCGCTCCTCGCCGGGTTCGCCTTTCTCGGCGATGCGCGGCGCCTGATTGGTGGGCGTGGCGAAGGATGCGTTGCCGCGCCCGCCGCGCCCGCCCCGCGCCACCAGCGCCTTCTGCCCGTCCTCGGTCAGGTCGGCGATGAGTTCGTCTGTCTCCGCGTCAAACACGACGGTGCCGACCGGCACTTCCACGAACAGGTCTGCGCCGGACTTGCCGAACTGATCCTTGCCGCGCCCGTGCTCGCCGCGTTCGGCCTTGAAGTGCACCTTGCGTTGGAACTGGATGAGGGTGTTGAGGTGGGCGCTGGCGACCAGGTACACGTCGCCGCCCTTGCCGCCGTTGCCGCCGTTGGGGCCGCCGAAGGGGACAAACTTCTCGCGGCGGAAGGACACGCAACCGTTGCCGCCGTCCCCGCCGCGAACATAGATTTTCGCTTCGTCAAAGAAGACGCCTTTCTCGGTCATGCGCCAAGGATACCGTCAGAGGCGCTGGGTGTCAAGTGGAGCGGGCGCGCGAGTCGGTTCCAAAGTTTGTTGGTGGCTGTCATTGCGAGGGCACGCAG
>JBBIHX010000099.1:8334-10491 GCA_037446815.1 Caldilineae bacterium | reverse complement strand
GAGGGCATAAGCCCCTTCGGGGCTGACAGCCCGTAGGGCTTTGCCCGTTCAGCCCGAGGCTTTAGACTCGGGCGTCTGGCGGGCACACCTCATCCCGACCCCAATCCGTGCCATCCGTGGATACGCCCTTCGGCTCACCGCGAGCCCAGAGGCCGCGGGGCCTCCAGCAACGCCACCGCCTCTATGTGATACGTCTGCGGGAACATGTCCACCGGCTGCACCCACCGCACACGATAGCCCGCCCGCACGAGTTCGGCGCAATCCCGCGCCAGCGTGGTCGGCTCGCACGAGACGTAGGCAACGCGGCGCGGGTGTTTCTCCACCAGCGCGCGCAGGGCCGTCGGGTGAATTCCGCCACGGGGCGGGTCTACCACCGCCAGGTCAAACGCGCCCTCCAGGACATCCAGCGCCTCCTCCGCCGGGCCCTCCACAAGGGTAACGTTGTCCAACCCCTCGGCGTTGACCACGGCGTCTTGCACGGCCGACGGGGCGCTCTCCACGCCCACGACCTCGCCGACGCGGCCCGCCAGCGCCAGCCCGAACAGCCCCACGCCGCAGTAGAGGTCCAGCAGCCGCTCCCCGGCCTGTGGCTCCAGCGCCTCGGTTACGATGGCCACAAGCCGCTCGGCCCCCTGCGTGTTCACCTGGAAGAAACTTGTGGGCGATATGCGGTAGCGGCGCCCGGCGACCTCCTCATGAATCGCCGTCTCGCCGATGAGCGTCGCCGCGCTGCCATCTTCCAACGCCAGGGCGCAGGAGACCGGGATGTCCACCTCCATCTCCGGCGGCTCATCGCCCGCCGTTTCCAGCACGATCATGCGCTCGCCCGTCCGGGTTCCGGCGCGGAGCGTCAAGGCCCGCAATTCGGGGAACTCCACGTCCAGCGTCCGGAGCAGATCGCGCAACGACGGGTGCAAAATCAGGCAATCCTCTATGGCGACGACCTCGTGACTCTCAAATCGCTGGAACCCCAGCGCGCCATCCGGGCCCACGGTGAGGCGGGCCGAGTTGCGGTAGCCCCACGGCTCGGCCATGCCCGCGGTCTCGCGCACGTCCACCCCCGGCAAGCGCCCCACGTGTTCCAACTGCTCGGCCACGATGCGCGCCTTGTACCGGATTTGCGTGGCGTAGTCCACATGTTGCCACTGACACCCGCCGCAGTAGCCGAAGTAGGGGCAGAGGGGGTCAACGCGGTGGGGGGATGGCTCCAGGACCTCCTCCAGCGCCGCCCGCGCAAAACGCGACTTCTCCTCCACCACCCGGGCGCGCACCAGGTCTCCGGGGGCGGTGTACGGCACGAACACGACCTTGCCGCTGTCGCGCGCGATGCCGGCCCCCAGATGCGCCAGGCTCTCAATCCGCAGCGTCCGCCGCTCACCTTCAGAGTTCACCCGCCACCTCCTTCTCCAGGCGCGCGAAGAAGTCGGCCATGTACCGATGGCGGCTTTCGGCGATGGCGCGCGCCGTCTCCGTGTACAGCGAATCCCGCAACTTGGACAGTTTCACCTGGAACTCGCGCACGGGGGTATGGTCCGCGTTCTGTAGGTCGCCTGCGCCCGCGTCCAGGTGGGCGGCTTCGGCCCAGGGAGACCACAGCCGCTGATTCCACTTGCCCGCGATGGCGTAGGCCCGGGCGATGCCGATGGCGCCGATGGCGTCCAGTTTGTCGGCGTCGTACAGCACTTTGGCCTCCAGGGTGAGCGGCTCGGCCGAGTTGCGGAAGCGGTGGCTGGCGATGGCCGCGGCAATGGCGTCCACTTTGTCCGGCGGGTGTCCCCGCAGGATTTCGCGGGCGCGGCGCGCTCCCAACTCCGCATGGCACGCGCCCACGCGGTCGGCCTCCACCCTGGCCACATCGTGGAGCAGGGCGGCCGCCGACACGATCTCCGCGTCCGCGCCCTCGGCGGCAGCGATGCGGAGGGCAAGGGCGTGCACCCGCAGAACGTGGTCAAAATCGTGGGCCGAGTCGTCAGCCGCGTACCATTTTCGGGCCTCATCTGGCGTAATGAGCATCGTGTTGGCTCTCCTTCCGCTGCATTCGGTTCAGAGTCTGTTGGTACCTGTCATTGCGAGGGAGCGCGGCCCTCACCCCAGCCCTCTCCCAAAGGGCGAGGGCGTATCGCCCCTCACCCCCAGCCCTCTCCCGACGGGCGAGGG
>JBBIHX010000099.1:0-8234 GCA_037446815.1 Caldilineae bacterium | reverse complement strand
GCGGCTCAACGGCCGCCTGGCTCGTCTGCTGGATCGCCTTCAGCCTTCGGAGACATCCGTACTCATCGCAACCGCGCTCATCGTGGGCATCGGCACGGGAGTTGGCGCGATTCTGTTCATTGAGTTGATCGCCGGCTTCCAGCGGCTTTTCAACGGTCCCGTGCTGGGCGCACTGGCTTTTCTGGGGCCCATCGCGCCGGCGTTTGTGCCGCTCGCGGGCGCGCTCATCGCGGGCCCCCTCATCACCTATTTCGCCAGCGAAGCCAAGGGCCACGGCGTGCCCGAGGTGATGAAGGCCATCGCGCTGCGGGGCGGGCGCATCCGTCCAGTAGTTGTGATCGTCAAGGCGCTGGCCTCCGCAGCGTGCATCGGCAGCGGCGGGTCGGCCGGCCGCGAAGGCCCCATCGTGCAAATCGGCTCGGCGCTGGGCTCCACCATCGGGCAGTTGTTCCGGCTGTCCGACGAGCGCATCCGCAACCTGGTAGCCTGCGGGGCGGCAGGCGGCATCGCGGCCACGTTCAACGCCCCCATCGCTGGCGTAATCTTCGCGCTGGAGGTTATCCTGGGCGAGTTCACGACGCGCTACTTCGCCACCGTCGTCATCAGTTCCGTAACCGCCAGCATCGTCAGCCGCACGGTGCTGGGGGATAACCCCGCCTTCGCGGTGCCTGCCTACTCCATGGTGTCTCCGTGGGAACTGCTGCTGTACGCGGCGCTGGGGCTGGCGGCGGCGGGCGTCGCGTGGCTGTTCGTAACGGTACTGTACTGGGCCGAGGACCGCTTTGACGGACTGCGCTTCCCCGACGCCCTGAAGCCAGCCCTGGGCGCGATTCCTCTCGGATTCGTCGGGCTGGCGATTCCCCAGGCGCTGGGCACGGGGTTTGCCCACATAGAGGAGGCAGTTTCCGGCGGCCTCTTCGCGCAGATTATGTTCGTGCTGGCCTTCGGGAAGATCCTCACCACATCCCTCACGCTGGGGTCGGGGAATTCGGGCGGCGTATTTGCGCCGGCGCTGTTCATGGGGGCCATGTTCGGCGGGGCCTTCGGCAAGGTCGCCAACGCGCTGTTCCCGACCATCACGGCCGGTTCCGGCGCGTATGCACTGGTGGGGATGTCCGCCGTCTTCGCCGCCGCGGCGCACGCGCCCATCACGGCGGTGCTCATCGTGTTTGAGATGTCGCGCGACTATCGGCTCATCCTGCCGCTGATGTTGGCGACGGTTCTGGCGACGCTGTTGTCCGAGCACCTGCGCCGCGACTCCATCTACACGCTGAAACTCACCCGCAGGGGCATTCACCTGGAGCGCGGCCACGACATTGATGTGATGCAGGGGATTGAGGTCGGCGAGGCGATGACCACGCAGTTCGCCACTGTGCCGGCGGACATGCCGCTCCCCGACCTGGCGCGACTGTTCAGGGAAAGCCACCACCATGGCTTCCCGGTGCTGGATGCCAACGGCGACCTGGCGGGTGTGGTTACCATACAGGATTTGGAACGCGCCGCTTCCCGCGGGGACGTGCTCAACCTGACCGCGGGCGAAATTGCCACGCGAAGCCTGCTCGTCGCCTATCCGGACGAGCCGTTGTGGGCGGCCCTGAAGCGCATGGGAACGCGGGACATTGGGCGCTTGCCCGTCGTCTCGCGGGAGAATCCGAAGCGACTCGTGGGCCTCATCCGCCGCGCCGACATCATCAAGGCGTACAACACCGCCATCATCCGCCGCATGGAACTCCAACAGCGCACGGAGCGCCTGCGCCTGGGCAAATTGACGGGCACGGAGTTCGTGGAAGTGGAGGTTGGCTCCGATTCCGCCGTGGCAGGCAAGGCGCTGCGGGATCTGCAACTGCCCCATGAGTGCGTGCTCGTGTCGGTGCGGCGCGGGCGCAGGCTGATTATTCCCCATGGCGATACCGTCCTGCAACCCGGGGACAAACTGACGGCGCTTGTCGCAGAGGAGTGCAAGGGTGCGCTCTGCACCCTTGTGGCCCAGGGCGGCGCACAGGGAACACCCGCCTAGCGCGGCTTCACAACGTGTCCGGTCGGTTGTCGGGCCAGCGCGAGACGATGGCCTTCAGCCTGCGCTCAAACTCTCCGCGCGGGAGCATGACCACGCGGCCGCACGTCTGGCACTTCAGGCCGATGTCGGCGCCCACGCGCATCACGCGCCACTCGTAGCCCCCACATGGGTGTGGCTTGCGCAGCCGGACGATGTCGCCCATCCGGATGTCCATATTCCCCAACGCCTCCGCCCCAATACTACCCGCTCTCTTCCCTGCGGTCAATTTCTGCGCTACCTAGCGAGTTGTGTTATAATGCACGGCGAAAGGAGAAGGGCGAGGATGCTGGATTTGCGCGAATTCCTGCTGGTTTTCATCGGCGTCATTCTGGCCATAGATGTTCACGAGTGCGCCCACGCGTGGAGCGCCGACCGACTGGGCGACCCCACCGCGCGGTTCCAGGGGCGGATTACGCTCAACCCTATCAAGCACCTGGACCCGATTGGCACCATGATGATCCTCATGAGTTCTATTTCCGGCTACGGCATCGGGTGGGGTAAGCCCACGCCCGTGAACCCGTATCGGCTGAAGTACGGGCCGCGGGTGGGCATGGCGTTGGTGTCGCTGGCGGGGCCCCTGTCCAACCTGCTGACCGCGTTCATCCTGATGCTGCCGTACCGAATCTTCGGCACGGCCATGCCCGAGGCTCTGAGTTTCATCTTGTTCACGTGGGCCTTCGTGAACGTAATCTTGACCGTCTTCAACCTGATTCCGTTGCCGCCGCTGGATGGGTTCAGCGTGCTCATGGGCATCCTGAGCAGCATCCGTTCGCCGTCCATGCGCAAGGTAACGCAAGCCCTGTCACAGGTGGAAGCCTACGGCCCCATGGTGCTGCTGATGATTCTGGCCGTGGGGTGGGTAACCGGCCGCAGCATCCTCGGGGCCATCTTGGATCAGCCGGTGTGGCTGCTCTTGAGACTGGTAACGGGAACGTAGCCGTGCGGCCTGTGTACCGAGCCAAGCAGTTCTTCCGCGCGTTCCGCCGGCGCGACCCGAGGACATTCGTCGCCGTCGCACAAGCGCATCTGTCGCCGAGCCAGTTGGCGCTGTTCAAGCGGATGTCGCTCTATGACCAGGAGCACGCCGTGGACGTGCTGAACCGCCTGCGGCGGCAGGGCTGGCGGGACGCGGAACTCATGCAGGCGGCGCTGCTGCACGACGTGGGCAAAGCGTTCGTCGGCGCCAACCTGTGGAAGCGCGTGGCGCACGTGTTGCTCTGGGCCGCCCGCTCGGACGACCTGCCGCGCAATGGTTACGCCCGCCACGCGGAGATCGGCGCGGAGGCGGCGCATCGCGCGGGGAGTTCGCCGGATGTGGTGGCGCTCATTCGTCGGCACCACGCGCCGCTGCCGCTGCCGCCGCGCAACCGGTTGGACGATTGGCTCATCGCCTTGCACTTCGCCGATGAGACGGCATGATGGGCCTGGTGTTTGCTGGAGGAGGATAGGATGACGAAACCGAAGATTGCGATTATCGGGCTGGGGGTTATCGGGACTTCGCTGGGGTTGGCGCTGCGCAAGGCGAACGCGGAGTACGAACTCATCGGCCACGACCGAGACCCTGGCATCTCGCGCGGCGCGGGGAAGGCGGGCGCCGTGCACAAGACCGAGTGGAACCTCATCGCCGCCGTGGAGGACGCCGACGCCGTTATCCTGGCGCTGCCCCTGCAAGCGATTCACGAGACGCTCAAACCCATCGCGCCCTACCTCAAGAGCGGCGTGGTCATCACCGACACGGCCAATGTCAAGGTGCCGGTCATGGCCTGGGCCAAGGAGTTGCTGCCCGAGCACGTCAGTTTTGTGGGCGGCAACCCCATCCTGCCCATGGGCAAGACGGGCCTAGAACCCGACGCGGACCTGTTCAGCGGGGGAGTCTATTGTCTCACCCCGTCGCCCACTGCCGCGCCCGTGGCGCTGGATTTCGTGACGGACCTGGCAAGGCTGGTGGGAGCGCAGCCGTTCTTCCTGGACGCGGCAGAGCACGATGGTCTCATCGCGGGCGGCGAGCACCTGCCCATGGTCATCGCGGCGGCGCTCTTGCACGCGACCCAGGGCGCGGTCAGTTGGCGCGAGATGCGCAAAGTGGCCGGGGCGGCCTATGAGGCGGGGGCGTACCTGGGGCCTGGCGACTCGGCGGCGTACCGCGACGCGTGCCGCGCCAACTCGGCCAACCTCGTGCGCTGGATTGACGAGTTCATGCGATCGCTGGGCGAATTGCGCCGACAGATTGCAGAAGGCGACGAGGAAGGGCTGGATGAGTCCTTCCGCAGGGCGCTGGAAATGCGCCGCTCCTGGATGAAGGAGCGCGCCGAGAAGGAGTGGGACCGCTCGGAGCAGCGCCTGTCGGAGCCGCCGCGCCCCAGTTTCCTGCGCCAGGCGCTCCTTGGCGGCGGCCTGCCCCCGTCGCGCAAGGACGAGGGGAAGAAAGGCCCGACGACGCGCTGATATGGCCTACGTGTACATGGTAGAGTGCGCGGACGGGACGTACTACACCGGCTGGACGGCGGACCTCCAGGCGCGGGTGGCGGCCCACAACGCGGGGACCGGCGCGCGGTACACCCGTGGCCGACGGCCCGTGCGCCTGGTGTATTGGGAGCGCGTGCCCGATGTGCCGGCGGCCCTCAGGCGCGAGGCCGCGCTGAAGCGCATGTCGCGCGCGCAGAAACGACGACTTGCGGCGACGCACGCCGCACAGGAGGAGGTGCCAACGTGATCAGTATCTCGGCGGCGATGCCGGCCTACAACGAAGAGGAAAACGTCGGCCCCATGGTGCAGGCCCTTGACCCCGTCCTCGCATCCATCACCGACGACTACGAGATCATCATCGTGGACGACGGGAGCAAGGACAAGACCGCGGAGCGGGTGATGGAACTCCAGGCGCAGTATCCGAGGGTGCGCCTGGTTCGCCATCCGGTGAATCAGGGGTTCGGCGCGGCGGTGCACACCGGATTCACCAGCGCGACCAAGGAGTGGGTCTTCTACACCGACGCCGACCGCCAGTTCAAGGTGGAAGAGATACGCAAACTCCTGCCGCTGACCGAGAAGGCCGACATCATCGCGGGCTACCGCGCGCCTCGGGCCGACCCCTTCCTGCGCAAAGTGTTCGCGTTCGGGTGGTTTGCGCTGTGCACCATCCTGTTCGGGTACACCGCGCGCGACATAGACTGCGCGTTCAAGTTGTTCCGCCGCGACATTCTGAATCACATCCGCGTGGACTCCCGCGGCGCGACGTTCAGCATAGAGTTCCTGGTGCGGGCCAAGCGCGCGGGCTACCGCATCGCCGAGGTCCCCGTGAGCCATTTGCCGCGGCTGGCGGGCAGCCCGACCGGGGCGAAATGGAGCGTTATCAGCCGCGCCTTTCGGGAACTGTTCCGATTCCGGCTTCGGCTTTGGAGAGAAGGCAAAGAGGGGCGCGCGTGAATTGAGCTGGCTGCAACTCGCGCCGCAACCGCACATCATAACCGCCTCGCACCCCACGCCGGCAGGGCGTTGCGCCGTGGGAGAGTAGCGAAACATGCTAGGCAATTCACGTCCCCTGCGCATCCTGGCGGTGGCCCCCACGTCCTTCTTCGCCGACTACGGCTGCCACGTGCGCATCCTCCAGCAGGTGCGCGCCTTGCAGGAACGCGGGCACGACATTCGGCTGCTGACCTACCCGACGGGCCGAGACGTGCCGGGCATCCACATCTCCCGCGCGCGCGGCTTGCCCGGAACCAAGGGGCTGCAAATCGGCCCCACCCCGACGAAACTCCTCCTGGACGCTTCGCTGCTTGGGCACACCCTGGCGTGGGCGCGGCGCTGGCCTGCCGACATCGTGCTCGGCTACCTGCACGAAGGCGCGCTCATCGGGCGTTTTGCCGCCAATCGCCTGCGCGTCCCCCTGGTCTTTGACTACCAGGGCAGCCTGGCCGGCGAACTCGTCGGGCATGGCTGGCTCAAGCGGGGCAATGCCGCCTACCGCCTGGTGCGGCGACTGGAGCGCTGGGTTCACCGCCGCTCCGATGCCATCCTGTGCAGTTCCCAGCACGCCACCGCCACGCTGCGACAGGAGGGCGACTGCCCACGCGTCCTCGCCTTCCCCGACCGCGTGGACACGGCGTTCTTTGGCCCCCATCGGATTCGGGATGACGCGCGGCGCGATTTGAGGGCCGCGCTGGGCATCCCGCCCGACCGCAAGGTCATCGTCTATCTCGGCCTGTTGGGCAGGCACCAGGGCATTGCGCACCTGCTCCAAGCGGCAGCCGCGTGGCCCCAGGACGCCCCGCCGGCGCACTTCCTCGTGATGGGCTACCCGCGGGCCGATGCCTATCGCAAACTCGCCGAGGAGATGGGCCTGGCGGGCCGCGTTACGTTCACCGGAAAGGTGTCGTATGAGGACGCGCCGCGCTACCTGTCCATCGGAGACATCGCCGTGGCGCCGAAGGTCTCCGACTCGGAGGGGCACGGCAAACTGCTGAACTACATGGCGATGGGCCTGCCGACGGTGGCCTTTGACTCGCCCGTGAGCCGCGAGTACCTGGCCGACCTGGGGCGCTATGCCCCTATCGGCGACTCGGCCGCGCTGGCCATGCGCCTGGCGGAGTTGGCGGCATCCGACGAGGCGCATGCCCTCGGCGAGGCGCTGCGCCTGCGCGCCCAGGCCGAGTTCTCCGCCGATGCGCTCGGGCCTGCGCTGGAAGACGCCCTGCTGTCCGTGGCAGGCGTTCGCGCCGCCCGCTGAGGAGGCGCTCACGATGGCAAGAGGCGCGACCTGGCGGGCGATCCTCCTTGCAGCCGCGCTCGTGGCGCTGACGTGCGCCCTGGGCGATCCGTTCGCGGGCCCCGTGGCGCGCGTGCAGGCGGGCGATGCGCATGCTCGCCTGGGCGAGTACACCCTGGCGGAGCAAGCCTACGCCGAAGCCGCCGCTACCCTTCCGGCGCGCGCGACGCTCCTCCTCCGACTCGGCACCGCGCGGGCCGCCCTTCGCGATTGGGATGGCGCCCGCGAGGCGCTGGACGGGGCAACCGCCGCCCCCTGGACACGGGCGCGGGCGCTGGCCGGGCTGGCGCAGGCACAGGACGACACCTACATCGCCGCGCGCCTGTGGGATGAGGCCCTCCGCGCCGGGTGGAATGACACGCAGGTCCTGGGCGACTATGTGGAACACCTGTGGCAGCGCGGCGAATTCGGGCAGGCCCGCCCCGCCGTGAGCCGCTACCTGCGCCTTGCGCCGAAGGACGCGCAGGCCCGCTTGCGCGCGGGTATCCTGCTCCTGCTGGATGGCGCGCCCGACGAGGCGATGGCGATCCTGCGGGGGCTGGACTCAGCAAGGCCGCTGGTAGCCGCCGTCAGCGCGGCCGACAGCCCCGCATCGGCCGAGTTCTACCTGCGCGTCGGCGTTGCGTTGCTCTCCATGGGCGAGCATCACGCCGCGCGCGCCTCCTTCGGGCGGGCGCGGGAACTGGCGCCGGATTCGCCGGTGGCGCAGACCTACTACGCCTACTGCCTGCATCTGACAGGCGACGACGCCGGAGCCCTGGGTCTGCTGCGGGATGCCGCGAGGCAGTGGCCCACATACCCGCTGGCGTGGTACTTCCTGGGCGAGGTGGAGCGCAGCGCCGGGCGCTTCGCAGCGGCCCGCGCCCACTATGTCGCGCTCCTCCGCCTTGACCCCGGAAACGCCGCTGCGTGCGTGGCGCTGGCCGACGCCTACGCCGCCGAGAACCGCTTCGCCGAGGCCGAGGCGTGGTATCGCCGCGCGACGGAACTCTCGCCCCAGGAGGGCCGGTTCTGGCTGGCGCTGGCGCGATTCTACGTGGAGCACCTGACCGGCGTCGCGGACAAGGGCGTGGCAGCCGCGCGCAAAGCCGTGGCGCTCCTGCCCGATGACGCCGCCGCCCATGACACGCTAGGGTGGGCGCTGTTCCTCTCCAACGACCTCGCGGGCGCTCGCGCCGCGCTGGAGACGGCCCTGCGGCTGGACGACCGCAGCCCCTCGGCGCACTACCACGCCGGGAGCCTGTACTACGCCCTCGGCGACCGCGCCCGGGCCACGCACCACCTGACGCGGGTGCTGGACGTGCAGCCCGACGGCCGTTTCGCCGCGCTGGCCCGCGACCTCCTGCGGCAACTCAAATAGGGCCGGATGGGGCAGAGTAGAGCCAATTGGCAATTTGCTCTACGAGATTCCTCGCGGCT
>JBBIHX010000098.1:0-10528 GCA_037446815.1 Caldilineae bacterium | reverse complement strand
GTTTGCGAGATTCTTCGCGGCTTCGCCGCTCAGAATGACAGATGGGGGGCATGGCTGCGCGGGGCTGAAGCCGCCGCGCTACAGGACACAACGAGTCGCGCGTGCGCTTGTGATATGCTCGTACATGCGCTATAATGACGCCTGACCTGAATCTTACGTCATTCTTTGAGCCAGGAGGATTACGTGCCGAGGGACGAAACTACGGGACAGAGGCGGCCTGTAACGATTAAGGACGTGGCGCGGCTCGCGAATGTGTCCCCCAAGACGGTCTCCAACGTGGTCAACAATCGCCCCGTTGTGAAGCCCGCCACCCGCGAGCGCGTGTTGCAGGCGATCCGCGAACTGAACTACTACCCCAGCGCCGTGGCGCGCGGCATGGTAACGCGCAGCCGCCGCCTCATCGGGCTGATTCTCGCGGACATCACAAACCCCGCGTATCCCGAGATGGTGGAAGGCGTGGCTGCCCTGGCGCGGCAGGCAGGCTTCATGGTCATGCTGTGCAACACGGGGCGCGATCCGGACGAGGAGGAGCGGTACGTCCATCTGCTCATTGAGCAGCGGGTAGACGGCGTCATCATCGCCAGCAGCCGTATGGATAGCCGCGCGGCCGAGACTCTGTCGGCCGCAGGCATCAAGGTCGTGCTGTTCAATCGCCATCCGGAACAATACTCGGTCAGTTTCGTGGGCGTGGATAACGAGCAGGGCGGATACCTGGCGACTAAGCACCTGCTGAACCTGGGCCACCGGCGGATTGCGTTCATGCGCGGGACGCGGGGCGCATCCACCAGCATTGAGCGCGAGCAAGGGTATCGGCGGGCGCTGGCGGAATTCGGGATTGACCCATCGCCCGAACTCATCGCCTGGGGCGACTACCACCCCGAGGTAGCGCGGATAGCCGCTGACTTGCTGCTGCGGATGAGGAATCGGCCAACCGCCGTCTTCGCGGCCAATGATGTCATGGCGCTGAGCGTGATTGATGCCGCGACCGCTCTGGGCCTGCGCGTGCCCGAGGACGTGGCCGTGGTCGGATTTGACGATATCGCCATCGCGTCCAATCGCCTGGTGGGCCTGTCTACCATTCACGGCGACCTGGGCCAGTTGGCGCGAGAGGCCACGACGCTCTTGCTGGAGGCCATCAACGGCGACCTGACGGAGCCGGTGCGCAAGATTCTGCCGGTGTACCTGGTCGTGCGCCGAACGTGCGGGGGGCGACCGACAGGCGACTGGTAGGGCTGTGTGGCGGGCAGAAGCGCCGCGAGGGGTTCGAGCCATGCATCAACTTTCTGGCGCAACGGTTCGCGCCGACGCGCTTCAGCATGATTTGGCCGTTTCTCGTTGGGCCACGCGATCATCCGCTGTTACAGAAGTGGTTCGCGGAGTTTCTCGCCGAGTTTGACGCGCGACGCCCACTGTACGTGGTGGTTGTGGAACAGGACTACAGCCCGGTGCAGCGGGTGGACTCCAAGACCGCGCTGGGCTGGTATCCCCAGATGGCGGAACGGCTTCGCGTCGGTTACCGCGCCGAGGCGGTGATTGAGCACTTCACGCTGTATCGGCGCGTGGACTGAACTCGGTTCCCTTTGTGTTGCTCTGTCCCGCGCGCAGCCTTCCTGTGCTCTTATCAGGGTGAGCCGAAAATGGCGCCTCTCCATTAGCGAGATTCTTCGCGGCTTCGCCGCTCAGAATGACAGTGAACGCCAGCGCACTTTGGAACCGAATCGCGGACTGACGGGCGGAGCCGCGTTTCAGTCCACGGTGAGCGTCTTGCTCAGGTTGCGGGGGAAGTCCGGATCAATCCCCCTCGCCACGCTCAGGTGGTAGGCGATCAACTGGGCCGGAATCGTGAGCACGATGGGCGACAGGTCGCGGGGCGAGGCCGGCACCGGCACGTAGTCGTGGACGTTGGCGCGCAGCGCCGGGTGCTCTGCGGCGATGGCGATGGCGCGCCCGCCCCGCGTGGTAACCTCGTTGACGTGGTTGATCATCATGGCCTCGTCTTCCGGCGCGGTGATGAACAGCACGGGGTAGCCGTCGTGGACGGCCGACAGAGGCCCGTGCTTGAACTCGCTGGAGAACATCCCCTCGCAGTGGGTGTAGGTGATTTCCTTCAACTTCAGCGCCGCCTCCAGCGCGATGGCGTGGGTGATGCCGTACCCCAAGTAGTTCATGGCGCTCCAGTGGTGGAGGTACGCGGCGACGGCTCGGGCGTGCGGCTCGCTTTCCTCCAGCGCGCGGGCCAGCAGGTCGGGCAAGGTGTGGAGCGGCTGGGTGTCGCGGCCCGCGAGGCGGTAGGCAAGGTACAGGAACAGCACCGCCTGGTTGACGAACGTCTTGGTGGCGGGCACGCTGATTTCGTAGCCGCAGGCCAGGGGCAAGTACACGTCGCTGTGGTGCATGAGGGAGGACCCCAGCACGTTGAGAACGCCCAGCACCTTGCCGCCCTGCCGCCGCATGACTTTGACCGCGTTGAGGATATCCTTCGTCTCGCCGCTCTGGCTGACGAAGACGGCGACATCGCCCGGCCCGACGGCGGTTCCGCATTGCTCAATGAACTGCGGCCCCAACAACGGCACGGCGATGCGCCCGGCGATCTGGCCGAAGTAGTAGGCGCCCAGCAGGCAGGCATGGTAACTGGTGCCGCAGCCCACCAGATAGACCGGGCGTCCCTCGGAGGCGTTCATCGCGTCCAGGAAGCGGTTCACGTGCGGTGAACTGTCAAGCAGGTGGAGGAGTTCGCGCGCCACCGTCGGCTGCTGGTGAATCTCTTTCAGCATGAAGTGGGGATACCCCTCTTTCTCCGCCACTTCCACGGGGCCGTCGTACCATTCGGCCTGGCGCCGAATGGGCGAGCCGTCGTCTACGCGGTACAGGTCCAGGCCGTGAGGCGATAGGACGACGATCTCGCCGTCGTTGATGCGGACGATGCGCCGCGTGAGGGGCAGGATGCTGGGCAGGTCCGACGAGACGCAGGTGAAGCCGTCGCCAACGCCCGCGACCAACCCCGACCCCTTCTTGATGGCGAATAGGCGATGGTCGTCGCGATGGGTAATGACGAAGGCATAGTCGCCCTCCAAATCGGCGTAGGCGGCGCGGATGGCTTCTAGCATGTTGTTGCCGTTGCGGTCAAAGTGGCGCTCCACGGCGTGGACGCAGGTCTCGCCGTCGTTGGTTCCGCGAACGGTAAGGCCCTCGCGGAGGAAGAGTTCGCGCAACTGGACGTTGTTGACGACGTTGCCGTTGTGCGCGCCGACCATGTCGCCGTCGGAGTCCAGGTGCGGCTGGGCGTTGGCGTAGGAGGGCGCGCCGAAGGTGGCCCAGCGCAGTTGGGCGATACCGCGGATGCCGCGCATGGCGGGCAAGTCCAGCCGAGCGCTGACATCGTCTAGGCGGCCAACGTCCTTGCGAAGGTCAATGGCGCCATCCGCCGCGATGGTGGCGCACCCAACGGAGTCGTAGCCGCGGTAGGCGAGGCGCCGCGCAGCCTCAACAAGGGTAGTGCCCAGAATCTGTTCCCGATCCGTGATGATGCCGAAGATTCCGCACATACGCCAGTCTTGCTCCTTTGCTTGCATGTTCGCCGTTGGGCTTTCCGTGGGCTGCCGCGGCGGCGATATTGTATCCCAACGGGCCGTCCGCTGCAAGCGCGCGTTCTTTCCGTTTCTCTTGTCATGCTGAGCCGAAGGCGATACGCCCTCGCCCTCGGGAGAGGGCTTGGGTGAGGGGCGAGATTCTTCGCAGCTTCGCCGCTCAGAATGACAGTGGGGGCCAAGGGGCTTGGGAGCCGAGTCGTCGCTATCGCGCGCGCCAGAAGGCGATGACTACCGCCGCGATGAGGCCGGCGATGGCAAGGTAGATGACCGGAAGGCGGGAGCCGCCCCCGAACGCATAGGCGACCAGAGGGCCAAGCGCCAAGCCCGCGTCGGTGGCCGTGGTGTAGGCGCCCACAAACAGGTGGGGGCGCTCGGATCGCACGGCCAGACCGTTGGCCAGGGTGCCGAGCACGATGTTCAGCCCCGCGCCAAGGATGAACACCAGCGCGAGGCATGGAACGGCGGCGAGGCCGCGGGCCGTCGCAGCTCCCGCCGTGGCGGCGAACAGGACGCACGCCAGAAGGGCCGCGGTGCGCGGCTGGCCGAGGTGATCGGATAGGGCGCCGAACGCGGGGCCGAAGATGAGGTCGGACGTCCATCGCACGGCCAGGAGCATGCCGCCCATCGTGCCCAGGCCAATCCCCGCGCCCAGCGTCGCCTCCGCGCTGCCCAGCACGCCGGCCAGAAACAGCGAGGCCGTGGACACGAGGGTGCCCTCAAAGAGGTTGTCCACCAGGCCGGCGGCGAGGATGAGCCGTCGGCGACCATCGCGGAAGGTCTCGCCCCAGCCGCCCGCAGGCGTGCCATTCGCGGGACGCGGCGGCTTCTGAAACGCCGGCCAGCGCATGGACAGGGCCACCGGAATCCCCAGCAGCCCCACGCAGGCGACGGCCCACACGGCGACGTTGTAGCCGTATCGGTCTCGCAGGAAACCGCTGGCCACCACGCTAAGGGCGCTGCCCAGGCGGACGAGGCCCCACAGCAGGCCCATGTGGCGGCCTTTCACGTCGTTGCCGTTGGCCCAGGCCGCCTGGTAGCCGCCTTGCCGCAGGGCCGACCACGCGACGCCCCAACCCAGGCGCGCCGCCAGGAACGCCGCGAACCCCCACGCCACGCCGTAGGCGGCCGTGGTTGCCAGGCCCAGCACCGCCGCGCCGATGAAGGGGAGGCGCGGGCCGAGGCGCTCAAAGACGGTGCTCATCCAGGCGTTGGAGGCGAGGCGCACGATGCGGTTGGCGCTGAGGAGGATTCCCACCAGGGGCAGGGAGATGCCAAGCCTCGCCGCTTCCAGCGGGAGGAGGTTGTACAGCAGGGAGTCGCCCATGATGACCAGGCCGATGGTCAGGCCGGCGGAGATGACGAGACGGAGCGGGTTCGGTGTTGGGCGCGGGACAGATTCGGTCAAGGGGGCTCTCCTCGGCGAGTGTAGGGCGCTAGGCGCGGCGCAAGACGGCGAACGCGATTGCCGCGGCGACCCATAATCCCAGGGCGGCTGCGGAACACGCGGCTCCGGCAACGAGCGAGGGCGGCGCGAACGTGAATTCCACCGTGTGCTCGCCCGGGGACAGGAGGACGGCACGCACGAACCCGTTGGCGCGCAGGATGGGCGCGGGTTGGCCGTCCACCGTGGCGCGCCAGCCCGGATAGTCGGCGTCGCTCAGCACCAGGTAGCCCGGCGCGTCCAGGCGCACGCGGGCGGCCACGCGACCCGCCTCGTCGGCCAGCGGGGTAACGTCTGCCGCACCGCTACTGTCCAGGGCTTGCCCGCCCTCCACGGCGATGGCGCCCTGGGCGTCCACCTCGCCGCGCAGCAAGCGGTCTATGGCTTCTTGTCTGTCGGCCACGGGCACGGCGCGGAAGGCGACATACAGGCGCGGCTTGGCGTCCAGGTTACGGTAGATTTTCACGTCGCCGGAGTGGACGAGTTCAAATCGCCCTGCGGTTGACATAATAATCGGACAGTGCGTGCCGGTGGCGCGGTTCAGGAGGGACGCGCCACGGAGGATGAGCGCGCCCTCGGCGGCCGTCTGGACGATTTCCATACGGCGAATGCGGTGCATCCTGTCAAGCGGGAGGATGGTCAGGTACAGGGTCGTGTCGGGTGCGCCGCGAAGGGCGGCAACCTCGCGGGCGCGGGCGTGGGCGACGTGCGCGCCGTAGCGTCCTTCGGCGGTATCGCGCCCGGCGGCGAGGGAGATGCGCTGGCGGGAGCCGTCCGCGAAGTCCAGGATGACATCGGCCACCGGCGCCCCGTCGGGCAGGTTGGCCATGCCGTCCAGGTAGGAGACGATGCCCACGGCGTCGGCGGGGAAGTCCTGGCCGAGCCCCAGGATGGCTTCAACGCCCTGGCCACTTCGGAACGCCGCACGGTGGGACAGGTCATAGTACACGCCGTCGCGCCAGATGTCGTAGGCTTTGTCGGCGATGATGTACTTCACCCCGAACGCGCCGAGAAGTCGGCCATCGGGGATTTCGGTGAGGCCCTCGCGGAGCCGCCCGTCGCGCGACAGGCGGCCTTCGGGCAGGAACAGTCGCTCCAGTTCGTAGTAGCCGCGCAGGGGCAGGATGCCGCCGCCGTACCCGTCCAGCGACGCGATGCCGTAAATCATGGGTAGGTTGGGAACGAGAATCTCCTTCTGCTTGGTGGCGACAACGTAGTCGTAGATGGCTTCGCTCACCTTGTCGGGGGACAGGGCATCGGCGGCGAGGTAGGGGCCGTAGATGGCGCGAATCTCCGCCAGGTCGCCCGGGTCAAAGATGAGGTCCGACAGGCTCAACATGCGCCCGCGGTCGGGGTCGGCGAGCAGGTGCGCGACGGATGGGCGCATGGACGTGTACGCCTGGGGCGCGGTGGGGTGGTTGACGGCGAGGGATCGGCTCGCCGCGAAGAGTTCGCCAAGCGCCGCGACGATGAGCAAGGCCGTGGCCCCGCGCCGCCATCGGGGCCGCGTCGCCAACCCGATGAGGACAACTGCCATGCCAGCGCAGGCTCCCCAGGCGATGGCCGCGCGCGCCGTCGGTCGCTCCATCCACAGCGCGCCGACGCTCAAGGCCGCCGCGAGCGCGATGGCCGTCCCGATGGGGGGCTTCCAGCGCGCGCCCCCGCGGGCGGCTTCATCGGGACGCAACAGGGCTTGGATGCCCATGCCCGCCAGCATGGCCGCCGCGGTGTGGTAGAGGAGCATCCAGCGCGCGGGCACGCGGAAGAGGTCAAAGCCGGGGACGACGCGGTAGAGCACGTAGTAGATCGGATTGAATCCGCCGAGCGCCAGGAAAAGCCCCGCGCCCGCCATAACCGCGAAGATACGCGCTTGGCCGCGGTGGGGCCAGCGCCAGAATCCCACGATGGCCAACGCCATGCCGAAGATGCCCACGTAGGCGATGTACTCGGAAAAGACGCCCGTGCGGTACTGGGGAAAGAGGGCTGTAAGCAAGAGACGGGGCCGCAGGGAGAAGGATACGGCCTCGCGGTAGGTCATGCCGCCGCCCCGCAGCGACAGTTGCGACAGTTCCAGCGTCGGCAGCACCTGCACCGCCGCCACGAGAAGCCCCAGCACCGCCGCTGCGGCCAGGGCGGCCAGGGCCACGCCAGTGTGCGCGAGGGGGCGCGGCCTCTCGCCCGTGGGCGCACGCTCGCGCGCGAGAAGGGGCCACAGGGCGTAGACCGCCACGGCGACCGCGCAGATGTACAGGGACTGGGCGTGCCCGGCCAGCACGCAAAGCGCAATGACGCCCGCCAACGCCGACGCGGGCCAGAAGGCGGCTCTGACCGCCGGTAGTGGCCGTTGATTCGGTGCCAAAGTGCGTTGGTAATCGTCATTGCGAGGGCGCGGAGCGCCCGAAGCAATCTCTGTGGCCGTGCGCACCTCACCCCCGGCCTTTGGCCTCCCCCTCTCCGCGCGCGGGGAAGCCCGGACGCGCTCGCGGGCGCGGTCTATGAGATACAGCATCAGCGGTAGGTAGGCCGAGACGCTCAACTGGTTGACGTGCTCGGCCTGGGCAAGCAGAAACCCGCCGAGCGCAAACACCGCCGACGCTGTGAATGCGGCCGGTCTGTCCAGGTGCAGGGAGCGGCGCGCGAAGAGGTAGGCGAACAGCCCGCCCAGCACCAGATGGATGACGATGGCGGCGCTGACCTGGTACGGCACGGGGAGTCCGATCAACAGAAGATTCAATGGATAAAGTGCGCCGGCCTGGGAGTCGGCGAAGAAGGGCGCGCCCAGGAACAGATACGGGTTCCACAGCGGGAACTCCCCGTTGCGCAGGGACTCGGTCAGAAACGCCCGATAGGGGTAGAAGTAGGTGAAAACATCTACCCCGGCGAGGATTCTGCCGGTGAAAACGATTTTCCAGAGAAAGGCAACCACGAGCGCAGGCACGGCCCACAAGGGCCATGTGGGGAGCAGTCGCTTTCCTCTGGGCATCGCTCGGCGCATACGTTGCGGCTCGCTTTCGCGGCTGGGATCCTGCGATGGATCGGCGGAAAGAGCGGAGCGAGAAGGGAGACGCGGCGCTGCGTCTCCGCGCTACGGCTAGGGTTTCTTGGTGGCCTCGTGGGCCAGGATGATGGCCTCGGCGACCTCTTTCATGGGCTTGCGGGTGTTCATGCTCATCTTCTGAATGCGGCGGAACGCCTCGGCCTCGGTCAGGCCCTGGGTGTCCATGAGGATGCCCTTGGCCCGATCCACGAGTTTGCGGGTCTCCAGCGTCTCCTGCAGATCGCCGATTTCCTTCTCCAGTTCGCGGAACTCGGCGAAGCGCGCCAGGGCGATTTCAATGGCGGGGGCCAGGTCGGACTCGCGGAAGGGCTTGACCAGATAGCCCGCAACGCCGGCTTCCCGCGCCCGGTCAATCAGTTCGCGGTCGCTGTAGGCGGTGAGCAGGAGGACAGGGGCGATGCGCTCCTGGGTGAGGACGCGGGCGGCCTCAATCCCGTCCAGGTCGGGCATCTTGATGTCCATGATGACCACGTCGGGCTTGAGTTCGCGGGCGATGTTGACCGCGCTCTGCCCGTCTCCCGCTTCGCCGACCACCAGGTAGCCCAACTGGCTCAGCATCTCGCGGAGGTCCATGCGGATCAGGGATTCGTCGTCTGCGATGACTATTCTTGTTCTATCCACGTTTCATCCCCTCCAAGAGTGTTTTTGGGAAAGATGACCGTAGCGACAGTGCCACCCTCGGCCCGCCGCGTTAGGCTCAGTGAACCTTTTAGATCATTTTGCACCAGGGTGCGCACGATCGTCAACCCCAGGCTGGTCTCTTCGGAGACATCAAACCCATCGGGCAGGCCCTGGCCGTCGTCCACCACGCGGATGGCGACGCGGTCGCCGGAGTCTTCCAGTTCCACGGTGATGGAGCCTTCGGACTTGCGCGCGAAGCCATGTTCCAGCGCGTTGTTCAGGAGTTCGTTGATGACGAGGGCACATGCGGTCGCCTGCTGGTTGGGCAGGTACACGCTTCGCCCGCGGAACCCGAAGCGGATGCGCTTGTCGGGCGGGACGGTATTCTGCTCCACCTGGGCGATGATGCGCTGGCTCACGTCGCGGATGTTGATAACCCGCGACTCATGTTGCGACAGGAATTCGTGCACGACCGCCACGCTGAGGATGCGGTTGACGCTATCGTTCAGGGCGGCGCGGGCCTCGTCGCTCTTGGCGCGCCTCGCCTGAATGCGGAGGAGCGACGCGACGGCTTGCAGGTTGTTCTTGACGCGGTGGTGCACTTCTTGGATCATGGCCGTGCGCACGCGCATGGCTTGCTCGCGCCTGCGGGCGGCAGTGGCGTCGTGAATCAGGATCATGACGCTGTCGGGCGCGGGCGGCTCCTTAGGGCGGATGCCCAGAAGGCGCCCCGCGAGGCCAGGCTCGGGCAGGAGCGGGATGACCTTCCGCACCCAGTGTCGGTAGCCCTCTTGTCGCTCGGCCTCCACGCAGCGCCCCTCGGACAGGGCAAGACGGACGAGTTCGGCGTCGCCTGTGTTGAGAAAGGTCAGATGGCGCCCCACGAGATTGCCGCCGTATCCCAGTCGGCGGTAAAGGTTGGTGGCGATGCCGCTCACGTACAGGATTTGCATATCGCGGTCTGCCACGAGAATGCCGTCGTGCTCGCCGAAGGGCTGGAGCGAATCGGCGCCGACCAACTGGCCGCGCAGGAACATGTGCTGCATCTGGCGCAGCGCGCGCTGGAAGGCGGGGCGGCGACGGCGATGGCGCTCGTGCTCCAGCAGGTTGGACTCAATGCTCAAGGCGGCGATGACGGCCCCGCTGGGTCCGATGATGGGATAGACCTGCTGCACGATGGGCGCGCCAGTGGAGCGGATCATGCCGGTGCCGGTGCCGCGCTTGCCTTGCTTGAGGGCGCGGAACACGAGAGGCTCCTCTTGGGGCGAGACGATGGTCCCGTCGGCCGCCGAGAGGCGCGTGTGCGCGATGGAACGGGGCCGGGCATGGGCAATGACGACGGCGCGCTGCGGGTCCAGCAAGCGGTACAGCAAGAAATCGGCCCGGCTCACGTCGCACGTGATGGGCATGTCCGCCTGGATTTTCGCCAGGAACCGACGGTCGTCTTCTGGGAGAGGCTTGCCATAGTCGTTGGATTCGCTCATGCTGCGCACCTGTGCACAGGAGGAGGTGGCTTGCCGATAGTATAGGTGGCCGACGGCATGACGCGCATCGGCCACCCACAGCGATTTCTGCTGGTCGGGGCGAGTGGATTTGAACCACCGACCACTTGTACCCCATACAAGTGCGCTCCCGGACTGCGCTACGCCCCGACTCGGTACACGGACATTATACCCCATTGCGACCGTTTGCGCAAGTTTTGGGGTTGTGCGCAGTCGGCTCCATGCCGAAGGCGAAGCGTCTCCGGGGTTGTGTGCGCGGATGGCACGGATGGGGTAAAGTAGAGCAAGTTGCCAACTTGCTCTACGAGATTCTTCG
>JBBIHX010000097.1:0-10560 GCA_037446815.1 Caldilineae bacterium | reverse complement strand
GGAATGACACAAGTGCCCCCTCGCCCGCGTCAGCGGGAGAGGGCTGGGGTGAGGGGCCGAGATTCCTCGCGGCTTCGCCGCTCGGAATGACAAGGCAGTAACCGCGAACCCGTGCGGATGGGCAGGGGGTGAGACAGCGCTCGCCGCATTTTGCAGATTCTCCACAACTCCTGCGCAACCTCTGCAGATTCAGGTGCTACACTGGGGGCAGAGTAGCGAACGGCACGACTTCCGCTCCCCTGAACCGAGGAAGGAGGTGGTGTGCAGGCGGCGGTGGAGAAGCCGTGATGTCGGGCCAGAATTTACAAAGAATCACGGCTTCTCCACAAGTTCTCCATAATCGCGTGCTAGAATATAGGCGGAGTATAAGGAGGTGAGGCCCGACAACCACACCAACCGCACAAGGTGACACCAACTGAAGGATCTCAGTCCAGTACATGGAGGTAGCGTATGCGAAAGATTTGGAAGATTGTCGGAATTGCCGCGCTCGTGATGGCTATCGGGGTGGCGGCCCTCGGCGTGGCCTACGCTCAGGATCCGACCCCGACTCCGGGCACCAAGAGTTTCTTCGGATGCTTCGGCTGGGGCTTCGGCAAACTCGGTGACTACGGCAGCCAGTTCCTGGACACCCTCGCCAGCAAGTTGGGTATCCAGCGAAGCGACCTGGACTCGGCCATGGAAGCCGCCCGCAAGGAAGTCATTGAGCAGATGGTCAAGGACGGCAAGATCACCGAGGAGCAGGCGCAGTGGATGCTGAACCCCACCGAGGCGATGAAGGCCCAGATTGAGCAGATGGTGAAGGACGGCAAGATCACCCAGGAGCAGGCCGACTGGCTCCTCCAGGGCATTGAGAAGGGGTACATGCCCATGGGTCGGGGCTTCGGGTTCGGCCACATGCGGGGCGGCCGCTTCGGCGGCTTCCGCGGGTTCGGCTGGCCCAAGGGCACAACGCCTCAAGCCACACCCACGCCATCCACGAGCAGTTTCTCAACAACCCTATAGTGAGCAACCCGCAGCAAAGGGGAAGGGCGGACGAGGGCGTTCGCCCTTCTCTTTTCGTCTTGCGGCACCACGCATTTGGCATCATAATAGGATTCACCGGGGAGACACAGAGGACGCTTGGGGGGAGCAGAATCCGGGGGAATCTTTGAGATTCCTCTGCGAACCCCGCGCCTCGGCGGTGAGCCCTAGGCAGCACAGAGCGTGACGGGGGTTGAGGTGGCGGCACCGTGAGCACACAAGCGCAGCGCATTTTGGTCGTGGATGACGACAAGGGAATCGCCCGCCTGCTGCGAACCTACCTTGAGCAGGCCGGGTTTCAGGTGCTGGTCGCCTACGACGGCGAAAGCGCGCTCTATGCCATCCGCCGCGAGCGCCCCGACCTGGTCCTGCTGGACCTGATGCTGCCCGACCGCGACGGCTGGGAAATCACCCGCATCGTGCGCGGCGACCCAACCCTGGCGGACATCCCCATCGTCATGCTCACCGCGCGGGTGGAAGACACGGACAAGATCGTCGGGCTGAACCTGGGCGCGGACGACTACCTGACCAAGCCCTTCAACCCGCAGGTCGTGGTGGCCCATGTCCGCGCGGTTCTGCGGCGGGCCACGGTGGGGCCGGCTGCGCCGCGTGTTCTGCGCTGCCGCGACCTGACGATGGACCTGGACCGCCGCGAGGTAACCGTCGGAGACAGGCGCGTGGAACTGACCGCCACCGAGTTTGAATTCCTCCGCGCGCTGATGGAGCGCCCGTCCCACGTCTTCACCCGCAGCGAGTTGATTGACAGCGCCCTGGGTTACGAGTACGAGGGGATGGAGCGCACCGTGGACAGCCACATCAAGAACCTGCGCCGCAAGATTGAACCCGACCCGCAGAAGCCAACCTACATTGAGACGGTGTACGGCGTCGGATATCGCCTCCGAGGGGAAGCATGAAGATCCTGAACTCGCTTTGGGTGCGCCTCACGTTGACATTCACCCTCATCATTCTCATCGTCGTCGGCGCCATCGCCTTGTGGATGAGCCGCGCCACCGCCACCGAGTTTCGCCAGTACATCACCCGCAGCGAGGTTACCGCCTACGGCATGGAGAACCTGGCCGCCTACTACCGGGCGCACGGCGGGTGGGAAGGCGTGGAGGAACTGCTGAAGACAGGCGTGGTCGTTACCGGGTCGCGCTGGGGGATGATGGGGCGGCGGCCGGGCATGCCCGAGGTGCGGCTCAGCGTCGTCCTGGCCGATGCGAACGGCAAGATCGTCTTTGACGGCGTAGGTCAGCGAACGGGCAGGCGACTGAGCGCGGGCGAACTGCAGGACGCCATCCGCGTTACCGAAGTCGGTAGCGATGAGGTGCTCGGGTACATGCTCATCGCCCTGCCTGGCGCACCGCAGTTGGGCGCCACCGAGCAGCGATTCCTCACCCGAACGCGCGGCATCCTCATCTCCGTCGCCGCCCTGGCCGTGCTCCTCGGCCTTGCCGTCAGCGCCGTCTTCAGCCGAAGCCTCACGGCGCCGCTCCAGCGTCTGGCGGCCGCCGCCCGCGCCGTGGCCCAGGGCGACATCGGCAAGCGCGTGGATGTGGAGGGAACCAGCGAAGTAGCCGAGGTGGCGCGCGCGTTCAACGAGATGACCGCCGCCCTCCAGAAGGCCGAGCAATTGCGCCAGAGCCTGGTGTCGGATGTGGCCCATGAACTCCGCACGCCGTTGAGCGTCCTGCAGGGCAACTTGCGCGCCATCCTGGACGACGTGTACCCCTTGGACAAGGAGGAGATCGCCCGCCTATACGACGAGACCCGCATCCTGGCCCGCCTAGTGGACGACCTGCAGGAACTGGCCCAGGCCGAGGCGGGCGCGCTGCGCTTCAACATCGTCCCGACGGATGTGGGGCGGCTTCTGCAGGCCGCTGTCGCGCGCTTTGAGCCTGCCGCCGAGGCGAAGGGCATCTGCCTGGCGTGGCAAGCGCCCGATGGCCTACCCGAGGCCATGGCCGATCCCGACCGCGTCAGCCAGATCCTCAACAACCTCATCACCAATGCGCTGCGCCACACGCCGGAGGGCGGGCAAATCACCCTGTCGGCGACTGCGGACGGCGGCTTCGTAACCGTCTCCGTCGCTGACACCGGCGAGGGCATCGCGCCGGAAGACCTCCCGCACGTGTTTGACCGCTTCTGGCGGGCCGACCGCTCGCGCAGTCGCGCCGGTGGCGGGGCCGGGCTTGGGCTGGCCATCGTGCGCGCCCTGGTGGAAGCCCAGGGCGGGCGGGTGCGCGCCGCCAGCGAGGGCCTTGGAAAGGGCAGCGTCTTCAGTTTCACCTTGCCGACCCGCTGAGTCTGTGGTAACATAGCGCAAGTCGCCAGATACGCGGCTCGCGCTCCACATCTCGCACGCTACGGGGAGGCCCGCGCAGTGGACAACCCCATCTTGGGAGAGGTCGTCGGCGTGTACGTCGGCCTTGACGCGCATACGCTGGTAACCACGCGCACCGACGAGGCGCGGGTTACGTTTGAGGGATTCGCCGGAGACCGACACGCGGGCCTCACCCGCCCCTCCGACGGGCGCACCCCCCACTATCCGCGCGGCACCGAAATCCGCAACTCCCGCCAGGTCTCCATCGTCTCGGTGGAGGAACTGGCCGAAATCGCGGCTGACCTGGGGGTAGCGTCGCTTCGGCCCGAATGGCTCGGCGCGAACCTGCTCCTGTCGGGCATTCCGCGCCTCACGCGCCTGCCGCGCGGGGTGCGCTTGGTCTTCTCCGGCGGCGCGGTGTTGGCCGTGGAGGGCGAGAATCTCCCGTGCATCGCCCCAGGGCGCATCATCCAGGAGGCCTACCCAAGCGTCCCCGGGCTTGCGGCGCGTTTCGTCCAGGCCGCGTGGGGCAAGCGCGGCATCGTGGCGTGGGTAGAGCGCCCCGGCGCCATCCGCTCCGGCGAGCAGGTGCGCCTCCTCCACCCGCCGGGCGGCGAATATGAGTCCTGGCATTGGCTGCACCAAGATTCCACCCAGAAGGCAGGTTAGGGCATGTTCTCATCGCGGCTTCGCATCTACCTTGCGCTCTTCATCGGCGTCCTGACGCTGGGCACTGTCGGCTTCATGCTTGCCGAGGGCCTTTCGCCGCTGGACGCGCTCTACTTCACCATCGTTACCGTCAGCACCGTGGGCTATGGCGACATCCAACTGGCCACTCCCGCGGGCAAGGCGCTGGCCGTGGGTATCATCGTGATGGGCGTGGGCACGTTCCTCGGCGCTGTCGCCGGCACCGCCGAAGCCATGCTCAGCCGGCGAGAGAAGCAGGAGCGCCTGGAGAAACTGAACATGGTCATCGGCGCGTTCTTCAGCGAAGTCGGAACGCCGCTCCTCCGCGCGCTCGCCGACGCTGACCCCAACCTGACGGGCCTCCGCCAGGCTTGCAGCATCACCGCGTCGTGGGGCGCCCAGGATTTCGCCGCGTTGCGACAGCGCCTGGAAACGCACCCCTACGCCGTCGCCATCGGGGCCATTGACCTCCCGTGGCTGAAGGGCTTCCTGGTCGGCGAGCGGCAGTTCCTCCTGGGCCTATTGGAGAACCCCATGCTTCCCGAGCATGAATCGTTCACGTCGCTGCTGTGGGCCGTCTTCCACCTGGCCGACGAACTCTCGCACCGCGACGACCTGTCGGCGTTGCCGCCGTCGGATCTCGCGCATCTCGCCAAGGACATGGAGCGGGCCTACGCGCTCCTAGCGGTGCAGTGGCTGGCGTACATGGAGCACCTGAAGGCCGCATACCCCTATCTGTTCTCGCTGGCCGTGCGGTTGAACCCGTTTGTCCCGAACCCGTCGCCCATCGTCCAATCGTAACCCGCGCGCGGCGCGCCCATCTACGCACAAGGAGGCCGACATGCACACCGTGTCCGTTCTGCTGGCGCTATCGCCGGTGCTCGTGATTTTGCTGCTGCTCACGCTGCGGCGCACCGCGGCGGATGTGGCCGGAGGCATCGGCTGGGTCGTCGCGCTGGCCGCCGCCTGCCTGTACTTTGGCACCCCGGCGGGCGTCGCGCTCCGCGCCAGCCTGGGCGGATTGGTGGCGTCCCTCCCCATTGCGCTGGTCGTGGCCACGTCCATCCTGCAGGTAACCGTGATGCAGGAGACCGGGGCCTTGGCGCGCATCATCGCCCTCATCAAGACCGTGGCGCCCGGCGACAGGGCCGTGCAGATCATGATCATCAATATCGGCTTCGGCACGCTGCTGACGGCGCTGGGGGCGGTGCCCGTGTCGGTGCTCCCGCCCATCATGCTGGCGCTGGGCTATTCCTCCTTTGTCGCCATCGCCCTGCCCGCCATCGGCTACGACGCTCTGTGCACCTACGCGCTGCTGGGGATTCCCGCCGTGGTCTTCGCCAACTTCGTCGGCAAACCTGTGGCCGAGATTGGCGGCCTTTTCGCCCGTTACATGCCCATCATCAGCACGTGCATCGCGCTGGGCATGCTGTGGATCGCGGGCCGCGGGCCGCTCATTCGGCGGGGGCTGCTCCCGGCCCTGCTGGCGGGCCTGACGGCAGGATTCACCGCCATCGCCATGAACGCGCTGGGGATGATTACCCTCACCGGCGTGGCGGCGGGGCTGGCCGTCATGCTGGTGATGCTGGCCTACCTGAAGGCCACCGGACGCCCACTCCGCGACGCCTCCGCCGCGAGCGAGGCCGACCGCGCGGCGGTAAAGCGGATGCCGCTGGCGGCGGCCCTGTCGCCCTGGCTCATCCTCACGGTCTCCGCGCTGCTGGTCAACGCGCCCTTCTCGCCCCTGTTCGCGCTCACGTTCCAGCGGTGGGCCATGCCCGTGGAGATCGTGCCCGGCGCGCCCGAGAAGTTGCGCATCTTCTGGCAGGCGTACTTCTGGATTCTCGTCAGCACGGCGCTGGCGCTGCCCATCCTCAAGCCCACGCCCGCCCAACTGCGCGCGTCGGTCAGCAAATGGTGGAAGCGCGCCCCTCGGCCCGTCCTGGCCGCCGCCGTCTTCTTTGCCATCGCCTTCGTCATCAACCATTCGGGCAAGGGCCTGGACTGGCGCCTGGCCGACCCGACGCGCAACATGGTGTACGTGGTGGCCGACGCCGCGGCGAAGACGTTCGGGCGGCTGTATCCGCTGGTGGCGCCCTACCTGGGGCTTCTGGGCGGGTTCATCAGCGGCTCGGAGACATCGTCCATCGCCATGCTGACGACGCTGCACCTGACGACGGCGCAGAAGATCGGCGCAGCGGGGCTGCTCATCGCGGCGGCCAGCGGCATCGGCGGCGGGCTGGCCAGCGTCATCTCGCCCGCCAAGTTGCAGAACGCGGCGGCCAGCATTGACCGCATCGGCGAGGAGGCCGTGGTCATCCGCACCGCCTTCGCCATCGCCCTCATCATCACGGGCGTGTGCGCGGCCATGACGCTTGTGTGGGCCTTCTAGCGGGGTCCGACGTCCTTCGGCGCGGGCCAGGAGCGGAGCAAGCGCAGGAAGTCCATCAGCGTCCCTCGGTAGTCCGCGGCCACCGCGTGGGGTTCCGCTGCGTCGTACACGATGTAGAACGTTCGCATCCCCGCCTGCGCCGCCGGAACGATGTCGGCCTCGGCGTCGTTGCCCACCATCATGCACTCGGACGGCTCTCGCCCGATGCGCTCCGCGATCTCCAAGTAGTAGCGCGGCTGCGGCTTGCAACTGTGCATGTTCTCGTAAGTGGTGATGAGGGCGTAGGGGAAATCGGCGACGCCCGCCCACTCCAGACGGTGCTGCACCGCCCGCAGCGGGAAAACGGGGCTTGTGGCGATGACCACATCGTAGCCCAGGTCAAAACACGCCTGCACCACCTCGCGGGCTTCGGGGCGCGGCTTCGTGTACCTTCGGAGGGCCGGGAAGTCCCGCTCGTAGAAGTCCGCGAACAGCGGCCCTAGTTCTTCGGGACTGTGCCCGATCTTGGGAAAGAAGTCCGCCGCGAAGATTTCCTGGTTCGTGCGCGTCGCGTCGGTGTTCTGGATCATCCGCTGGGTGGATTCCATAACCTGGCGCGTCAATTTCTCCGGCTGGATGCGGTCGCCCAACTTGGCGCAGAGCGCCTGGAAGTACGGTGGCAGGAACGTGCGCATGTCGTTGTCCAGCAGCGTGGCGTCCAGGTCAAACAGGATGGCGCGGATCATGCGCTGGCCTCCCGAGCGCGGTTGACATGGGCGCGCAAGAAGCGGGCGACCTCGTCGGCGACCTGCCCCTCCCGCCCCGCCAGGTAGTGATCGGCGCGGGTCAGGATGGCGAGTTCGTTGGTTCCGGGGAGGCGGGTCGCCCACGCCTTCAGTTCGGCCACGGGACACACGGTGTCGCGGTCGCCGGCGATGAACAGTTTGGGCACATCCAGGTCGCTCAGCCACCCTTCGGGCATGCGCCACAGCGGCAGGGCGACGGCGACGACGGCGGCGATACGGTCTGTGCGCCGCGCCGCCTCCAGCGCGACCCACGCGCCGAAGGAGTAACCCACCAGCGCCAGCGGCGCGTCCCGCACCGTGTCCTGCGCGCGCAGGGAGGCGACCGCCGCCTGCACATCGTCCACCTCGCCGCGGCCCTCGTCATAGGAGCCTTGGCTATGGCCGACGCCGCGGAAATTGAAGCGGAGCGCCGCCCAGCCGGCCCGCGCTAGCCCTTTGGCGATGGCCACGACGAGCGGCACGTCCATGCTCCCGCCGTACTCGGGGTGCGGGTGGCAAACCACCGCGCCCGGGAACGGCCCGGTCCCTTCGGGCACGTGCAGCATGCCCTCCAGCAGCGGGCCAGGCTTGTCGGGATGTTTGAAGTGCACCTGTTTCATCGCGCGCCTCCGGTTACACAGGGATATGCGGATCATTTTCGGATTCGGTTCCATCTTGGGTTGGTGAAGCGCATGTCCACTCTCCTCGCGGGGAGGCCGAAGGCCGTTGAGGGCGTTGCTCCCTCGCCCGCCGGGAGAGGGCTGGGGTCAGGGGCTTCCGCCCGCGCCTCGCAATGACGGTTACCAACACCCTTTGGAACCGAATCGCAATGCTGGCCACCCGCGCCCTTCGGATCCAGGCTGCCTATCGCTTGGCCAATTCGGCGATGGTAACGCCGTCGCCCCCCTCCTCGGGAGCGCCCGACTTGTACGCCACGACGAGCGGATGATTCGCCAGCGCCTCGCGCACAACCTGGCGCAGCACGCCCGTGCCCCTGCCGTGGATGATGCGCACCCACGGCAAGCCCGTCAGGAACGCGTCGTTCAGGTAGCGCTCCAACTCCGCGCTCACTTCCTCGGCGCGCCTGCCCCGCAGATCCAGTTCCGCCTTCACCGGTCGGCCCACCGACGGCTGGCGGATGGAATCGCTCCCCGCGGCCCTCGCCGATTCGGGCGCAGGCGCGGCGCGCACCTCTAGGTCGGATGCGTCCAGCGACAGCCGGAAGTGCCCCAGGCTCACCTCTACGCGGTCGCCGTCAATGGCGGCAACCTCCCCCGCCGCCTTCAGCGACTTGACCCACACTGACGCGCCGACGCGCAATTCCCCCGGCGCGAACTCAGGCGCAGGCGGCGGAGGGGGCGGGGGCAAGCGCGACTCCAGCGCCTGGGCGATCTGCTCCGCCTGGGCGACCGAATCGGGGAGGGCCGCGCCTCGCTCCAACTGTCGGCGCGCCCGCTGGAGTTCGCGGCGGAAGGCTTCCAGTTCCTCGCGCATCTCCTCCCGCGCCTGGGCGATGATCGTCGCCTTGGCCGCCTCCAACTCGGACAACTGCTTCTGCAGGCTCCGCTGCAGGTGCTGCAACTCCTCGCGGGCCGCCCGCGCCGCCTGGAGTTCGGCCTGGGCCTCGCGGTGCGCCACCTGGATTTCCCCCAGCAGCACATCGGCTTCCAACGTCTCGGGCGCCACCAGCGACCGCGCCTCTTGGACGATGCCCTCGTCCAGGCCCAGCCGCGACGCGATGGCGAAGGCGTTGCTCCGCCCGGGCAGGCCAATGGTGAGTTCAAACGTGGGCGACAGCGTCTCCACGTCAAACTCCACGCTGGCGTTTTCCACGCCGGGCGTTACCTGCGCGTAGTATTTCAGTTCCGAGTAGTGGGTCGTCGCCATGGTGGTAACGCGCCGCTCCACCAGATGGGACAGGATGGCCCGAGCCAGCGCGGAGCCCTCCACGGGGTCGGTGCCCGCGCCGATTTCATCCAACAGCACCAGCGACTGCGAATCGGCCCGCCGCAGGATGTCCACGATGTTCGTCATGTGCGACGAGAAGGTGGACAGGCTCTGCTCTATGGACTGCTCGTCGCCGATGTCGGCGAACACGTTGCGGAACACGGTGAGCTCACTCCCCTCGTCGGTGGGCAGGTGCAGGCCGGATTGCGCCATGAGTGCCATCAGGCCCACCGTCTTCAGGGACACCGTCTTGCCGCCCGTGTTGGGGCCCGTAACGACGAGGACGAAGAAGCGGTCAGTGAAGACCACGTCAATAGGCACCACCGTTTCGGGGGCGAGCAGCGGGTGCCGCGCCCGCAGCAGCCGAATGCGCGAACCCGGGTGCGGCGGCAACTCGCTGCCGTCGGCATCGGGGCGCGCGGGCTTGGGCGCGAAAGGCACCAGCGTTGGCTCCGTGGCGCGAATCTCCTCGGCGTACTTGGCCTTGGCGAAGATCACGTCCAAGTCGGCCAGGATGTGGAGCGTGCGCAGAATCAGCGGGCTTTCCTCTGCCACCAACTCGGTCAGTTCGGTCAGGATGCGCCGCACCTCGCGCTCCTCCTCCAACTGGAGTTCGCGCCAGGCATTGTTCAGTTCCACCGTCGCCAGCGGCTCAATAAACAGCGTCGCGCCCGACCCGGATTGGTCGTGAATCAGCCCAGGGATGCGGCCCTTGAACTCGGCCTTGAGGGGGATCACGTAGCGCCCGTTGCGCTGGGTGATGATCGGCTCCTGGAGAAACGGCGCGTTCTCGCTGCTGGTGATGATGCGGTTGAGTTTGTCCAGCAGGCGGTCGTGGGCGATGCGCACCTCGGAGCGGATGCGGCCCAGTTTGGGGCTGGCGGAATCCACCACCTCGCCGCGGTCGTTGATGCAGCGGCCGATCTCCGCCGCCACGTGCGCGCACTCCTCAATGAGGGCGGCCTTCTGCGCCAGGAGCGGGACCTGCGCGCTCATGCGCGAAAGCGAACGGCGGAGCGTCCGCGCCGCGTTGAGCGTGTCGCGGATGTCCAGCAGTTCCTGCGGGTCCAGCATGGCGTGGCGCTCGGCGCGGCTTAGCAAGGGGCGGATGTCCCGTGCCCCGCCGACGGACAGCGCGCCCTTGGTGTCCAGCAGCAGGCGCGCCTCGCCCGTCAACCGCAGCAGGCGTCTCGCCTCGTCCAGGTCGGTTACGGGCTGGGTGGCCAGCGCCCGCTCGCGCCCGTAAGAGAACGAGGTATGCGCGGCCATGCGCTCCAGGATGCGGTCAAATTCCAGCGTGTGCAGATGTTTGGCGTCCAAGCGAATCTCCTGACGGGTTCGGGCAAGTCCCTTGCCCCTCCAGTTCGCCATGCAGGCGAGACGAGTATAGCATACCGCGGCAACCTCGCCAAAGTGGAGTGAACCTC
>JBBIHX010000096.1:0-10593 GCA_037446815.1 Caldilineae bacterium | reverse complement strand
AAGCAATCGCACGCCCCGGAGATTGCTTCGGGCGCTCTGCGCCCTCGCAATGACAAATACCAACAGACTTTGGAACCGAATCCGCATTTGGATTCGGTTCCGAACGGTGTTTGCCTGTCTCGTGCGCCGCCTCCCCACTCTGTCATGCTGAGCCGAAGGCGATACGCCCTCGCCCTTCGGGAGAGGGCTGGGGTGAGGGGCGAGATTCTTCGCGGCTTCGCCGATCAGAATGACGGTAGATGCCAACAGACTTTGAAACCGACTGCGCATTTGTGAGAAATGGCGCATGGCGTATAATGTATCCAGTCCTATTCCAGCACGAGAGAATCGCCCATGAGATCCATCAACCGGTCTTCTCACGCCGTGGCGACGCGACTTCGCGCCGCGGCCTCCCTCCCCCAGCGCGCCTTGGGCCAGTCCGCCGCGCTGGCAACGCTTCGGCTTGCCCTGCCTGCCGCGGGCGAACAGCTGCTTGCCATGATGGTGGGCATCGTGGACACATTCCTTGTGGGGCACATCGGCGCGGCGGCCCTTGCAGCGGTCGGGCTCGCCAATCAGTGGGTATTCCTCACCAACGCGCTTTTCGGAGCCGTCGGCGTCGGCAGCACGGCCCTCATCGCGCGCTCCGTCGGGGCCAAGGATACGCCCCTTGCCAACCGCGTGCTGCGCCAGTCGGTGATTCTCGGCGCGGGCATCGGGCTTGCCGCCACACTGCTGGGCGTTGCGCTGGCCCGTCCGGCGGTAGCGGCCATGGGCGCCGAACCCGAAGCCCTCGGTCTGGGCACCACCTACCTGCGCATCGTCGCCGCCGTGTTCCTACCCGCCACGCTCATGTTCATCTGCAACGCCGCCATGCGCGGCGCCGGCGACACGCGCACCCCTCTGCGCATCATGCTCATCGTGAACGCCATCAACATCGTCGTGGCGTGGTCGCTCATCAACGGGGCCTTCGGCTTGCCGCGGATGGGTGTCGCCGGGTCGGCCATCGGTGCGGCCACCGCCCGCCTGACCGGTGGCGTCCTCGCTTTGACCACCCTGGCCAAAGGGCGCGGCGCCCTCTGCCTCGTGCTGGACAAACTCCGGCCCGACTGGCATATCATTCGGCGCATCCTGCGCGTCGGCATCCCGTCGGGCCTGGAGCAACTGCTGTTTCGCTTTGGACAGATGTCGTATGCCCGCGTCGTCGCCACGCTGGGCACCGCCGCTTTCGCCGCGCATCAAGTGGCGCTCAATGCCGAGTCGCTGTCCTACATGCCGGGGTTTGGATTCGCCGTCGCCGCAACGACGCTCGTCGGGCAGGCGCTTGGAGCGCAAGCCCCCAAGGAGGCTGAACGCAACGGCTACACCGCCTTTGCCATTGGCGCCGCGCTGATGGGCGTCATGGGAATCGTGTTCATCTTGTTCCCGGTCCCGCTCGTCAGTTTCTTCACCTCCGACCCCGAGGTGATTGCGCTCGGCATCACGCCGCTGCGCATCGTGGGCCTGGCCCAGCCGGCATTGGCCGCCGCCATGATCATCAACGGCGCGCTGCGGGGCGCGGGCGATACCAAATACCCGCTCTACATCGTCGCGGGGTGCATCTGGGGAATCCGAGTGCCACTGGCCATCCTCTTCATCACCATCCTGGGGCTTGGATTATCGTGGGCGTGGGTCGCCATGTGCACGGACCTGTTCTTCCGCGGGCTGCTCGCCTTCCTGCGGTATCGCGGGGGCAAATGGAAGACGATCCAGGTCTGAACCTATCGCCGGCGGCTACCCAGGAGCGACGCCCGGGACAGCCGTCGGCGCAAACGACTACGAACACAGACCGATGACGGCCTTGTACAGCACCTTCGTCGCGAATACCAGATTCGCCACGGAAATCCGCTCGTTATGCCCGTGAGCCAACTCCAGCGGCGACTCCTGGATATCCTTTTTCATGGGACAGAAGCCGTACACCTTGACGCCGCGCTTGGCCAGGAAGCGCCCATCGGTGGAACCGGTAATCATGAACGGGAGCAAGGCGGCGCCGGGGTCTTCCTCCGCAAGCGCCTCCCCCAGCAAGGTGTAGAGCGGCGTTTGGTACCCCGCCTCCGAAGGCTCCGACGTGCCGATAAGGTCAACGCGCACCTTCTTGCCAATGTACGGCCGAATCTCGCGCATCAGGTCATCGGGCGTCTGGCCGGGAAGCAGGCGCCCGTCCACCTGCGCCTCGGCCACTGATGGGATGACGTTGGTCTTGCTCCCTGCACGGAGCACCGTGGGCGTGGCCGTGTTGCGCACGGAGGCGCGGAGCAGCGGCCCCAGCATCTCTTCCCGCGCCAGGGCCTTGGCGATGAGCGGCTCAAACACGGGGTTCAGCATCAGCGGCAGCATCAAGGATTGCGGGAACGGCAGCAATCGGCTCAATTGCAGCACGAACTCGCGCACCGTCGGCACGATGTGCAGCGGGAGCCGGGCGCGAGACAGGCGGGCCACTGCTTCCGCGAGGATGGCCACCGCGTTATCTCCTTTCGGCGTAGAAGCATGGCCCGGCCTGCCTTCTGCCGTCAGCCGCATCCAGCAGACGCCCTTTTCGGCGCTCTGGCACACGTACACCCGCCTGCCGCCGATATCCAGGCCGAACCCGCCGCCTTCGTTGATAGCATATTCGGCCTCCAGCAGTTCGGGCCGCTGCTCCACCAACCAGCCCATCCCCGCCAAGCCGCCCGCCTCCTCGTCCGCCGTGGCGGCAAGAATGACATCGCGCTTGAGCGAGACGCCCTCGCGCTTCAGCAGCAGCATCAGCATCATTTGGACGGCGGTCAAGTTCTTGGTGTCCACCGCGCCGCGACCCCAGATGAACCCGTCCACAAGTTCGGCGGCGAAAGGCGGATGCTCCCACTTGTCGGGCTCTGCGGGCACCACGTCCAGGTGGGACATGAGCAAGAGCGGTCGGGCGGAACCGTCGCCTTTGAGCCGCGCCACCACATTCCCGCGCCCGGGCGCCGACTCCAGCACCTCGGCGGGAATGCCCTCGCCCTGCAACGCCTGTGCCACATACTCGGCAGCGGGCAATTCGTTGCCGGGCGGGTTCGTCGTATCCATGCGAATCAAGTTCTGCAGGTGTTGAACGACCTCGCGTTCCACAGCAACCCAATCCGGAGACATGGCTCCACCTCCTGCCGATCGGGGTCCGCGGTCCCAACTCACCCCAGTCGTTGCTGCAAGATGTCCTTCAGCGTTGGCTGGCCGATTTCCTGCAATTCATAGCGCACCCGCTGCGACGGATGCTTGATGTTCACCACACGGCGCAAGTCAATGGGCGTGGCGATGAGAACCATGTCGCACGGCGTGTTGTTGATGGTCTCCTCCAGTTCGCGCACCTGCTTGTCGCCATAGCCCATTGCCGGCAGTAGCGCCCCCGTGTTCGGGTACTTGCGGAACGTGTCCACGATGGAGCCAACGGCATAGGGCCGCGGGTCCACCAGTTCCGCCGCGCCGAGCCGCCGCGCGACCACGGTGCCCGCGCCATACGCCATCTCCCCGTGCGTCAGAGTGGGGCCGTCCTCAATGACGAGCACGCGCTTGCCGCGAATCGCATCGGGGGCTTCCACGAAGATCGGCGAGGCGGCTTCTATCACCGTCGCGCGCGGATTCACCTGGTACACATTTTCCCGCACCACGGCGATATTGGCAAGGTCGGCAGTGTCCACCTTGTTGATGACAACCACATCGGCCATGCGAAGATTGGTTTCGCCCGGGTGGTAGCGGACTTCGTGGCCAGGCCTGTGCGGATCCACGACGACAATGTGCAGGTCGGGCCTGTAGAACGGCAGGTCATTGTTGCCGCCGTCCCACAGAATCACGTCCGCTTCCTTCTCCGCCTGGCGGAGAATCTGCTCGTAGTCCACGCCCGCATACACGATGACGCCTCGGTCTAGGTGCGGCTCGTACTCCTCGCGCTCCTCAATGGTGCAGTGGTGCCGATCCATGTCCGCATACGTGGCGAATCGCTGGCAGGCTTGCTTGGCCAAATCGCCGTAGGGCATCGGGTGGCGGATTGCCACGACGCGCTTGCCCATGTCGCGCAGGATGCCGGCCACGCGGCGGCTCGTCTGGCTCTTGCCGCTGCCGGTGCGCACCGCGCAGACCGACACCACGGGCACGCTGGCCTTGAGCATGGTGGAATTCGCCCCCATGAGCCGAAACTCCGCCCCGGCCGCCAGCGCAATAGAAGCCTTGTGCATCACATACTCGTGGCTCACGTCGCTGTACGCGAAAACGACCTGGTGCACATGCAAGTCGCGAATCAGGTTCACCAGTTCGAATTCGGGGTAGATGGGGATCCCTTTCGGGTAGCCTGGTCCGGCCAGTTCCGCCGGATACACTCGCCCCTCAATGTTGGGAATCTGCGTCGCCGTGAAGGCCACGACCTCATAGTCGGGATTGTTCCGGAAGTACACGTTGAAATTGTGGAAGTCCCTTCCGGCGGCGCCCATGATGAGAACGCGTTCTTTCTCCATTGAAAGCCTCCTCTAATCCTCGTGGAATCCTTGCATTATTGCGAATTGCTGCCTGCGCGAGGTTTCGCCAACGGCCTGGCGAACCGCGCCAGAATCTCGCCCACCCCGTACAGCAGCATCAGCGGGAGCATGACGATCATCATGTTGAACGGGTCGGGCGTCGGCGTGATGACCGCCGCCAGCACCGCAATCAACAGCACCGCGTACTTGCGGTTCTTCGCCAAGAAGGCGGGAGTTACAACACCCAACTTGGCCAGGAAGAAGATGATGAGCGGCGTCTCAAACGTAACGCCCACCCAGAACAGCAGCCCCGTTACAAAGGAGATGTAAGAATCTATGGAGTACGTTGGCCGCACAATGTCGCTCATGAACCCTTTGAGATACGCGATGGCGAAGGGGAGCATGACCAGGGCCGCGAACAGGACGCCCACCGCAAACGACAGGGTCGCGGCGGGCAAAAGGTAGTACAGGTATCGCTTCTCCTGCGGCGTGAGACCCGGGACGACAAAGCGCACCAGTTGGTACACGATGACCGGCATCGCCAGCACGACACCCACGATGAGCGCCAACTTGAAGTACACGATGATGGTCTCGGTGGGCCGCAAGGCGACGGGCACGTTGGGTTGCATCGGGCGGATAACGATTTCAAACAGCCGCGGCGTGAACACAAACAGGCTGACCAATGTGCCCACAAGGAGCGCGACAAAGGACTTGATGAGGCGATCGCGCAACTCGCCCAGGTGCGCCAGCAATGGCATCCGGTTGTTCTCAGTCATGCTGGACGCGACTCCCTTCGTCAGGCTCACCGGGATTCTCGGCAGGCTCCGCGGGCGCGGCAGGCATCGCAGGACCCGCCGGGGTTGCCGCGTCGGGTGCGGCTTCGTGCGCCACCACCTCGCCCACCTTGGACAGCGGAATGCTATGCGTGGGTCGGATGGGTGGCGTGGCTGTGCTGTCCGGCTCCGCGGCTTCGCTCACGTTCAATTCCCGCGCAACCGCCGTGGTAACTTCTTCCGACGTCTTCCGGAAATCGTTGACCGCCTTCCCGATGGTTCGCGCCACCTCCGGCAGACGCTGCGGGCCGAAGATAATCAGGGCCAGCACGAAGATGAGGATCAGTTCGCCGGGACCGATTCCGAATAAGGTCATGCCTCCTCCTCTCCCGCCGAACCTTGGGGGGAGGCCACTTGCTGCGCCTGGGATGGCTTCGGCATCGCCTGCATTTGGGCCACAAAACTGCCCAGGACGCCGTTCACAAATCGGTGGGAACTTTCACTGCCGAACATCTTGGCCAATTCCACAGCCTCGTTGATGACGACCTTCATGGGCGTCGTGCGATCCACGTAGAGTTCAAACAAGGCGATGCGCAAGATGTTGCGGTCTATGGTCGCCATCTGCTCAACGGGCCACTGGGGCGCGTTCTTCTGGATGAATGCATCCAGTTGCTTGCGGTGCTCAAGCACGCCAAAGACCAACGCGCGCGCGAAATCCACGCCCGCATCGGGAAGCGGGGTCTCTTCCAGGCGGTGCTGAAGCACGGCGTCCGGAGGATGGCCCACGCTATCGGTTTCAAAGAGGGCCTGCAAAGCAACAATGCGAGCACGCCGCCGTACTTTCACAGCCTACACCTGCTCCTCGGAATCGGGAATCTCCACGTCTTCTATGAAGATGTTCACCTCGCGGACCACCATGCCCACCATGTCGCTGATGGCGCGCGCGATCTCCGATTGCAGCCGGCGCCCCAGCGCCAGCAGGTTCACGTTGGCTTTCGCGACCAGGTGGACATCTATGGCCACGCTGTTACCCTCCACGTCTACCCGGACCCCGTCCTCCGCGCTGCCAACGCCGAGAAAGCGGCTGACATCGCTGCGCCAGTCCTTGCACAGGTGCGCCACGCCCTCGTCCGCGTTGACCGTGAGGGTTACGATGGTGGTCAGGACGCTGGGAGCCAGGGTAACCTTGCCCGCAGTCTCGTGTTCCATAGACACCCCCTTTATCCAAAGAGCCTCGTGTCCCCTAGATTACCCCATTGCGCGCCTAACGTCAAGCAGGACCGCGGCGCAAACCCCAAAAGAAAGGCCGTGCAGCGGCATCCCGCACCACGGCCACAGCACCAACACCCCAGGCGACCAGACGCGCCGCCTATTCCTTGTCCTTAACCGAAATTCGTTCCTCGCCGCGATAGTACCCGCAGTTCGGACACACTCGGTGCGGCGGGCGCAGGCTCTTGCACTGGGGGCACGCGACCAGCGACGTGGTCTTCAAGGCCAGATGCGACCTGCGGCGATCTCGCCGTCCCTTGGACAGTTTTCGCTTCGGTAGAGCACCCATGTCAAAACACTCCTTCCAATGATGTCAACTCGCCTGCAAGTCGGCCAGCGGAGCCCATCGCGGGTCCACCGGCTCGTCCGTACAGGTGCAGGTCTCGGTGTTCAGGTTGCGACCGCAGTGCGGGCAGATTCCCGCGCAGTCCTCCCGGCAATGGGGATGGTCATCCATCGCCAGGAGCAGGTTCTGCCGCACCACCTCGCTGAGATCCAGCATGTTGTGCTTGTCAATGACAAGGGCCGGGTCCTCGTGAACGTTCGGCAGCACCCGCCCGGTCAGCACGTCTATGCTAGGCTCAAACTCCTCCATGAGTTCAATGGACACCCGCTCCACAAAAGGCTCCGCGCATCGCGTGCAGATGAGTTCCAAGTCCGCGTGCGCGCTGCCCTCCACCAGCACGTTGGGCCCCACGTGGGTGAAGCGCACATGGCCCACCAGCGTGCTCTGCGGCACAATGAGCGGATCCAAGCCGCTGATATCGTCATCCAAATCATACTCCCGCGTCCCGCCGGTGGGGCCCAGGAGCAGTTGCGCCACGTTGAATCGCATTGCCTACACCTTCCGCAAACCAAAACACAGCACGGCGCATTATAGTCTGTCGCCGCGGGCATGTCAAAGCGTCCATCGCCTGGATTCGGTTTCATCTTGTGTTGGTGAACCGTAGGCGTACTCTCCTCGTGTGTCATTGCGAGCGAAGCGAAGCAATCGCACGCCCCGGAGATTGCTTCGGGCGCTCCGCGCCCTCGCAATGACAGGCACCAACAGACTCTGGAACCGAATCATCGCCTGCGACGGCGCCGCAGCCGCACAAAACAAGAAGCGGCCCTTGAGCCGCTTCTCCAGGTGGAGATGGCGGGAATCGAACCCGCGTCCGAAGGATTCGACCAGAGACATCTACAAGCGTAGTCGGCCTTTCGTATCTCGCCCCACGAGCGCCCGGCCAACAGGGGCTCTATGGAGCCAGCCGATGGTCTTGATTCCCCCGTATCGGCATCCGGAGGACTGCATCCCGGTCTTCATGACGCCCTGGATCCACCTCACCGGGAGAGAGATGGTCAGGACGTAGTTACCCGCAGGTAACTAAGGCATTGACGCTCGCTGACTAGGCAGCGATGGCCAAAGCCGGCTTCTGTGCGAAGGTCGCACTTCTCGTTTTGCCCATTTTCACGCGGTTGGGCGCCTCGGCTTGCAGTCCCTGATCAGCCTCCACCGTCGAGACCATTCATCCCCAAGCAGTACTATTATAGTCGCAATTGCGCAAAAGGCAAAAACACCACTCGGTTCCAGAGTCGGTTGGTAACCCGCCATTGCGAGGGCGCGACGCGCCGAAGCCACCCCCGACCTGTCATTCCGAGGCGCGAAGCGCCGAGGAATCTCGCGCTCCATTCGCCTAGTTTCGTGTCCTTCGCGGTTACCGAACCGTCACTCCGAGGGCGCGACGCGCCGAAGCCACCCCCGACCTGTCATTCCGAGGCGCGAAGCGCCGAGGAATCTCGCGCTCCATTCGCCTAGTTTCGTGTCCTTCGCGGTTACCGAAAAGTCTGTTGGCATCTACCGTCATTCTGAGCGGCGAAGCCGCGAAGAATCTCGCCCCTCACCCCAGCCCTCTCCCGAAGGGCGAGGGCGTATCGCCTTCGGCTCAGCATGACAGGGCCGGGAGGCGGTGCGTGGGACGGACCGGCACAAGACGGAACCGAGCCAGCAGCCTGCGCGAGTTGCCACATCGGGCGCTCTGGTGCTATAATTTGCGTGAGCCCCCGTAGCTCAACGGACAGAGCAACTGCCTTCTAAGCAGTCGGCTGAGCGTTCAAGTCGCTCCGGGGGTACCTGGACAGCCCGACCCTGCGGTGGCCGAACCCCGCCCGAACGCGGCTGCTCGGTGAACCCTATGGCCAAGAAGCCTCTGTTTGAGGGCCTAATCTACAACGAAGAGGGCGAACCCGTCGGCGTCGCCTACGTCGGCGACGAACCCTGCTACACCATCCCCGAATACGGGTTCCTTCGGCATGTACCCGCGCGCGACGTGGACCAGCAAATCCTCGCCCGCCTGCGCGACCTATTGGTGGAGCACCGCGACATCGTTACGGCGCAAATCCTGGAGATGATCGGCCGCGACGACCTCTTCACCAAAGCAGCCGTGGACGCCACCCTCCAGAACCTGGACAAGCAAGTGGATCAGATGATGGAGTTCGGCCTGCCCGAAGAAGCGCGGCTCTATCTCGGAATGATGGGCTTCCGCGCAACCGTGAACGTCCACGGAGAATTGGTGGATTTGGACCTGCCCGTGCAGGAAATGCCCGAAGAGTAACTCCAACGCCGCCCTGCGCCCGCGTCGGCTCAGTGCCCCAGAATCAACACCGACGAGAGGCGCGGATGATGCTCCCACTGCACCGCGCCAAACTGCTGCGCAAGCGCCAACACGCGGTCGCGCCGCACCGCCATCCGCGCGTTCCGCACCTTCCAATCCCCCCGCATCTGGAGGATCACCAACTGGCTATCGCCGCGGACCCCCACCGACACGTCTTCAGGTCGCAGCCCCAACTCACGAACCCACGCCAGCAGGTTCTCCAAAGCGTGGGCCAGCGTGTCATACTCCGCCTCGTTGCTGGTAAGGCGGCTTCCGAGCGTCAGGCGCTGATGCCGTTGCGCGCCATCGGCATGCCGCACCAGCAGGAAACTCCCGTACCCGGGGCCCGGATTCCCCCGGCTCCCGCCGTCAAAGATCACCGTAAAATCGGGCGGCTTGGAAGGCGACGAACTTGCAGCGCTCTTGCGATTACGCAACTTCCTCATCGTCGTCTTCCCCCGAATTCCCGTGGGCTTCTGGCTCATCGCCCGTCAGCGGAATCACCCCGCGGCGCATCCCATCGTACAGATACAACACGTTGGCGCGATGCAAATGCTGCGCCAGTCCGCCCAGGGGAACCCGCGACAGTCCGCATTCCTCAATATCCAGCGCCGCGATCTCGTCGCGGGTCAGGCCCATCGCAATCCCCTCCCTCACCCGCTCGCGAAGGATGTCCAGGTACGCGATGTTGGCATTGAGCGCATCGGGAATCTCGCCGCGCAGGAGCACCTCGCCATGCCCCTGCACCAGGTTCTCCAGGTTCAACTCCGCCATCCGCAAGAGCGACCGCTTGTACGCCTCCGGGTTTCCCCCCACGATGTATGGCACCGGCATCATTGCATCGCTGGCAAACAGAATCTTCTCCTGCACCAGATATACGCCCAGCAGATCGTCCGAATGGCCGGGCAGGGGAATGATCTCTATGGATTTGCCGCCGATGTGAATGGCCCCGCCCTTGTCCAGCGTAACGTCTGGGAAGCGGAGCACCACGTCCATGAGTTGCGGCATGGATTGACGGTCTCGCTCCAGCAGCGCCGGCCCATCCTTCACCATCGCCGCGCGGCAGCCCTCGTGAGCGATGACCCTCGCGCCCGGAAACAGGTAGTTGCCGTACACGTGATCGGCGTGGTGATGGGTATTGATGACATACCGCACCCCGATACCGCCACGACGCCGCTCAAACTGCAGGATGGACTGCGTCTCCCGCGGGAAGGGGAGGGTGTCAATCAGGATGGCCCCCTCCCTCGTGAACACCAGACCCGCCGTTACCTGCGCATAGGTGTCGCTGGAGAAAACGTAGACATCATCATCAATTCGCTCGTATCCCATGAGGCACTCATCCACTCCGGAATTTGCAGGGCGAAGGATAGCACGCAAGGGGCGAAAAGTCAAGGAGTGCAACCACCGGAGTCGGTTTCAAAGTCTGTTGGCATC
>JBBIHX010000095.1:6810-10981 GCA_037446815.1 Caldilineae bacterium | reverse complement strand
CCGCGCTCCCGCCGTTTGACAGCGAGGCTCGTCAGATGGTAGAATATGTCAGACATCTGACAAACCCGCGCGCCGCGCACTCTACCGCGGCGCGCCGACAACACCATCGGGGAGGCAAACGCCCATGATTGACCTGACCGTCCATCCGGAATCCCTCAAGCGCTCTGTCCAGCGGGCCCGCGAGCGGCACATCATCATCCCGACCTTCGCCCAGATGAAGGACCCCTCCCGGATTCCCGACTCCATCAAGGCGCGCCTGAAGAACATCGGCCTCTGGGATGTGAATTCCCTCAACCTGTTCCGCATCACGTGGAAGAACGAGCCGGTGCCCTTCGGGGGCGGGTTCGGCGGCGTGAACTACGTGGAACTGCCGCCGGCCCTCACGGGAGTGCCCGCCCGCATCATCGCCTTGGTGGGCAAGTGGTTCCCCACCGGCGCCCACAAGGTCGGCGCGACGTTCGGCTGCTTGGTGCCCCGCCTGGTTACCGGCCAGTTTGACCCCACCTACCACAAGGCCGTATGGCCCTCCACAGGCAACTTCTGCCGCGGCGGATCGTACAACGCGGCGCTCCTCGGGTGCGAATCCATCGCCATCCTGCCCGAGGGCATGAGCCGCGAGCGGTTTGAGTGGCTGTCCAAACTCGCCGGCGAGGTCATCGCCACGCCCGGCTGCGAAAGCAACGTCAAGGAAATCTTTGACAAGTGCTGGGAACTGAAGCGAACGCGGGGCGACAAGGTCTTCATCTTCAACCAGTTTGAGGAATTCGGCAACTACCTGTGGCACTATGAGGTTACCGGCCACGCCATGGAAGAGGTGCTGCGCGAGGTGATGGGCCCGCGCGACGAGTACCGAGGCGTGGTGCTCACCACCGGTTCGGCCGGCACCATTGGCTGCGGCGACTACATGAAGCAGGTCTTCCCCTCCAGCAAGGTCGCCGCCAGCGAGGCGCTCCAATGCCCCACCCTCCTGCTCAACGGCTTCGGCGGGCATCGCATTGAGGGCATCGGCGACAAGCACGTGCCCTGGGTGCACAACATCAAGAACACCGACATGGTCATGGCCATTGACGATGAGGCGTGCGTCAGCCTGGTGCGCCTGTTCAACGAACCGGTCGGGCGGGCCTATCTCGCCAAGCGCGGCGTGCCCGAATCCCTCGTCGCCCGCCTGGACCTGCTGGGCATCTCCAGCATCGCCAACGTCCTGTCGGCCATCAAGTTCGCCAAGTGGTACGAACTGGGCGAACACGACATCGTGCTGACGGTGTGGACCGACTCCATGGAATTGTATCAGAGCCGCGTGCAGGAACTGCGCGAGGAGCGCGGCGAGTACACGGAGAAGGACGCCGCTGCCGACTACAGCCGCTACCTGCTGGGCTGCTCCGTGGACTATGTGGAAGAACTCGGCTACTGGGACCGCAAGCGGGTGCACAACCTCAAGTACTTCACCTGGGTGGAGCAGCAGGGCAAGACCTACGCCGAGATTCAGGCGCAGTGGTATGACCCCGATTACTGGACAGGGTTCCAGCGCCAGATTCCGGAGATAGACGCCCTCATCCAGCAGTTCAACGAGATGACCGGTCTGCTTAAGGGATAGCCCGCAGCGCAGAATCGGCCCGCGCCGCCACAGGCACGAAGCCCAATGCCTTTTCGTCGGACGATCCGGCGGCCCAACCGCGACTCAACGTGCGACACGCCCTCGGAGGTGCGTCGCACGTTTGCCGTTCGCGGCTCTGGGGCTGTCATTCTGAGGCGCGAAGCGCCGAAGAATCCCGTAGGGCAAATGCCTTTTGCTCTGCTTTGCCCCATCCGTGCTATCCGTGGTGCACACGCGACCGGTCGGTCGCCCCTACATACGTGGCACCGCGCGGGGCTAAAGCCGCCACGTTACGGGCACGTTGTAGGGGCGCGTCTCAGACCTGTCCCCAACAGAGACCCGCCCCTACGTCGCCCCCTGCCCCGATTTGTCTGAAAGCCCATTCCTGTGTATAATTGTGATGGAATGCACTATCGTTTCTCTATAATCGTGTATCCGACGGGCACATGACCGCGCCCTCACGACTTGCAAAAGGAGGTGACCCCGCAACAAGAAGCCGCACGAATCGGCATTGCGATTTCACGGCCCCATGCTTCACGCTGATGTGTCGCACAAACTTACCAATGGAGGTAAAGTGACCATGAAGGGATACACAGGACGCGCGCTATTTGTGAACCTCTCCAACGGCAGCATCACCTCGCAGACGCTCCCGCCCGAATGGTACCGCGATTACCTCGGCGGCGAGGGCGTGGCCGTTCGGCTGTTCTGGGACCTGGTGCACGACGACCGCGACGGCCTTGCGCCGGAACAGCCCATGATCTTCGCCACCGGCCCGCTGACCGGCACGGCGGCCCCCTGCAGCGGGCGGGCCTGCGTCATCTTCCGCTCGCCGGCCACCGGCACCATCGGCGCGGCCAACGCGGGCGGCCACTTCGCCCCGGCCCTGAAAAAGGCCGGCTGGGACCTCCTCGTCATCACCGGCAAGGCGAACAAGCCCGTGTACCTGCTAGTCCAGGATGACAGAGTGGAGATCCGCGATGCGTCGGGCCTGTGGGGTCTTGGCGTCAAGGAGACCGAGGATGCCATCAAGCAGGCAGTCGGCGCGCAGGGACTCCAGATTGCGTCCATCGGCCCAGCGGGCGAGAAAGGCGTCCTCTTCGCCAACATCATGACGGACAAGCACCGAGCGTTCGGGCGCGGCGGGCCTGGGGCCGTGATGGGAGCCAAGAACCTGAAGGCCATCGCCGTGCGCGGAACCAAGCCGCTGCCCATTGCCGACCCCGACGCATTGAAGGAAGCCGCCAAGGCCGCGCGGGATGAACTGTTCGCCGAAGCCTTCGTGCGCGACGAACTGCACCCCTTCGGCACGCCGTCGTTCTACGACGCCATTGACGCGCTGGGAATCCTGCCCACCCGCAACTGGCAGCGCACCACCTTCCCCGCGTCCAAGGACCTGCTGACGTACAAGGCGTATCACGAGACGTTGGAGGTCAAGCCCTACGCCTGCTTCGGATGCCCCATCGCCTGCGGTCGCCACACCAAGATCAAGAGCGGCAAGTACGCCGGGCTTGAGGGCGGCGGCCCTGAGTACGAGGCTGTCGCCGCGTTTGGCAGCAAGTGCTTCGTAACCGACCTGAACGCCGTCGCCGCCGCCAACCACCTGGCGAACAACTTCGGGCTGGATGTCATCTCCACGGGCCAGGTCATCGCCACGGCCATGGAGTGGTATGAGATGGGCCTGCTGACCAAGGAGCAGACCGGCGGGCTGGACCTGACCTGGGGCAATGGCGACGCCGTCGTGGAACTCGTGAAGTTGATCGCCCACCGCGAGGGCATCGGCGACCTGCTGGCCAACGGCGTGAAGCGCGCCGCCGAGAAACTCGGCCCCAAGGCCGAGAAGGCCGCCATGCACGTGAAGGGCCTGGAGATGGCCGCCGACGGCGTCCGCGCCAGCAAGGGCGAGTCCATCGTACACGCCACATCCGCACGCGGCGCCGACCACCTGCGCCCGTATGCGTCCGCCATTGACGCCTTCGGGTACCGCGACGAGGAACTCGGCATCACCGGCGACATCAACTACCTGGAGGACGGCAACAAGGCCTGGGTGAAGCCGTTCCAGGAACTGTCCATGGCGACCAACCTGCTAGGCGTCTGCCTGTTCGCCTCCATCACGCTGGCCATCAAGGCCTCTACCTGGGCGAGGCTCACCTCCGCTGCCATGGGCCGCACCATCTCCAAGTACGATCTGCTGAAGGCAGCCGAGCGCGTTATCAACATGGAGCGCCAGATCAACGCCCGCTTCGGGTTTGATCGCAAGGACGACACCCTGCCCGAGCGGTTCCTGAAAGAGCCGGCCCCCGATGGCCGCGGCGAGGGCGAGGTCGTGGACCTGCAGAAGAACCTGGACAGTTACTACGAGTCCATGGGCTGGGATCAGAAGTTCGGCTTGCCCAAGAAGGAAACGCTGGAGCGGCTCGGCCTGGACTGGATGCTGTAGCCCCCACCACACCGCCAACACGAAAGACCTCCGAGGCGTTTCGGGCCTCGGAGGTCTTTTTGCGTGCGGAGTGCGCTTGGGGCGAATTGCGGAACCCATCACGGCAGCGTAGCCGACGCCTGGCCCGTGCGGAAGCCAAG
>JBBIHX010000095.1:3452-6710 GCA_037446815.1 Caldilineae bacterium | reverse complement strand
GCGGTCTCACCTGGCCACTACGGCGCCAACACAAAAGACCTCCGAGGCGTTTCGGACCTCGGAGGTCTTCTTGCGTGCGGAGTGCGCTTGGGGCGCTACTTGGCCCTGAGCATCTTCACCTGCGCGAAGTCGTCGGGGCCGAGTTTGTCCATGTTCGTCTCGGTGCTGGGCGTGTAGGCGCTCAGCATCTCCTCTTGGGTCGGCTTGGCGTCGGCGGGCCAGACCACGTCCATGATGCGCGTGTGGTTCGTGTCCTGCGGGCCGCCGCCGAAGCGCCACTGCTCGGCCTTGGGGTTCACGTCGCGGATGCGCCACACGCCCGTGGCCGGGTACCCCTCCTGCCCGCAGACCACGGCCAGGAACGCCCAGTCCTGCGGGTCGTCGCCCAGGATGTCTTTCGGAACGCGGATGGTAACCTTGCGCTGGGCCGGGTCGGCCAGAATCTGGAACTGCGCCCCGTCTATCTTCTCCGGTTTGCCGTCGGCGCCCGCCTTGTAGATGCCCGGCGTCCAGCCCTCGGCCCAGATGACGAAGTCCCACGCCTCGTCGGCAGAGACCGCGGCGTTGCGCCCGGGCAGCAGGAGCCTCGCGCCCGAGCCGGCCTTGCCGTCCTTGTCAATGTAGATGTCAAAGGTCTGCACCGACAGGCCGTTGGGCGAGCCCCAGACGTTCTCCACCGGCCCGTTCATCTCAAACTTGAACACCACGTTGTTGTCATCGTAGCCCACGGTGAACTTCTTGACATCAAACGCCCCGGGGCCGAACACAGGGTCCGTCGCGTAGGTGTACGAGCCGGGGCCGTGGTCGTCGCCGACGGGATCCTCCACCTCCAGGATGTTGGTTACCAGCCCCAGATCGGGCACGACGACCTTGGCCACGCCCTCGGAGGGCACAATCTGCACGTCGGCCCCGTTGAGCGCCACCACCGCGCGGAAGTTGATGACATCGCCCGCGTCAAACTTGCCCAGCATCTCGTAGGGCACGGCGATTTCCAGCACCGCGCCCTGGCTGGCGATGGTGTCCAGCGCCGCAGGAGCGGCCCACGTGTTATCGCCCTTCGCCTTGGCAAGCGTGCCCGCCAGTTTGCCATCCTGGAAGTGGGCGGCCAATTCGTAGGCGGCCCCGAACCCCAGCAGCGTGCGCGGCTCTACCTTCGCGCCGAAGCGGGAGAAACTGTTGAATGCGGCGGCCCCTGGCGCGGAAAGGTAGATGCCCACGTAGGTGTCCGGCCCGACCGCGGCCCAGTCGGTCTTCGCGTCCAGGCGGATGTAGATGTTCTTGGCGTCAAAGCCGTAGTACAGGTCGGTGATGATGTCGTTGGCGCGGGCCATGGCCCCACCAACCACGGCGTAGTAGCCCGCGGTGGCCCATTCCTCTTTGCCCGCCTTGCCGTCCACGAGCGGCGTGAACAGCCCCTCCACGGCCTTGGTGGGCGGCTGGGGCGGCTTGGCGATGATGGGCACGTACAGGAAGTCGGGCGGCGTCTCACCCAGGGCGTTGTACACATCCATCAGCGTGCGGCGGTACATCTCGTCAAAGGAGGCGTCGTCGCCGCTGCTCTGGTCGGCGCCGTACCACCAGAACCAGTCGGACCCCTCGGCGGCGTACATGAAGTCCAGCGCGCGGGCCAGTTTCTCCGGCGTGGTCGTGCGGACGCCGCCGACGTACTTCTGCAAATCCGCGCGCACCTTGCCCAGGTAGTCCCACGCCAGGTTCTCCTCTTCCTCGCCGATCCAGGTGGTGAAGTCGGCGCTGATCCACGAACCGGCCCAGAGTTTCTCAATCTTGCGCTGGTCGGGATACAGTTTCATGTACTCGGACGGCGTAACGGTCTTGATGTCCGTCGCCTCGCTCAGCAGTTGGTACAGCGTGTGCAGGAACTCCTTGCCGTCGTTCGGGTAGTACTCCCAGGCGTTCTCGCCGTCCAGGATGACGGTAACCAGGTGCGGCCCGGGCTTGCCCTCCCCTTTCAGGCGCGCCGCGATGTTGCGCAGGCGGTTCATGAAGTCCTGCGCCGCGGCCTTGCCCGACGTGCCGGAGTAGGTGAAGCCCACCTTGTCCGAGATGACCACGTCGCGGAAGACCATGAGCACCGGCGGCTTGTCGCCCGACGTTACGTAGTAGGGCCGATACAGGTCGTCGGCATCGGTAACCACCTCGGCGGAATTGCGGTTGAACCCGGGCTTGCCCAGCGAGCGGGCCAGCACGCCCTCGTCCGACGCCATCCACTTGATGCCCCCATTGGCGACGATGCCGACGATCTCCTGCGCCACCGAGCCTTCGGCGGGCCACATGCCGGCAGGGGGCTGGCCGAAGTGCTCCTGGTACAGTTCAATGCCCTTCTGCAGTTGCGCCACCGCATCCTGCCCGTACATGAAGCGGGTGGGCAGCGGCAGTTTCGGCGCGGCCTGGAGCGCCAGGTTCGTGTCCACCAGCAGCGGCAGGATGGGGTGAGCGTAGGGCGTCATGGTAATCTCAATCTGCCCCGCCTCCTGCAGGCGCTTGTGCACGGGGATGACCTCCTTGACCAGGCGCAGGTGCTCCTGGAACAGCACCTTCTTGTCGTCCTCGGAGTAGTTGGCGGCCTGCTCATTGAGCGCCTTCAGCGGCTCCTGCGCCAGCCAGTCCGGGTCGGTCCAGGCCAGGTTGAACAGCACCTGCAGGTCGCGCCATTCCGCATCGGTCCAGCGGGCGATGGTGGCCTCCAGTCCCGTATCGCTCAAGTCGGTGCCTCGGTCGTCCAGAAGTTGCTGGTAGCGCGGAAAGCGGGCGATGATCTTGCGGTTGATGTCAAAGAAACGCTGGAGCATGAACTTCTTGTCTTCCACGGTCAACTGGTCTGCCGGCTTCTCGGCGATGACCCAGTACTTGTCCTTCGCGCCCGCGGCGATGTCGTCCAACTGGCGGATGAGGGTGGGCGTGAGGTTGAACGTAACGTGGATGTTGGGATACTGCTCCAACATGGCGGCCATGTCCACGTAGTCCTTGGTCGCGTGCACCCGCACCCACGGCTTCATGTACATGTTCGCCGCCTGGTCCTTGTAGTACAGCGGCTGGTGCTGGTGCCAGATGATGGCCAGGTACAGCGGCTCCGGCGCGGGTGTGGGCGCGGCAGTCGTCGCCGTGGGCCGAGGCGGCTGGGTCGGCGCCGGCGTCGCGGTCGGCGTCGGCTTCGGCCCGCACGCGGCCACGAGCATGACGAGAATCACTAGCAGGGATAGGATAGACAAACGCTTTTTCATTTCTGACTCCTCCTTA
>JBBIHX010000095.1:0-3352 GCA_037446815.1 Caldilineae bacterium | reverse complement strand
CCGGCCCCAGGCCCACCCTCACGCGCCCGCCCGCGACGGCGTAAACCTCCTCGCCCAGCAGGTTGCGCAGGCGCGTCCCGTCGGCCAGCCCCAGGCCCGCGACCGACACCGACATTTCCGCGGGCGAGTCGCCTGCGTTCAGCATTGCCAGCACGCAATCCTCACCGTCCACGCGGGCGTAGGCCCACGTCCCTAGCGGCGCGCCCACGGCCAGGGTCTGCCGAGCCCCACGCCACAGCACCGGCCGCTCTCGCCGCAACCGCCCCAGAGCGCGGTAGTAGGCCAACAAATCGGCGTCCTGCGCCGCGCCCCAGAGCATGGGCGCGCGGGCCTCGTGGGGCCTGCCGTGGCCGTCGGGTGTGCGGCAATCGCGCTCCTGCGACAGGCCCACCTCCGTGCCGTAGTACACGATGGGCGGGCCGGCCAGCGTGAACTGGCACAGCGCCGCCAGCCGCAGCCGCCGCTTGTCGCCCTTCACCAGCCACAGGAAGCGGTTCATGTCGTGATTGTCCAGGAAACTGGGGCGGACAAAGCGCGCGTCAAAGTACGATTCGTGTCGCGTGATGAACGTATCCAGTTCCGCCAGGCTCATGTTCCCGAAGGCGAAGGCCCGGCGCAGGTTGTGGGTCAGCAGGAAATCCAGGCTCCCATCCAGACGGGCCTGATACGTCCGCAGCAGCCCGCCGCTCTCCACAATCTCGCCGAAGATGAACGCCTCGGGGTTGGCGTCCTTCACCGCCAGGCGGAAATCGGTCCAAAAGTCGTGCGACGGGCCGTTGGCGTAGTCCAGCCGATACCCATCCACCCCGAACTCGCGAATCCAGTACCGCGCCACGTCCAGCATATACCGGCGGGCGGGCGCGTGCTCGTTGTTCCACTGCGGCAGCGACTTCACGCCGAAGAACGATTCGTACTCATCGGGCCAGCGGCGGAAGGTGAACCAGTCGCGGTAGGGGCTATCCGGCTCGGTCTGGGCGCTGACGAAGAACGGGTGCGTGTTGGACACGTGATTGGGGACGAAGTCCAGGATAATGCGGATGCCGCGCGCGTGGGCCGCCTGCACAAGGGCGCGGAAATCGGCCTCCGTCCCCAGGCGCGGCTCAATGGCGTACAGGTCGGTGGCGTCGTACCCGTGGTGCGACGGGCTGGCGAAGATGGGCGAAAGCCAGATGGCCGTCGCGCCCAGCGCCGCGATGTAGTCCAGTTTCTCCGCAACGCCGCGCAGGGTGCCGCCGTAGAAGCCGCGCAGGTCGCCCGGTTTGGCGAAGGCGCGGCCCGCGCCCGGGTTGAAGCGGTCCACGAAAACGTGGTAGATGATGGCTTCCCTGGCCCACGCGGGCGGCTCGGCGTCGGCCACGGGGAACGAGAACCGCGTCGCGGCCTGGGAGTTCGGCGCGCCGTTGTCGGCGAAGGCGCTGCTCTCCCCGACGGAATCGCGGGCCTCAATTTTGTAGCGCACCTTCGTGCCATCGGGCAGCGGGGGCAGTTCCGCCTTCCACCAGGCCACGTAATCCCACAGGAGCGACACCCACTCGGTCTCCACCCGCTGCATGGGGAGCGCGTAGCCGTGGGATGCCTGGCCGCCCGCGCCCTGCGGCTCCGAGCCGTCGGTGGTGTAGTACAGGTACGCGGCGTCGGCGGCGACCGCAGGCCCCGTCGTGGCGTACAGGGCAATCGGCTTGCCGGGCGCGGCCGGCGTCGGCTCTATGCGGTGGCCGTGGTACACGCCCCGCAACTGCCGGGTCAGTTTTGCGACGATCTCGTCGGTAAGCGTTAGGTTGCCGAAGATGAAGTCTTCCATACGGTCAAGCCTCAAGAGCCATCAGCGATCAGCCATCAGCGGTTGGCCGTGCCAGCAAGCCCAAACCGGACTGCGCAGTGCTGACCGCTGACTGCAGATGGCTGACCGCTATCTCAATGCCGCGATATTCTTGAGCGCCTGCGTTTGCGCTTCTTGCAGCACGTCCTCGGGCGGGCGGCCCTCCCACAGCGCCGACAGCGCAGCCGAAACCGGCTCCCACAGGCCGCTCATGTAGGGCGTGGATGGCAGCGGCACGCCCAGCTCGGCCTGCGCCGCGAAGTGCGCGATGTCGGGCATGGCCTGCACGTCGGCGCTGGTGATGGCGGCCCGGTTCGTCGGGATGGTGTGATTCGCCTTGGCCAGGGCGATCTGCGGCTCCGCGCCCGTGAAGTACGTGAGCAAATCAACGGCCACGTCGGGCCGCTCGCAGTTGGGCGTGATCATCAGGGCCTTGCCGCTGACGAAGGGCATGGCCCGGCGTCCCGCACCGCTGACCTCCGGCATCAGCGCCAGCCCGTACTGTACGCCCGCCGCCTGCAACTCCGACAAGAACCACGGCCCGTTCTGAATGATGGCGGCCCTGCCCTCCTTGAACAGCGCCGTCGCCGCGACGTAGTCCACCGGCTGCGGCATCAGCGGCGGCAGTTGGGCGAAGAACTGGGCCGCCCGCAGTCCCCCCTCCGACTCCAGGCCGACGGAGCCATCCTCCTTGACAAAGTACGCGCCCGCGCCATACCACCAGGGCGCGGAAAAGTACGGGTCGTTCTGCGCCGGATACACGAAGAAGAACTGCCCCGGATGCGCGGCGTTCCAGTCCCGCGCCTTCGCCAGCAACTCATCCGTCGTCTTGGGAATCTCCTGCTCCGAGACGAGCGCCTTGTTGTAAATCCAGGACACGCACTCCACGGCCTCCGGGAATCCCCACACCTTGCCCTTGTAGAGCATGGCGTCGGCGGCGGGGCCGATGTACGTGCTCCGCATGAAGTCGCGGGTTACGCCGTGATCGCTCACAGGCACGATAAGGCCCGCGTCGGCCAGGCGGCCCACCCAGTCCATCCCGAAGGCCAGGATGTCCACCTTCTCGCCGCCCGGAATGGCCGAGATGACGCGGTTCGCCATGTCGGGCACGTGCACCAGGTCAATGTGCACGTTCGGGTGCTGGGCCTCGTAGGCGCGGAAGATGGGTTCCACATGGGCCAGCGCCTCCGGCTGCCAGCCGTGCCAGATGGTGAGCGAGACGGGCTGCGGCTCGGGCGTGGGGGTTGGCGTGGGCTCCGCCTGGCCCTGGGGCGATGGCCCCGAAGGGCTGCCGCTGCCGCATGCGGCAAGGGCAAACACCAACACCAGCGACGCTGCGAGGAAGCAAACGCGTTTCACGATACCCTCCCTCTCTGTAGCAGAATCGTGCAAACCGCCACTTCGCGCCTAGCGGTTCGCACACCAGTGAGGGTATTATACATCATTCGTTCTCGCGCGCCAGATTCGCACCTGCGTTCGATTCGGTTTCATCTTGTGTTGGTGAACCGCAGGCGTACACTACCCGTGTGTCAT
>JBBIHX010000094.1:7453-11065 GCA_037446815.1 Caldilineae bacterium | reverse complement strand
TCGCACGCTCCGGGGATTGCTTCGGGCGCTCCGCGCCCTCGCAATGACAAATACCAACAGACTTTGGAACCGAATCGCGATTTTGGTAAACCGCGGCAAAGGTGGTATAATTGCAAGTTGGTGCGTCCCATGCCATCGTTGTTGCGCTATCGCCTCTGGGGCACAGGCGCGTAATCCGCACGGAACACAACCCGGCAGCCGAGGGACACCCCCGGCTGCTTTTGTGCGACTGTAACAAGATGAAGGAGGCTTGTGAGATGACCAAGAAGTGGGTGTATCTGTTCCATGAAGGCAATGCAAGCATGAAGAACTTGCTGGGCGGCAAGGGAGCGGGCTTGTCCGAGATGACCAACGCGGGGCTTCCCGTCCCGCCGGGCTTCACCATCACCACCGAAGCCTGCAACGCCTACTACGCCTCGGGCAAGAAGTTCCCCGAAGGGATGTGGGAGCAGGTGCTTGCCGCGATGAAGGAAGTGGAAAAGGCCACCGGCAAGAAGTTCGGCGACCCCAAGAATCCGCTCCTGGTGTCTGTGCGCTCCGGCGCGCGCGTGTCCATGCCGGGCATGATGGACACCGTGCTGAACCTGGGCCTGAACCCCGACACCGTGCAGGGCCTCATTGCCCTCACGCGCAACGAACGCTTCGCCTACGACGCCTACCGCCGGTTCATCCAGATGTTCGGACGCATCGTCATGGGGATTGACGGGCGGAAGTTTGAGGAAAAACTGGAGGAAATCAAGCACAAGCACGGCGCGCAACTGGACACCGACCTGGACGCCGATGCCATGAAAGAGGTCGTCGCCGAGTTCAAGGCCCTGTACAAGCAGGAAATCGGCGAGGAGTTCCCCACCGACCCGTACAAGCAACTGGAATTGGCCATCGGCGCGGTGTTCGGCTCGTGGATGGGCAAGCGCGCGGTGGACTACCGCAACTTCTACAAGTTGCCGCACGACTGGGGCACCGCGGTCAACGTGGTAACCATGGTCTTTGGCAACATGGGCGATGACTCGGGCACGGGCGTGGCCTTCACCCGCAACCCCGCCACCGGCGAGAAGGCACTGTACGGCGAGTATCTCCAGAACGCCCAGGGTGAGGACGTGGTCGCGGGGATTCGCACGCCCAAGAAGATCGCGCAACTGGCCCAGGACATGCCCGAGGTGTATCGCCAGTTCGCCGAGGTCGCCGAGAAACTGGAGAAGCACTACCGCGAGATGCAGGACATGGAGTTCACCGTGGAGCGCGGGAAACTGTGGATGCTCCAGACCCGCGCCGGGAAGCGCACCGCGGCGGCGGCCGTCAAGATCGCCGTGGACATGGTGCGCGAGGGCCTCATCACGAAGGAAGAGGCGCTCCTCCGCGTGGAGCCATCGCAGGTCAACCAGTTGCTCCTGCCTCGCTTTGACGTGAAGGCCAAAGAGGAAGCCGAAAAGGCCGGTAAACTGCTGGCCAAGGGCCTCAATGCGTCCCCGGGCGCGGCCTATGGCTTCGCCGCCTTTGATGCCGACACCGCCGAGGAGTGGGGCAAGGCGGGCAAGCGCGTCATCCTGGTGCGGCCCGAAACGTCGCCCGACGACGTGCACGGGATGCTGGCGTCCAGGGGCATCCTGACCCAGCGCGGCGGCGCGACGAGCCATGCGGCCGTTGTCGCCCGCGGGCTGGGGCTGCCCTGCGTCGCCGGCTGCGAGGCCATCCGCGTGGACGAGGACAAGAAGCAGTTCACCGTGAACGGCAAGGTCATCAAGGAAGGCGATGTCATCTCCATTGACGGCGGCACTGGCGAGGTCTTTGAGGGCCAGGTGCAGACCATAGACGCCAACTTCGCCGACGAGAAGGATTTGGCCACGCTGCTCCAGTGGGCCGACGAGGTTCGGCGCCTGGGCGTGTGGGCCAACGCCGACTACCCGCGGGACGCCCGCCGCGCCCGCGAATTCGGCGCTACGGGCATCGGCCTGTGCCGCACCGAGCACATGTTCTTTGAGGCCGACCGCCTGCCCATCGTCCAGAAGATGATCCTGGCCGAATCCGAAGAGGAGCGCGAGAAGTACCTGGCGCAACTCCTGCCGGTGCAGCGTGGCGACTTTGAGGGCATCTTCCAGGCCATGGACGGCTATCCGGTCATTATCCGCCTGATTGACCCGCCGCTCCACGAGTTCCTGCCCAGTTACGAGGGCCTCCTGCGCGACGTAACCCGCCTGCAGATGGCCCAGCACAAGCCCGAACTGCTGGAAGTGGAGAAGTCCAGCCGCGAGGATGAGGAACTGCTGGAGGAAGTGAAGAAGGCGGGCAACGGCGACCTGACCAAGGGAATCCAGGCCGTGCTCCCCGAGAAGATCAAGATGCTCCACGCCGTGGAGAAGATGCGCGAGATGAACCCCATGCTGGGCCTGCGGGGCATCCGCCTGGGCATCACCTTCCCGGGCATTACCAAGATGCAGGTGCGGGCCATCTTTGAGGCCGCGTGCAACATGGCCAAGCAGGGCGTCGTCGTCAAGCCGGAGGTCATGATTCCCCTCACGGGCCATTACAACGAACTGAAACTGGTGCGCGAGATGCTGGAGCCCATCGCCAAGCAGGTGATGGAGGAGAAGGGCGTGCACGTGGACTACAAGTTCGGCACGATGATTGAGATTCCGCGCGCGGCCCTCACCGCCGGCGAGATCGCCCAGTATGCGGAGTTCTTCTCCTTCGGCACCAACGACCTGACGCAGACCACCTTCGGCTACTCGCGGGACGATGCCGAGGGCAAGTTCCTGCTCAAGTACGTGGAGGACAAGATCCTGCCCGAGAACCCGTTCCAGGTGCTGGATCGGGCGGGCGTCGGACGGCTCATCCAAATCGCCGTTACGGAGGGGCGCAAGACGCGGCCCGACTTGGAGGTAGGCATCTGCGGCGAGCACGGCGGCGATCCGTCGTCCATTGAGTTCTGCCACGGCGTGGGCCTGAACTACGTCTCCTGCTCGCCGTTCCGGGTGCCTGTGGCGCGACTGGCGGCGGCCCAGGCGGCCCTGAAGGAAAAGATGAGCATGGAGCGCGACCGGTAGGCCTTTGCCGCCCGGCCGTATCGCACAGACAGAATCCATCGGCAGGGGGCGTTGGCTCCCTGCCGATGCTTTTTCAGGAGGACGTCATGCCCGACGCGCAAGAAGTTTTTGCAACGGTTGAGCCTCTCGTCCGCTTGCTGCTGGCCATCGTGCTGGCAGGAATCGTCGGGTGGGAGCGGGAACGACGCGGCAGGCCCGCGGGGTTCCGCACCTACATCATGGTTGGGCTGGGGTCGGCCATGTTTACGCTGGTCTCGCTCTACGCCTTTCCGGGCAGCGACCCCGCGCGCGTGGCCGCGCAGGTGGTAACCGGCGTCGGCTTTCTCGGAGCCGGCACGATCTTGCAGCGCCAGACCGATGTACACGGGCTGACGACGGCCGCCGGCCTGTGGGCGGTCGCGGCTATCGCCATGGCCGCCGCAGCGGGGCTGTACGTCATCGCAATCGTGGGCGCGGTCTTCGCGGTGCTCATCCTGGCGGCCCTGCGTCGGGTGGAGGCCCACAACGGCAAGTAGCGCCCGCGAGGGCAGCAGGCGCGGGGGATGGCCGGGTCGGTGCGTGGCCCTCACCC
>JBBIHX010000094.1:1533-7353 GCA_037446815.1 Caldilineae bacterium | reverse complement strand
GCGGGCGAGGGTGCGTGGCCCTCACCCTAGCCCTCTCCCGGCGGGCGAGGGTAAGCAGCCGAGGCCCTTCCGCATAGATCGCCCGTCCGTCATCTTTGACGCGCGCTAGTCAAAGACGACGACTTCCTTCCCCTGGAGTTTGTCAAGGATTTTCTCGCAGATCAACTCAAGGTGCGAGTTGTGCTTGACGAAGTCCAGACGGTCCGCGGGCACGGTGAGCACGGGGCACAGCGTGAATCCCTCAATCCACTCCTCGTAGAGGGTGTTCAATTGCGCGAGGTACTCATCGGGGATTTGCCGCTCAAAGTCGCGCCCGCGCAGGGCGATGCGGTGCTGGAGCGTGGGAACCGAGGCGCGCAGGTAGATCACGAGGTCCGGCGGCGGCAGAAACTGCGTCAGCACCTCGTACAGTTCCCGATAGCACCGGTAGTCGCGGGGTTGCATGTGCCCCTGCAGGTACAGGTTGCGCGCGAAGATCTCGGCATCCTCGTACACGCTGCGGTCCTGGATGACCGTGTTGGGGTGGCTGAGGATTTCCCGATGGTGGCGCAGCCTTCGCGATAGGAAGAAGATCTGCGAGTGGAAACTCCACCGCGGCATGTCGCTGTAAAAGTCGGCGAGGTAGGGGTTGTCGTCCACTGCCTCGTAGAAAGGCTCCCAGCCCAGCCGCTCGCTCAACAGATGGGTCAGGGTGGACTTGCCGACCCCGACATTCCCCGCCACTGCGATAAACTTGCCCATGTATGCTCTGCCTCGCGTAAGATTGGTGAACCTGTGTTGGCCGCTGCGCGCCCCATCGGCCCTCTACGGGACCTCAAGGAGCGGCTGTTGATATGGCACATGGCGCAGGGCGCTACGAACGCGCTCCAGCACCAGGGTGAAGTCGTCGGAGTTGCGCACGTAGTTCAAGTTGTCCGTGTCCAGCGTCAGGACCGGGGTCTGGTTGTAGTGCGCGAAGAACTCCTCGTAGGCCTCGCTGAGTTCGCGGATGTAGTCGCGGTCCATGTTGCGCTCGTAGGGACGGTCGCGCAGCGCGATGCGTTCCATCAGGACATCCAGGGACGCGCGCAGGTAGATGACCAGCGTGGGGACGGGAATCTTCTCGGCCATGGCGGCGTGGAGTTGCTCGTACAGGGCCAGTTCCTCGTTGCGCAAGTTCAGGTGCGCGAAGATGCGGTCCTTGGCGAAGGTGTAGTCGCTGATGAGCGGCCCCTTCTCCAGCGCCTTGGGCACTGCCTTGTGCTGCTGATGGTAGCGGCTCAGCAGGAAGAAAATCTGCGTCTGGAAGGCGTAGCGCTCGCGGTCGCGGTAGAAGTCTTTGAGAAACGGGTTTTCCTCAAATACCTCCAACAGGAGCGACGCGCCCAGTTCAGGCTGCAGGAGTCGGGCCAGCGTGGTTTTGCCCACGCCGATAGGGCCTTCAATGGCGACGTAGGGATGACGATTCATGAGAAGCCTCTCCAGGTGGGAATAGAGTCATCTGTAGGATAACCCTTTCGGCGCCTAAAGTCAAGCGCGCTTCGTCTTAAATTTGGCGCAACGCTAGATTTAAGAATGCCTCCGAGCGTTGCACGTTGTCCTGCGTCATCCACGAATCACACGAATCTACGCGAATAGGGCCTTGCTATATCCACGGATGGCACGGATAGCGCGGATAGGGGCGGGAGATTCTTCGGCGCTCCGCGCCTCAGAATGACGGTTCGGCAACCGCGCATCGCGCGAATGGGGAACGTGCGACGCACTTCCGAAGTGCGTCGCACGTTGGCCCCCAGTGCGGCGCCGCGCATATACGGGCGACCGGCCGGTCGCCCGTACACCACGGATAGCACGGATGGCACGGATGGGTGTGGGGAGAGGCCAGAGGTGTTGGTGCGGGCGCGAGATTCTTCGGTGCTCCGCCGCTCAGAATGACCGTTGGGTGCCATGGTCGCGCGGGGCTAAAGCCGCCGCGCTAAGTGTGGTATTCCCGCTCGCGCCCTCGCAATGACAAGTACCAACAGACTTTGGAACCGAATCGTGTGATGTACATCATTGACACCCCCTGTGCGACCGAGTAGAATAGCGACTGTACAGGCGGCCATCGGCATTGCGCCGAGAGACCGCACGAAGCCATTGGAGAGGAATCATGACCATCACAGTCGCGGTTGCGGGCAAGGGCGGCACGGGCAAGACAACCCTCACGGCCCTGCTCATCCAGCAGGCTATAGACGAGAAGTGGGGCTCCATCCTGGCGATTGACGCCGACCCCAGTTCCAACCTGAACCAGGCGCTGGGCCTCCCGCTGGACGGCACCGTGGGGGACATCCGCGAGGACGCGCTGGATCAGGTCAAGGCGGGATCGTTCCCGCCGGGCACCAGCAAGCAGGACTACCTGGACTACCAGGTCAACCAGTGCCTGGTGGAGGCCGACGGCGTTGACCTCCTCGCCATGGGGCGCCCCGAGGGGCCGGGCTGCTATTGCGCCGCCAACAACATGCTGCGCATCATCGTAGACCGCATCGCGGGCGGGTACGACTACGTCTTCATTGACAACGAGGCGGGGATGGAGCACTTGAGCCGCCGCACCACCCGCGATGTGGACCTGCTGCTCATCGTGAGCGACCCCAGCGTGCGAGGGCTGACGGCGGCCAAGCGGATGAAGGAACTCGTGCACGAACTGGAGACCACGGTGCACCGCATGGTGCTGGTGCTGAACATGGCCCCTGACCCGCTCCCTGTGGAACTGCAGCGCGCAGTGGAGGAGACCGGGTTGCAACTCATCGGCGTCCTGCCGCGGGACCCGCTCGTCGCCGAGTACGACGCCCTGGGACGGCCCCTGGCGCAGTTGCCGCGCGATTCGGCGATTCGGCAGGCCGTCGCGGGGATTGTGGCTTCCCTGGCCGACGTTCTTCGGGTGAAGACCGCCGCGGGCCAGGCCAAGGGATAGGCCGCACCTGCCGCGGGGGTGGGTATGCTGCGACTGGCCATCTTTGACCTGGACGGCACGCTCAAGCAAGCCCGCGACCCCTATGTGTATCTGCATTCCCGACTCGGGACGCTGGAGGCTAGCCAAGCCTTCTTCGCCGACGGCTTCGCGGGCGCAATCTCGTATGAGGAGTGGCTGCGCCTGGACGCCGCCCTGTGGAAAGGCATGCCGGTTGCCACCATTCGCGCGCTATTCCGCGAGAACCCCTACCTTCCGGGCGCGGTGGAGACGGTGCGGACGCTCAAGCAGCACGGCGTCCGCCTGGCGCTGGTGAGCACCGGCATCCAGATTCACGCCGAGATGGTTGCCGAAGACCTCGGCTTTGACCGCGTTTTCTGCAACTACGTGTACGCCACGGATGGCATCATCAACGGCGATACCCGCGTGGGCGTCCCCGAGGGCGGCAAGGGGGCTATCGTGGACGCGCTGCTGGCGGAATTCGGCGTCGCGCCCTCGGAGGCGTTGGCGCTGGGGGACACGCGCTCGGACGCCGACATGTTCCGGCGCGTTGGCGTCAGCATCGCCGTGTGCCCCAATCACGAGACCGTTCGGCAGGCCGCGTCGCTGGTGCTGGAGCAACCCGACCTGACCCCCGTTATCCCCTGGCTTGCTGCCCAGGGCTACCTTTCGGAGCGATGACCGAAGTCTGGGATGCCATCATCATCGGAGCGGGGCCTGCGGGCGCGAGCGCGGCCTATTTTCTCGGCGAGGCGGGGCTGCGCGCTCTCGTGTTGGAGCGCGAATCGCTGCCCCGCGACAAGCCCTGCGGGGGAGCCGTTCCGCGCTCGGTGCTGGCGCGCTTTCCGTTCGCGTTTGAACCCGTAGTGCGGGATGCCGTTGCCCGCGTCCGATACGCCTGGCTGGGCGAGGAGCGGACGGTTGCCTTGCCGGACACGCCCGTTGTCATGGTGCAGCGGCGCGAGTTTGACGCCCACATCCTGGCCCACGCGCGGGCGACCGTGATGGATCGGACGCGAGCCTCCGAAATCCTGGCCGAAGGCGACCTCGTCCGCGTCCGAACGGAGGGCGGAGCCGTCCACGCCGGGCGGTACGCGCTCCTGGCCGAGGGGAGCACGGGGGCGCTGGCGCGTGCCCTGGGTTTGGCGTCGCCGCGCGCCATCGTCCCGACGCTCCAGGCCGATGTGCCGACGGAGCGGGCGAGTGGCGACTGGCGCGGGACGGCGCTGTTCCAGTTCGGGGCGCTGCCCGGCGGCTACATCTGGGTGTTCCCCCACGGCGACTCACTTTCGGTGGGCATCGTGGCCTTTCGCCGGGGCCATCGTCCGCTGCGGCCCGCGCTGGAGGCCGAGATGGCGCGGCTGGGCATTGCGACCGAGGGCATCCGGTGGCGGGGGCATCCGCTGCCGGTGTTCGCGGGCCGCAGGATGCTGGGACGGGGGTGCATCCTGCTGCTGGGCGACGCGGCGGGCCTGGTAGACCCGCTTCTGGGCGAGGGCATCCGCTACGCCATCCGCAGCGGGCAGATCGCCGCCGAGGTGGTGGGCCGCGGTCTGTCGGCGAATGCCTACTCAGCCCGCGTGGCGCGGGAGATGGGGCGCTCGCTCCAACGCGCGCGGGAGATCGCGGGGCTTTTCTACCGCTTCCCGCGCCTGGCCTATGCCATCGCCACGCAGGACGGGCGCGGCACGCTCTGGATGGCCGACGTGCTCGCCGAGCGGGCCGACTACGTGGGCATCAGCCTGCGCCTGCCGTGGCTGGCAGCCAACTATTTCGTATCCCGCAAGGGAAGAAAGGGGACGTCATGAGCATCAAGGTTCAACCCTACACCGCAACGCCCGCGGAGCCGGTGCACGAGGCCCCGGGCATCACCGTCCGCTGGGTCATCGGCGAGGCCGACGGCGCGCCCAATTTCGCCATGCGCGTCTTTGAAGTCCCGCCGGGCAAGGCGTCGCCGTTCCACGCCCACGGATTTGAGCACGAAGTGTTCATCCTGTCGGGCAGGGGCTATGTCAAGAGCGACGCCGGCAACCTGCCCTTTGAGCAAGGGTACGTCGTCTTCGTCCCGGGCGGGGAGACTCACCAGTTCGTCAACGATGGCGGCGAGATTCTGCGCTTCATTTGCGTTATCCCGCACCCGCCGCACGGGGCCAAATGACGACGGTTCTCTTGCTCACGGGGCAAATCGGGAGCGGCAAGAGCACCGTGGCGGCCCGCGTTGTGGCGCTGGCCGAGGCGCGCGGCCTGCGGTGCGATGGCTTGCTGTGCCCTGCCCGCGTGGACGCGGAGGGGCGCAAGGTCGGCATAGACGGGCTGCGGCTGGGCACGGGGGAGCGGCGGCACCTCGCCGACCGAGACCTGTCGCGGCCCGGCGTGCGGTGCGGCATCTGGCGGTTTGAACCTGGGGCGCTGGAATGGTCGCTGGAGGCAGTCATGAGCGCCGTTCGCCAGCGGCCGGACGTGCTGGTCGTGGACGAAATCGGCCCGATGGAACTCCTGGAGAATCGGGGGCTGGCCCCGGTTATCCCCGAGTTGCAGGCGGGGGCGGTGCCGCTGGCCGTTGTCCTGGTGCGGCGCGGGTTTCTCGCCGCGCTCATGGAGCGGCTGGCGGGGTGCGCGGTCAGGGTGTATGAGGTAACGCCGGAAACACGCGACGCGCTGCCCGATGCCATCGCGCGGGAGTGGTTCCGCGGTTCGGCGCCGTAGAAGGGGGGCGCCATCCTTGCGGAGAAACGCGGTTGCCAAACCGTCATTCCGAGCGGCGAAGGGACAACGTGCGACGCACCTCCGAGGTGCGTCGCACGTTCTGTATCGCGTGGATTCGCGTTCCTTCGCGGTTGCCAAACTGTCATTCCGAGCGGCGAAGCGGCGAGGAATCTCGCCCCTCACCCCAGCCC
>JBBIHX010000094.1:0-1433 GCA_037446815.1 Caldilineae bacterium | reverse complement strand
GTCATTCCGAGCGGCGAAGCGGCGAGGAATCTCGCCCCTCACCCCAGCCCCGGTTTCACTCCCACGCGCCCGATAGGGTGCGCGCGACGAAGCGGCCCTGCCCCGCGCGCCCGACGAACTGCCCATCGCGGACGATAACCTGCCCCCGCAGGAGGGTGGTCTCGGGGTAGCCAACGAGTTCCAGCCCCTCATACGGTGTGTAGTCCACATTCTGGTGCAGGGCTCGGTGGTGCAGCACCACGCGCTTGTCGGGGTTGAAGATGACGAGGTCGGCGTCGGCGCCCTCGGCGATGCGGCCCTTGCGCGGGGCCAGGCCGAAGAGGCGGGCCGGCTCGGCACAGCAGACCTGCACCCATCGGGCCAGCGTGAGCCGCTCGGCGCGCACGCCAAATGTGTACAGCAGCGGCAGGCGGGTCTCCACGCCAGGGGCGCCGCCCGGGATTTTGTTGAACGCGGCGCGTCCCCTGTCCTTCTGCCCTTCGTAGAAGAACGGGCAGTGATCGGTGGCCACCACTTGGAGATCGCCCGAAGCCAGCGTATCCCACAGCCTGGCGATGTCGGCCTCCTCGCGCAGGGGCGGCGACATGACAAACTTCGCCCCCTCAAATCCGGGGCGGTCGTACTCCTTGCAGGTGAGCAGAAGGTACTGGGGGCACGTCTCCCCGAAGGCGGGTTGCCCCCTCGCGCGCGCGCCCCGCACCGCGTCCAGCGCCTCGGCGCACGACACATGGACGATGTACATGGGCAGGCCGACCACGCGCGCCAGGGCCAGCGCCCTTGCCGTCGCCTCGCCTTCCATGAAGTCGGGGCGGGTCAGGGGGTGGTAATGCGGGGTCGTCTTGCCCTCGCGCAGGAACTTCTCCGTGAGGTACCGGATGGCGTCGTGATTCTCGGCGTGGACGATGGGGAGGCCGCGGTGTTTCTGGAGCGCCGCCAATGCGCGGAGCATGGCCCCGTCGGTCAGGCGCAGGCCCTCGTAGGCCATGTACAACTTGAACGTCGTGCATCCCGCGTCCATGACGGCGGGGATTTCGGCCAGCCGCAGCGGATCGTCGGAGTTCAGCGTCATGTGCAGGCCGTAGTCCACAGCCACGCGCCCGTCGGCTTCGGCGCGGCGCTGGTGTAGCGCGTCCATGAGCGACTGTGCTCCCTTCGGCTCCACGAAGTCAATGATGGTCGTTGTGCCGCCGCAAGCCGCGGCCACGGTGCCGGTGTAGAAGTCGTCGCTGGATACCACATCGCCGACGGGCATCTGCATGTGCACGTGCACGTCAATGGCGCCTGGGAGCACGTACTTGCCCGCCGCGTCCAGCACGTTCGGGGCCGTGAGCCCCTCGCCGATGGCGGCGATGCGCTCGCCTTCTATGCCCACGTCGGCCTTGAACGGCCCTTCGGGGGTGATGAGTGTGCCATTCTTGATGACGAGGTCCATC
>JBBIHX010000093.1:0-11065 GCA_037446815.1 Caldilineae bacterium | reverse complement strand
CGCACCGTAGTCGTGGACGCCTACGTGGGCGAGCGCAACAACAAGCACAAACTCGTCGTGGACCGCTACGGCCTTCAGAACGTGCACCTGTACGAGCCGCAGGTGGAGTGGGTCGTCTACGAACCCAAGACCCCCATGCTGGTGCTGGACAAGGTGTACCCCGACGGCATCAAGATCCCCAAGATGTTCATCGGCAGGAACATCGTTCACCTGCCCACGGTGAAGACCCACGTATTCACCACCATCACGGGGGCCATGAAGAACGCCTTTGGCGGGCTGCTGTCGGAGCGCCGCCACTGGACCCACAGCGTGATTCACGAGACGGTGGTGGACCTTCTGGCCATCCAGCAGGAGATTCACACCGGCATCTTCGCCGTCATGGATGGCACCTTCGCCGGCGACGGCCCCGGCCCGCGCGCCATGAACGTGCATGAGAAGAACATCATCCTCGCCTCGGCGGACCAGGTGGCCATTGACGCCATCTCCGCCAAGTTGCAGGGGTTTGACCCCATGTCGCTCAAGTTCATCCGCCTGGCCCACGAGCGCGGCCTGGGCGTGGGCGACCCCCGCGAGATTGAAATCGTCGGCGACGACATCTCGGGCGAGAACTGGCACTTCGTTACCGGCGAGACCTTTGCCAGCCGCGGCCAGAAGATGATTTACCACGGGCCGCTCAAGCCGTTTGAGAACATCCTGCTGCGGAGCCCCATCGTGCCCTGGTCCTACATCGCGTCGCGTGCCTACTACGACGGCCTGTGGTATCCGCTGGTGGGGCACAAGCGCGTGCAGGCGGCGCTGAAGACACCCTGGGGGCAACTGTTCGAGCGGTACGGCGACATACCGGCCGTAACCGCCCCACTGTACGACCCCAAGAAGGTAGGCCTGGGGCTTGCGGGGCTTGCCGCCGCGTTGGCAGGGCTGGCAATCTGGAGGAAGCGTGGCCGCAAGTGAGATTTGGCGCGCGGACCTTCACCTGCACACCCACTACTCGCGGGACTGCGCGGTCAGCCCGCGGCGGCTGGTGGAGGTCGCCCGCGAGCACGGCTTGTCGCGCATCGCCGTAACCGACCACAACAGCATTGAGGGCGCGCTGGAGGCGCAATCCATCGCGCCCGACTTCGTCATCGTCGGCGAGGAGGTCAAGACCGACAGCGGCGAACTGCTGGCGTACTTCATCCGAGAGCGGATTCCCCCCGGCCTTTCGCCGGAGGAGACCATTCGCCGCATCCGCGAGCAGGGCGGCATCGTGGGCGTGTCGCACCCGCTGGATCAACTGCGCCGCGAGGCGATGGGGCGGGATGTGCTGCTCCGCATCCTAGCGCTGGTGGACTGCGTGGAAGTGTTCAACGCGAGGGTGGTGCTCCCGTCCGACAACGCCCGCGCCCTGGCCTTCGCCCGCGAGCGCGGCCTGCCCGGGACGGCGGGAAGCGACGCGCATTCGGTGTATGAGGTGGGACGGGCCTATGTGGAACTGCCGCCCTTTGCCGGCCCCCAGGACTTCCTTGCGGCGCTGCGACGGGGCCAAGCGGTGGGCCGGCTCTCCACGCCGCTGGTTCACCTCATCAGCACGGTCAACAAACTGCGGAGACGGGGCCAACGTTAGCCCCGTCTCCCGCGTTACGAGGAGGAGGCCATGACCGCTGAGATCGCGGCAAGCGTCCTTGCCGCCGTAGTCCCGACCGTGGTGTATGTCCTCATCATCTGGTGGTGCGACCGCTACGAGAAGGAGCCGATTCTCCTGCTGGCGGCCGCCTTCATCTGGGGCGCGGCTCCGGCCATCCTCCTGTCGCTGGGCGCCGAGATCGCGTTGGACGCGCCGCTGGCAGGCTACTCTGATCTGGGCCGCGATTTGGCCTCCGCCTCCATCGTCGCGCCCATCGTGGAAGAACTGGCCAAAGCCATCGCCTTGTACATCATCTACCGCCGTTTCCGCGAGGAATTTGACGGGGTTCTGGACGGCATCATCTACGGCGCGCTGGTCGGATTCGGCTTCGCCATGACCGAGAACTTCTTGTACCTCATCCACGAAGTTACCTCCGAGGGGTGGGAGAGTTTCGGCATGCTGGCCGCGTTGCGCACGGTGGTTTTCGGCCTCAATCACGCCTTCTACACGGCGTTCACCGGCGCGGGGCTGGGCTACGCGCGGAATGCCAAGAATGCGCTGGCGAAGGTGGCGGTGCCCGTCGCGGGGCTGCTGGTGGGCATGGGGTTCCACGCGGTGCACAACCTGGGCGCGACCCTGGCGGGCGAGGCCCTCCTGGCCATCGGCATCAGCGTTGTGGCCGATGCGGGCGGCGTGCTCATCATCATCGCCATCCTAGTATTGGCGCTGCGCCAGGAGCGCCGTTGGATCGCCGAGGAACTGCGCCCGGAGATCGGCATCCTGCTGACGGTGGAGGAGTACCGCATCGCCCAGTCGCCCTGGAAGCGGCTTCGGGCGCAGGGCAAGGCCGCCTCTGCTCAGAGCCTGGCGCATGGCAGGAACGTCGCGCGGTTCTACCGCCTGCTGGCCGAACTGGCTTTTCGCCTCCACCGCTACCGCCACGGGCGCGCGTCCGCGAAGGATTTGGCCGCCATTCCCCGCCTGCGCGAGCAGATCGCGCGGCTCCGCTCGGCGACTTCCTGACGCGGGGACGGGGCTACTCCGTTTCATCTCGTGTCGGTCGGCGAGATTCCTCGGCGCCGCGCGCCTCGGAATGACAGGCGCCGCAGCGCATCCACGGATGGCGCGGATGTCGGATACCACAGACTTCGGAACTGAATCCGTGGGGTGGGCTGGAGTCGGTTTCACTTTGTGTTGGTGAAACGCATGGACACTCTCCTTGTGTGTCGTTGCGAGCGAAGCGAAGCAACCTCACGCCCCAGAGATTGCTTCGGGCGCTCCGCGCCCTCGCAATGACAAACCAACAGACTTTGGAACTGAATCCGTGGGCTGCCCGCGATTGTCAACATGCCCCCTTGACGGTATAATGTGCCCGTAACGCATATCCTGGAGGCATTGCGGTTTATGGACATTCTCTGGTACGGGCACGCCTGCTTTCGCATCAAGGATCGCACGGCGACCATCATCACCGACCCGTTTGACAAGAGCATCGGCCTGTCGCCTGCGGGCCTGAAAGGCGACATCGTTACCGTAAGCCATGCGCACCCGGGGCATTCCAACGTCAAGGCCGTCAAGGGCAACCCCTTCGTCATAGACGGGCCGGGCGAGTACGAGGTCAGCGGCGTCTTCATCACCGGCATCTCTTCGTACCACGACACGCGCAACGGCCGCGAGTACGGCAAGAACACCATCTTTGTATTTGAGATGGACGGGCTGCGCGTCTGCCACCTGGGAGATTTGGGACACATCCCAAGCCAGAGCCAGGTGGAGGCCATCGGCGACATCAACGTGCTCCTCGTGCCGGTGGGAGGCGGGGCCTCACTCAAGGCGTCCCAGGCCACCGAGGTGGTGAGCCTGCTGGAACCCAGCATCGTGGTGCCCATGCACTACCGGTTGAGCGGGCTCGCCATGAAACTGGATCCGGTCAGCAAGTTCCTAAAAGAATTGGGCGTCGCATCGGCGGAGGAGCAGGACATGCTGAAGGTTTCGGCCAGCAGCCTGCCCGAGGAGACGCAGGTGGTGCTGCTTCGGCCCAAGTCGGAGAACGGCGACTGATGTACCGTGTGCGGCTCGGCGTGATCTGCATATGCGCGGCGGCGGCGCTGGTGGCCTGCGGGGGCGGCGCGCCCTCTGTGGACGTGCCCGCCGCGCGGCAAGAGGCGCAGCAAGCCTACGATGCGGGCGATTACACGCGCGCGGCCAGCTTGTTGGGAACCGTCGTCGCGGCCACGCCCAACGACGCGGCGGCCCATTTCCAGCGGGGGCGCGCCTTGGCGGCCCTTGCGGATTGGGAGAACGCCGCCGCGGAGTTCCGCGAGGCCATCCGCCTGAACCCCGATGACGCCGATGCCCACTCCAACCTGGGCGGGGTGTACTACCAGCAGGGGCGCTTTGACGAGGCCGCGCAGGAGTTCCGCAAGGCGCTGGTGCTGGAGCCGGGAGACGCCGTGTTCCACTACAACCTGGGGGCCGCCTACGCCCAGCAGAATCTCCTGAACGAGGCGCTGGGCGAGTTTCTTGCGGCCCGCCAGTTTGACCCCAACCTGGCTGTGGCCTACCTGGGCATGGGTTCCGTATACGCGCTCCAGGGCAGGGCGCAGGAGGCCCGCGAGGCGTTCCAGAAGGTGCTGGAACTCAGCGACGACCCCGCGATTCGCGCCGAGGTGGAACGACAACTTCAGACATTGAGGTAGACATGAAGATAGAAACCGTCGCAGAAGCAACGCAGAAAGTAACGCTGGACAACGGCTTGCGCATCTTCGTTACGGAGGTGCCCTACACGCGGGCCATCTCGGTGGGGTTCTTCGTCGGCGTGGGCGCGCGCTACGAGAGCGACCAGATCGCGGGTGCGTCGCATCTTATAGAGCACATGATGTTCAAGGGGAGCCGCAAGCGCCCGACCGCCGGGGCCATATCGCTGGCGCTGGAGTCCGTCGGCGGGATAATGAACGCTTCCACGGGCAAGGAACTCACCATGTACTACGCCAAAGTGCCCTGGGCGCACGGCGACCTGGCGCTGGATGTCCTGGAAGACATGATTCGCTATCCCATCTTTGACCCCGTGGAACTGGAGAAGGAGAAGCGGGTCGTAGTGGAAGAGATTCGCATGTTGTACGACGACCCGCAGAGTTGGTCCCACATGCTACTCACCCAGGAGGTCTTCCCACGGCACCCGCTGGGGCGCGACATCGCCGGCAGCATTGAGAGCGTGCTGGCCGTGGGCCGCGACGACCTGCTGGGCTATATCCAGCAGAACTACGGCGCGCCCAACGTGGTGGTAAGCGTGGCGGGGCGGCTGGACGGGCAGCAGATGCTGGAGCGGATCGTGCGCGCGCTGGAGGATTGGCCGGTCAAGCCTGTGCCCTCCTATGCCCCGTTGCGCGGGATGCAGAAGAAGCCGCGCGTGCGGGTGGGCCGCCGCAAAACCGAGCAGGCGTATCTCAACATCGCCATGCGCACCATCCCCCGCGTGCATCCGGACCGGTTCAACCTTCTGGTGATGAATGCCATCATGAGCGAGGGGATGAGTTCGCGGCTGTTCCAGGAAGTGCGGGAGAAGCGAGGGTTGGCGTACAGCGTGGACTCCTGGTTCAGCGTGTATCACGATGCCGGCATCTGGGGCATCAGCGCGGGCGTGGATCCGAAGCGGCTTGCCGAGGCCTACGATGCCATTCTCGGAGAGTGCGCGCGCATCCGCGAGGAACGGGTGTCCGACGACGAACTGCAAAAGGCAAAGGAGCAGGTCAAGGGGCAGTTCATTCTGGGGCTGGAGGACAGTCTCGCCATCGCTTCGTGGTGGGGGCGGGCCGAGGCGCTGGGCGAACCGCTGATGACGGTGGACGAGGTCCTGCAGGCGATAGATCGGGTGGACGCAGAGGAGGTTCGGCGATTCGCGCGGGAGTTGATACAGCCGAGCCGCATGAACGTAACCCTCGTCGGAGCGTTTGGGCCAGCGGTGAGGCGGGAACTGATGGCCCGGCTGGAGTAGGGGGAACCATGGCAATCAAAATCCTGATGACGTGGGACATCCGACCCGACAAGGAAGCCGAGTACTTTGAATTCGTGATGAAGGAATTCGCGCCCGGGCTGATGCGCCTGGGCATCCAGCCGACGGAGGCCTGGTACACGGCCTATGGCGATGGCCCGCAGATTCTCACCGGGGCCGTCGCGCCGGACATGGCGTCCATGCGCGAGGCGCTGAACAGCGAAGAGTGGCGGGAACTGAAGGCGAAACTCCTGCGCCTGGTGGAGAACTACGAGCAGAAGATCGTGCACGATTCCAGTCGGTTCCAGTTGTGAGCGCGGCCCGCGACCGAGGGGACGAGCACGGCCCCGCGTTGGGGAAATGTAGACCCGTCCAGGCCGAATTTGCAAAAATCGGCATATCCGCATATACTATGTGGTTGGCAATCATGACCGATCGCGGACATGCAACGACTGCAAATCAACGCAGGCGAAAGAGAGGTGATCCAGGCATGCCGATTTACGAGTACGAATGCGATGTGTGCGGCATCCGCTTTGAGCGCGTGCAGCGCATTACCGAAGACCCGCTGAAGACCTGCCCGGACTGCGGCGGCCACGTCCACCGTGTGCTTCAGCCCGTGGGCATCATCTTCAAGGGGTCGGGGTTCTACGTTACCGACCATCGGGCCACGTCCCCTACCGCAGTCCCCGGCGAGTCCAAGAGCAACGGCAACGGCCGCGGCAAGGGCGGCGAGAAGGCGACCGAGCCGAGCAAGAGCGCGGACACCGTCAAGGCGGACTGATGCCGCCCAACCCTGTGTGCGACCAAGGCCCCGTGAACGCGGGGCCTTTTTCTTTGCCCAGGCGCCACATCCACGAATGGCGCGGCTTGCGCAGATGGGGAAAAGTAGAGCAGATTGGCAATCTGCTCTACGAGATTCTTCGCGGCTGCGCCGACCGGAAAGACGGTTACCCACGGACTCTGGCCCCGGCTCCCCATCCGCATCCGGTTGACACAACGGGCCAAGCCGACTAGACTTCGCCCATCGGAGCGTAACATGCGAGTGGCCATAGACGGCAGATACATCCAAGACCACTTCCCGGGCATCGGTCGCTACACCTTCAACCTGGTGCGCGCGCTGGCCGCGCATGCCGAGGGCGGCGAATTCCTCGTCATCACCAACCCCCGCCTGCCCAACACGCGCTACGACCTGTCCACCCTCGCCGCCGGGCCGCAGGTCAGGCTGGCGCCCTGCGAGGTGGCGACCTTCTCCTGGCGGGAGCAGATAACGCTCCCCCGCATCGTCGCCGGCTTCGGCGTCTCGCTGCTCCATTCGCCGTACTACGTCAAGCCCTACCGCCTGCCGCTGCCCTCGGTGCTCACCTACTACGATGTCATCGGACTAGTCCATCCGAACGCACTTCCCTCGGCGCGGGCGCGGGTGCTGTTCCGTGTCTTATCTCGGCTGGCGCTGGCGAGCGCGGACAAGGTCATCCTGCTATCCGAATCGGCGCGGCGGGACGTGGCGCGCTACTTCGGCGTGGCCGAGGCCAAGACCGCCGTCATCCGCCCGGCCGCCGACCCCCAATTTCGCCCCCAACCCGCGGACGCCGTGGACCGCGTGCGCGCCGCATACGGCCTGAACGGGCCTTATGTCCTGTATGTGGGCATCAACAAGCCGCACAAGAACGTGGAGACGCTGGTGGAAGCCTGGGCCAGGGCCAAGACGGCGGGCGTGCTCGTCCTTGCGGGCCGCGAAGACCCGCGCTATCCCCAGGCGCGGCAGCGGGTGGCGGCGCTGGGGCTGGGGCATCGCGTGCGGTTCCTGGGCGACGTGCCGGAGGCGGACCTGCCGGCGCTATACGCGGGCGCGGCGCTGTTCGCGTTCCCGTCGCTGTACGAGGGGTTCGGCCTGCCCGTGCTGGAGGCGATGGCGTGCGGCGCGCCTGTGGTGTCATCCAACGCCGCCAGCCTGCCCGAAGTCGTCGGCGACGCCGGCCCCCTGCTCCCGCCCACAGACGTGGAAGCGTGGGCCGACACGCTGGCGCGGCTTCTGGCTAGCCCTGCGACGCTGGACGCGATGCGGGCGCGGAGCCTCGCCAGGGCCGCGGAGTTCTCGTGGGACAAGGCGGCGCGCGAAACCCTAGCGGTATATCGGGAGGTGAGTTCGTGAGCGCACCCATCCGCGTGCTCCACGTGTACAAGGACTACTGGCCCGTCATGGGCGGGATTGAGAATCACGTGCGCGTTCTGGCCGAGCGCCAAGCCGCCCTGGGCCTGGACGTTACGGTGCTGGTTACCAGTCGCACCCGCCGGACGGAGCAGGTTCACCTCAACGGCGTGCGGCTCATTCGTGCGGCGCGGCTGGCGACGGTCGCCTCCACGCCCATCAGCCCGATGCTGTTCGCGTGGATTCGCCGCCTGCGCCCGGACATCGCGCACCTGCAATTCCCCTATCCGGTGGGGGAGGTGGCCAACTGGCTGTTGGGGCGCGCGACCCGCACCGTCATCTCGTACCAGTCCGACGTGGTGCGGCAGAAGGGGTACTTGCGCCTGTACCGGCCCGTGCTGTGGCGCGTGCTCCGCGACGCCGACCGCCTTATCGCCAGCACGCCGAACTACGTGGAGTCATCGCCGTACTTGAGCCAACTCCGCGACAAGGTGGAGGTCATCCCGCTGGGTATAGACCCGTCCCCGTTTCTGCGGGATACGGCTGCCGCCCAGGAGATTCGCGCCCGGTACGCCGGCCCGCTCCTGCTGTTTGTGGGGCGGCTGCGGTATTACAAGGGGCTGGACTGGCTCATTCGGGCCATGCCGCGCATTCCGGCCACGCTGCTCGTCGTCGGCACCGGGCCTATGGGGGCGGCTTGGCAGCGGCTGGCCGAAGAGATGGGGGTGAGCGATCGGGTTGTGTTCGCGGGCGATGTGTCGGACGATGACTTGCCGGCCTATTACCAAGCATGCGATGTCTTCGTCCTGCCCGCCTCCGAGCGGTCGGAGGCCTACGGCCTGGTGCAATTGGAGGCGATGGCGTCGGGGCGGCCGGTGATTTGCACCGAACTGGGCACGGGCACGTCCTACATCAATCGGCACGGCGAGACCGGCCTTGTGGTGCCGCCGCGGGATTCGGCCGCCCTGGCCGACGCCTGCAACCGCCTCCTGGCCGACGCCGATTTGCGGCGGGAGATGGGCACGCGGGGCCGGGAGCGCGTCCTAGCCGAATTCACCGCCGAGCGCATGGTGGCGCGCATCGTGGCCCTGTACGAGCGCCTGCTGGCCGCCCGCTAACGCGGCAGGCCCGGCTCCGCCGCACGCCGCAGCGCGTCCAGGATGCGCAGGTCCGCCGCCGAGAAGGCGACCGACTCCGCATCGTCCAGCCGAATCCAGCGCCACGCCGCGCAGCCGATGGCTTGCGGTTCGGGTTCGCCGCGCTCAATCCAAGCGTGAAAGGCGTGCAGCGTGATGCGGAAGTGGCTGTAGGCGTGCTTGACAACCGTTAGCCGCTCGCCGACCTGAATCCGCACGCCCAGTTCCTCCTGAATCTCGCGCCTGAGGCATTCTTCCAGCGACTCGCCGGGCTCCACCTTGCCGCCAGGGAATTCCCACAGCCCGCCAAGCAGTCCTTCGGCGTTGCGCTGGGCGATGAGGAAGACCCCCGGCTCGCGCCAGATGACCGCGGCGGTAACGTCGTAGTGGGGAATCGTCTTGCGCGCGGGGCGCAGGGGGAAAGCCATCGCCCGACCCTCGGCGTAGGCAATGCAGGCGAACGCCCATGGGCATTGGGCGCACGCGGGGTTGCGCGGGGTGCACACCGTCGCGCCCAACTCCATGAGCGCCTCGTTGAAGGCGCCTGCGCGGCCTTGGGGCAACAGCCCCCGCGCCAATCCCCACAGCGCCGTGTCCAGGCGCGCCCGGTCGGGTTCGGCGACGGCAAAGGCGCGGCTCAACACGCGCCGTATGTTGCCGTCCAGGGCCGGCTCGTCGCGGCCAAAGGCGATGCTCAGAATCGCGCCGGCCGTGTAGCGCCCGATGCCCGGCAGCCCGCGCAACGCTCCCGCGTCGTCGGGCAGCCGACCGCCATACGCCTCCACGATGGCCCGCGCCGCTCGGTGCAGGTTGCGCGCCCGCGCGTAGTAGCCCAGCCCTTCCCACGCCTTGAGCACATCGTCAAGGGGCGCGTCGGCCAGCGTCTGAACGTCGGGGAAGCGCTGCATCCAGCGCTCAAAGTACGGGATGACCGTCTCCACCCGCGTCTGCTGGAGCATGACCTCGGACACCCACACACGGTAGGGATCGCGGGGCGTCGTGCGCCAGGGGAGCGGGCGCAGGTGGTCGGCGGCCCAGCCCAGGAGCGCGTTCTGGAGTTCCGCGCAGCGCGTGGGGTGCAGGTTCCGTTCCATGGTTCGCACGAGGCCCTTATGCGGCGCAGGGCAGGGGCACGGGCCGCCCCTAGTCGCGCCCCAGCACCGTGCTGCGCCCGTTATCGGCGGTGGCGCGGCTCAGTTCCATCACTTCCACCGTGCAGTCCAGACACCAGGCGGGGCCATCGCCCGGGCGGATGAGGGGCGCGCCGCACCGCAGGCAGCGCAGCACCTCGCCGCTTTCCGCCAGCAGGCTGTTGACGAGTTTCCAATCCACGTCGCGCCGAAGGTTGAAGTGCTCCTTCACGCCGCCGATGGGCACAGCCCCGACCACTTCCAGCGCCGCGATGTAGGCGGCGTACCGCACAATGCGATCTTCGCCGGTATCCCGCAGCGTTTCCAGCAATTGGCGCAGGGCGCCCTTGTCGCGGGTGCGGGCCAGAATCGCGCCAAGCCCTCGCGCCGCCACGGCCCGCACGTGGGCGCTCACGTCGTAGCGCATGACGTACTCGCACAGCGGCCGGTAGTCGGCGATGCGCCACCGTATGGCGAGCACCTCAATGGCAGTAGCCCGCACCTCCGGCGAGGGATGCAGCACCAAATCCTCTATGTCCCGATCGGCCTCCAGCAAGAAATTGTCGGCAAAGCAGAGGAGGACCGCGGGGATGTCCCCGTCGCTTATGCGCTCATCGCGCAGGTCGTCCAGCAATTCAAGCAGTGATACCCGTTCACCCATGGGGTATATCAGAAAACCTCATTTCCGTAAACTTGTGCCATGCACGAGACGCGATTATACGCAAGACGGGGGTTTTGGCGAATCTGCGGGGTGTTGCATTCGGTTCCAAAAAGTGTTGGTGCAGTTCACGCGGCTTGGCGTCGCGCACAATGCCGCACGACACGAGGCAACTTCGGAGGAGTGCAACCGTCAATAACGCGAATCCACGCGAACAGGGTTGGGGTGCATCCACGGATGGCACGGATTGCGGGGATTGGGGAGAGTAGGGGCGACCGATCGGTCGCCCCTACGCGATGGCGCCCCGCATTCGGTTCCAGCGTCTGCGGGTAGCTGTCATTGCGAGGGGGCAGAGCGCCCGAAGCAATCCCCGGGGCGTGCGATTGCTTCGCTTCGCTCGCAAT
>JBBIHX010000092.1:0-11133 GCA_037446815.1 Caldilineae bacterium | reverse complement strand
CGAGGAATCTCGCCCCTCACCCCAGCCCTCTCCTGCTGACGCGGGCGAGGGGGCATTAGTGTCATTCCGAGCGGCGAAGCCGCGAGGAATCTCGCCCCTCACCCCAGCCCTCTCCCGCTGACGCGGGCGAGGGGGCGTGTCTTCGTGCGGCTTACCTGTGAGGTGCGTCGCACGTTCCCCATTCGCGGCTACAAGTGCAGTCTGCTGTCTTTGCACATCGTGAATAGCCTCAACTGGCACAGTTTGTGCTATAATCCCAACAAACGAGGCAAGGAGGAGCGCCATGGAACTGAAAATCGTGGCCATTGAAAAGCCCGACGACATGAATTTCATCCTCGGCCAGTCCCATTTCATCAAGACCGTGGAGGACATCCACGAGGCGCTGGTAACCGCCGTCCCCGGCATCAAATTCGGCGTGGCGTTCTGCGAGTCATCCGGGCCGGCCCTGGTGCGCGCCAGTGGCACCGACCCCGACCTGGTGGAACTGGCCAAGAAAAACGCGCTGGCCCTCTCCGCCGGCCATGTGTTCATCATCATGCTGGGCAACGTCTATCCCATCAACGTCCTGAACCGCGTCAAGGACGTGCCCGAGGTCTGCCGCATCTTCTGCGCCACGGCCAACCCCGTGCAAGTCATCATCGCCGAGACCGAGCAGGGCCGCGGCGTCCTGGGTGTGATTGACGGCGTGAAGACCAAGGGCGTGGAGACCGACGAGGACGTGAAGAAGCGCAAGGATTTCCTGCGCATGATCGGCTACAAACTGTGAGGCCCGGCCGGATGAGAGGCGCTGTCCTGCGGCGGATTGCCGCCGCTGTCGTGTGCGCGGCCCTGGCGCTTGGCGGGGCGGGAACGGCGCGCGCCGCATCGCCGACGCCGACCGCGCACCACGTGCTCGCGTGGGGCGAGACCCTGGCCGACGTGGCCGGGCGCTTCGGCGTTACCGTGGAGGCGCTGGCCGCCGCCAACGGCATCGCCGACCTGTACATGGCAGCGCCGGGCCGCGCACTTCTCCTACCCGCGCCGCAGGTGCCCCCCGCCGCCACGTACACCGTGCAGCCTGGCGACACGCTGTTCGCCATCGCCGCCCGCTTCGGGACGACGGTGGAGGCGCTGGCGGCCGCCAACGGCATCGCCGACCCTGCCAGCATCCAGGCGGGCCAGTCCCTCACGATTCCCGGCAGCGACACGGCAGCCGCAGCGCCCACTGGCCCCATCCGCGACCTGGACATCTGGCCATCGCCTGTGGCCCAGGGGCAGGTGCTCGTCGTCGCCGCGCAGGCCGACGGAAACGTCGCGCTGGACGGCTGGCTGGATGGGCAGCGCCTGGCCTTCGCGCACGACGGCGACGCGGCATTCGCATTGGTGCCCATTGGCTTCGCCGCCCCGCCCGGCGCGCGCGAACTCATCGTGTGGGCGCAGACCTCGCCCGCGGACGCGATCCGCCTTTCGCTTACGGCCCAGGTGCGCGAAGGCAACTTTGAGAGCAGCCTCGTAACCATCCCGCCCGACCGCGTGTACCTGCTTGACCCGGCCATCCTGGAACAGGATCGCCTGCAACTGGAGCGGGCATTCGGAGTCCGCACAGTGCGCAAACTCTGGGCGGGCGAATTCATCCAGCCGATTCAGGGCATGCTGACCACGTCCTTCGGCGCGTACCGCGAGTACAACGACGGTCGGCGCGAGTCCAGGCACGGCGGGATAGACCTCTCGGCCTCCACGGGCACCCCCGTCCTGGCGGCCAACGCGGGCCGCGTGGTATTCGCCGGCGCGCTCCAGGTCTACGGCAACGGCATCGTCATTGACCACGGCCTCGGCCTCACGAGCGCCTACTTCCACCTGCACACCATCGGCGTCCAGGTGGGCCAGATGGTGCAGAGAGGCGACGTCATCGGCACGGTCGGCAACACGGGCCTCTCCACCGGCGCGCACCTCCACTGGGAGATGCGCTTGGGCGGCATCCCCGTGGACCCGGCGCAGTGGACGGCGCGCGCCATCCCGTAGGAGACGTGGCGCATCCGCGCGGAGGGTTCGCATGAAACGCTCCCAGCGCGCCTTGCTCGTCAACCCGTGGATATACGACTTCGCCGCGTACAACCTTTGGAGCGAGCCGATCGGCCTGCTGGACATCGGCGCGTATCTGCTGGGCCTCGGGTACGACGTAGCCCTTCTGGACTGCCTGGACCGCCGACACCCCGACTTGGCCGCATTCCGAATCCGCGAGGATCGGTACGGCTGCGGGCACCTCCTGAAGACGCCGGTCCCCAAGCCGGACTGCGTTCGCCACGTGCCGCGCCGATTTGGGCGCTACGGCCTGCCCCTGGAGACCGTCCGCCGACACCTGGCCGCCACCCCGCCCCCCGACGTCATCCTCGTTACGTCGGGCATGACCTACTGGTACCCTGGCGTGCACTTCGCCATCGCGCTCCTTCGGCAGCAGTTCCCCCGCGTGCCCATCGTCCTGGGCGGCATCTACGCCACCCTATGCGCGTCGCACGCGCGGGAGCATTCGGGCGCGGACTACGTCCTGCCCGGGGACTGGAAGGCAACGCTGCCGGCGCTGCTGCGCGACTTCAACCTGTACCCGCCCGACGCGCCCGATCCCGCGCCCATGCCGCGCTATCCTGCCCATGCCCTTCGGCGCAACCAGGGGTTCGCCGCCATAACCACATCTCGCGGGTGCCCCTACCGCTGCACCTACTGCGCGTCGCGCCTGCTGAACCCGGGCGGGTACGCCTCGCGCCCGGAGGCCGACGTGGTCGCGGAGATTGTCCACATCGTGCAGGATTTGGGTATCCCCGACATCGCCTTCTACGACGACGCGCTGCTGGTGCATTCGGCGGAGCACCTGGAGCGCATCCTTGACGCGGTGGTGGCGCGCGGCATTCGCTGCCGGTTCCACACGCCCAACGGCATCCACGCCCGTGAGATGACCGAGGCGCTGGCGCACAAGATGAGGCGCGCGGGGTTTGAGACCATCCGCATCGGGCTGGAGACCATATCCGAGGCCACGCTGCAGGCCACAGGGCCCAAGACCAGCCCCGAGGAGTTCGCCCAGGCCGTTGCCTACCTCAAGCGGGCGGGGTTCACGGGCGGGCAGGTGGGCGCGTACATCCTGGCCGGGCTGATGGGGCAGACGCTGCGCGAGGTGCTGGACACCATCGCGTTCGTGCACTCGCTGGGGGCCACGGCGCACGTGTCGCGGTTCGCGCCGATTCAGGGCACGGTGGAGTGGGCGCGGTGGGTGGGCGCGGGCCTCATCGCCGAGGATGCCGATCCGCTGCTGCAGAATCACGTTCTGTCGTTCCCGCCCGGCGCCCCGCTCACCGAGGACGAGTACCAGGCGGCGGTGCGGGCGGCGCGAGAGGGGAATGCGCGAGTGCGCACCCATTCGGACGTCTGCAAACAGGGGCTGGCGGATGGCGGATGACCGACTTTACCGAGGGGTCAACCTATGCCGCTTTCTTGCGATTGTACTTCGTCCTGCGTCGGAATTTGCGGAGAGCATTCTTGTTGCGGTATACCGTTAGCACCTCCTCTTCACGATTGTCCAGAATAACGGTAGTCCCCTCCAGACGACGGCGACTGTCCTTCCCGAGGTCTTCTTTGGGTATGTCCCTTCTGCCCAGGAAGTAGGCCACCGCGCCTGCATTGTGAGTGCGCCGGCCGTGCATCATAACGTAGCCCAAGTCATCCTTGGACAGGTTACGCTGAGCCAGACGAACCAACGCATGTGCTGTATATTCTGGTTTCGTGCGCAAGATTCAGTCCTTTCGCTGTAGACCGCCAGCCCCTGTTTGCAGACCTCCTTGTTTTTCTCTCCTGCGTGGTGGAGCGTGCAGCACACACTGCCCCGCGCCACTCGGGGGTAATCGGCCACTTGCAGGGCATCAGCCCGATTGTCGGAGCGCCCCTGTGGCTTCTCCGTGCAAGTATACGCAAACACGCGCCGCCGTCAACTTCCGAACGAACGGGGTGAATCAATACATCTCCCACCGCATATCCGCAAAGAACAAGGCGAAGGCAACCTCTCGGTCCCACAGGAGCGTCCCACGCTCGCAGTCCTGCGCGATGCCCTCAAACGCGCGGATGGGGCAGGCCTGGGACGCATCGGCGCTCACGCACCAGCCCAATCGCTCGCGCACGCCGCCCACCTCCAGCCAGAGTTTCCCGAAGGCGCCGGGCGGCTCCGATACCAACAGGCCCAGCGCCCTCGTGGGCGTGGGGAGCGGAATCGGCGTGGCCTCGCCGGGCGCATAGGTGTCGGCGTAGACCTCAAGCCGCGGCTCGCCCGCGTAGTACAGCACGTACAGGACCCGCAAGTCACCCCGCCAGATCATCAGGCCGGACTGGAACGAACACGCCTGCCCCGGGAACGCCACCTGCGGCCCCAGCGGACACCCCACCGAGTCCTTTACCAGGTTCCACACATCGCCCAGTCCCCACTGCGGCGTGGACTGGCATTGCACGGGCGCGGGCGTGAACCCGGGCGCGGGCGTCATGAGGGGACTTCGGGTGCGAAAAGGCGTGGGTGTCGGCGGCACGGGGGTTGGCGTCGCCGTGGCCGGCGCGGTGGGCGTGGGCGACGGCGTGGGCGTGGGCCTTGCCCCGCACGCGGATGCGATGGCAAGCAAGGCGAGGGCGAACAGGATGGCTTGGGCAGCAGGGGTGCGTGTGCGCACGGATTCACCTCCCCAGCGCAGTTTCGTAAGCGCGCAGCGTCTCTTGGGCGGTCCACGCCCAGGAGAACCGTCTCGCCTGGGCCAACGCCTTCTCCGCGAGGGCGGCGCGCCTTGTCGCATCGGTGAGCACGGCCGCAAGGCCCGCGGCCATCCCCGCCACGTCGTCGGCATCGTACAGCAGGCCGCCGTCGCCGACGATTTCGGGCAGCGAGGCCGCGCGGCTGGCGATGACCGGCGTCCCGCAGGCCATGGCCTCCAGCGGCGGCAGGCCGAACCCCTCGTACCGCGACGGGAACAGAAACGCCTCGGCCCCCGCGTACAGTGCGGGCTTGTCGGCCTCATCCACCCAGCCGACGAAGACCGTCCGGTCGGCGACGCCCGCCTCATCGGCCAGGCGGCGCGGGTCAGGAGTAAACGCCGTGTCCCGCGCGGGGAGCCGACCGGCGACCACCAACCCCACATCCGGCACGTGCGACGCGGCCTCGGCAAACGCGGCGAACACCGCCCGCAGGTTCTTGCGCACGTCAAACCCGCCGAAGTACAGGACGTAGCGCGGGGGCAACCCCAACCGCCGCCGAACGGCGTCCACCGCATCGGGCAGCTGGGGGCGGTAGGCCTCGTCCGCGGCAAGGTACACCGTTCGCACCCGGTCGGGGGCCAGCCGCAGGTGTTCCAGAATATCGCGGCGCGACGCCTCCGAGTCGGTCAGCACCACGGCGGCGCGGCGCGCAGAAGCGGCCACCAGCCGCATGTACGCCTGCACCCGCCAATCGCCGCGATACGCGGGCAGCAGGAGCGGAATCAAATCATGAATCGTAACCACCACCGGAACGCCACAGCGCAGCGGGCCGCCCCAGTACGGCACGTGCGCCACATCCGCGCCCACACGTCGCGCCGCGCGGGGAAACCCCCACTGCTCAAACCCGACCTTATACAGGTTCTCGCCCAGCACGCGCCGGGCAAGCGAGGGGGCTGAGGGCGACACGGCGACGAATTCCCATTCCGGCGCGGCGGCGCGCAAGGCCACGAGCAGGCGGGCGGTGTACTGTCCGCTGCCCGTGGCGGGTTGGTCCGCAAACCAGGCATTGATGGCGACTTTCATCCTGCGCTCACCCCGCGATGCTCAGTCCCCATACCCATCCGGATGTCGGCGATGCCACTCCCATGCCGAGCGGATGATGGCCTCCAAATCCGGGAAGCGCGGCTTCCAGCCCAGTTCCCGCGCGATTCTGTCCGACGCGGCCACCAGTTCTGCGGGATCGCCGGGCCGGCGAGGGCCGATGACCGCCGGAATCGGGTGGCCGGTTACCCGCCGCGCCGTCTCTATGACCTCCAGCACGGTGAACCCGCGCCCGTTGCCCAGATTGTACACGCAACTGCCCCGGTCCAGCGCCCGCAATGCCAGGATGTGCGCCTGGGCCAGGTCCACCACGTGGATGTAGTCGCGCACGCAGGTGCCGTCGCGCGTCGGGTAGTCGGCGCCGTAGACCTGCACGTGGTCGCGCTTGCCCAGCGCCACCTGCAGGACAATGGGAATCAGGTGGGTCTCGGGGCGGTGATCCTCGCCGCGCTCATCGGTAGCGCCCGCGGCGTTGAAGTAGCGCAGCGCGGCATACCGAAGCCCGCGCGTCGTGTCCAGCCAGGCCAGCATCCGCTCCAGGATGTGCTTCGTCTCGCCGTAGGGGCTTCCCGGCACGATGGGCTCATCCTCGGCGATGGGGATGCGCCGAGGCGCGGCAAACAGGTTCGCCGTGGACGAGAGGATGAATCTGCCGACGCCGTGCGCCATCATCGCGTCAAGCAAGACGATGCCGCCGCCCACGTTGTTGCGGAAGTAGCGCATCGGCTCGGCCATTGACTCGCCCACCAGGCTGTTGGCCGCGAAGTGCATCACGGCGTCGGGCCTGTAGACGGCGAACACGCGGTCCAGGAACGCGCGGTCGCGCAGGTCGCCTTCCTCAAACTCGGCGTCGGGCGGCACGGCGGCGCGATGCCCCTGCGCCAGGTTATCCACGACGACGACCTCTTCGCCCGCTTTCAGCAATTCCTCCGCGACGACGCTGCCGATGTAGCCCGCGCCGCCGGTAACGAGAACCCTCATCACGCCTCCTCCGTTATGGCATACGCTTCGGGATTTTCCGGGTCTAGCAGCGGGAGCGGAAACTCTCCCACCCGTCCATCCAGGTAGGCGCCCACCAGCGCCCCGCCCATCCTCGCGGCCTCTTCGCGGTATCGGGCCGCGGTCCCGTCGGGCACCAGCCCCTGCACGCGCGCCATGTAGTCCGGCGAGCGAAGCAGCGCCACGAACTCTTCCGTCGGCAACCGGTAGCGCGACGCAAAATGCGCGAAGGTGGGCGATGAGTCGGGCGCTTCCAACTCGCGCAGGAGCAACTCCCGCCAGGCATCCAGCGCCTCCCGTGAGATGAACGGAAACGGGTTCGGACAGCGGGCCGACTCCAGTACACGGCGAAAACTGCGGGGAACGGCGGCGCGGTCCTGCTGATCCACCACCGAGCGCAGCAGGTCGTGCCACAGAAGCCTTTCCATATCGTGGCGGGCCGCCGCCTGTTTGAAGTAGGGCCAGTACACGCGGACAAGCCAGATTTCGTCGGCCAGCAGGTGGGCCAGGTATCCCGCCACCATCAGGCGGGCGCACGGGTCAGCGCCGTTCGGGTCGGCGAGGCTCGGGTGCGCTCCCAGCATGGCGCGAATGCCCGAATCGCCGCGCTGCGGGGGCAGGCGAAGGAAATGCGTGGCGGCGCGCGGCTCGCCCGTTACGACGCGGACATCCGCCAGCGTGCTGCCGAGCAGGAAGGCCCCAAGGGCATCCTCATCGCCCTGGGGTGCGAGTTCGGGGCGAGCGCCCAGGATGCGCTGCGCGATAGCGAGATGGGTAATCGGCGTTGGCAATTCCGCTCCTCTTGGCCCGCCGCTATTGTACTCCGAGAGGGCGGTTTGTTCAACTCGCGCCCAGCCGCAGCATCTCCCGCACCAGCAGGAGCGTGTGCGCCTTCGTCTGGGCGTCGGGGTCGTCCACCGGCCCCACGCACGACGGGCAGCCGTCCGCGCACGGGCAACCGACGATGAGTTCCTCCGCCGCGCGCAGCAGGTCGCGGTGCAACTCGTACAGCCGCTCGGCGAACCCCACGCCCCCCGGGAACTCATCGTACAGGTAAATTGTGGGCCTGCGCGTGCCCGGCGCCTGCACCGACGCGCTCACGCCCAAATCCTGCGGCGACGCCATGAGGAACAGGGGGGCCAGGTGTACGAGGACGTGGGCCAGCCCGTGTAGGCCGCTCTCGGCCGCCTTGGAGGTCTCAATTCGGGTGTGGCAGTTGTGGCAAACGGTGATGAGATTCCCCAACTCGTTGGCCTGAAGGTAGCGGTCGTTCTGGCCTGGCACGTAGCCGAACTCGCGGAAGGGGACGAGATGGTGAACGTCGTGCTGGCGGCCTGGCTTCTCGGGCGCGCCGCACAATCGGCAGCGGTAGCCGTCGCGCTGGCGGGCGAGTTCGCGCTGGGCCTCCCAGTTGGGGCCGTAGTCGGCGATGGGGGCCACATCCCACGCGCCCGCTGCCCGCAGCGCATCCACCACGGTGTCGGGCACGGTCAGCCAGTAGGCGGTGGTGTCCATGACCTGGTCGGGCGAGACAACGTCGCCCCAGCCCAGCGTCTCGTGGGTGTACAACTTGACCTTGCGGTAGCCGGTAACGCGACGGGTAACGCGCACATCGCCCCACGCGCGCGCCGCCGAGGCGTCCTCCGTGGCCACGCGCAGGACGGCCACATCGCTCGTGCCCAGGGCGTCGGTGTAGTAGTCCGCCTGCACGGGCCGCACGGAGGCGCGCCCCTCGTCCCATTGCACGCTTTCCACCAGGTACTGCCGCCCCTCGTGCATGTAGATGGCGTCTGGATACAGGAACTTGGGCGCCGACGCGCGATCCAGGACTCCGATGGCCCGCGGCCGCCCCTCGTCATCCGGGCACTCTATCGTGAAGGCGTCGGCATCGGCGACGCGCAGCGACAGGCCATCCGCCGGGTACGACTCGCTCATCCAGTACCACGTCCCCGCGGCGTGGCGAAGGATGCCGTCCTGTTCCAGGCGCGCGAGGATGTCCGGCGTGGCCGCCGCGGCTCCCAGCATCTCGCCGTCGCGGAAGGGGAGTTCAAACGCGGCGCACCGCACGTGGCTCTCCAGGATGCGCGGGTTGTCGGGGTGAATCAGCGCGTGTTCGGGCGAGCGGCCGAAGAAGTAGTCGGGGTGGCGCACGATGTACTGATCCAGCGGGTCGGCGCTGGCGACGAGCACGGCCACCGACGTGCCGCTCCGCCGCCCGGCGCGCCCCGCCTGTTGCCAGGTGCTGGCAATGGTGCCCGGATAGCCCGCCATAATGCAGGCGTCCAGATTGCCGATGTCAATGCCCAGTTCCAGGGCGTTGGTGGACACGACGGCCCGCGCCGCGCCCTCTCGCAGCGCCTTCTCTATCTGCCGCCGCTCCGTGGGGAGATACCCGCCGCGATAGCCATGGACGGCGTCGGCGTTGAGGTTGCGCTTGCGGAGCGTGTCCCGCAGGTACGTCAGCAGCACCTCCGCCGACTGGCGCGAGCGGGCGAAGGCGATGGTCTGCACGTCCAGTTCCACCGCGCGCGCCGCCAGCGACAGCGCCTCCAGCAGCGCGCCTCGGCGCAGGCCCGTCGCAGCGTCCAACAGCGGCGGGTTGTAGAACACCAGGTGCTTCTCCCCCTTCGGGGAGCCGTCATCGTCCACCAGGGTGACGTCCTCCTCCACCAGTTTCCGCGCCAGTTCCAGCGGGTTGCCGATGGTGGCGGAGCAGCAGATGAATTGGGGCGACGCCCCGTAGAAGGCGCACACCCGCTTCAGCCGCCGCAACACGTTGGCGACGTGGCTCCCGAAGACGCCGCGGTAGGTGTGAATCTCGTCCAGGACGACGAAACGCAGGTTCTGGAAGAGACTCAGCCAGTTGGTGTGGTGGGGCAAAATGCCCTGGTGGAGCATGTCGGGGTTGGTGATGACAAGGCGCGCCGTGCGGCGTATGGTTGTCCTGGCGCTGGCGGGCGTGTCGCCATCGTAGACCGACGGGGCGATGCCCGCCGATACCCGCGACGCCAAATCCCGCAGTTCCGCCAGTTGATCCTGCGACAGCGCCTTGGTGGGGAACAGGTACAGCGCGCGAGCGCGGGGGTCGCGCAGCAAGGCATCCAGAACCGGCAGGTTGTAGCATAGCGTCTTGCCCGACGCCGTGGGGGTAACAACGGCCACATGCCGGCCTTCCTTGGCCGCCCGCCACGCCGCCTCCTGGTGCGTGTACAGGGCGTCAATCTCCCTGGATCGGAGCGCGGCGACCAAATCCGCGTGGGCGTCGGCAGGGAATGGGCGCAGGCGCGCGGGAGACACCTCCTGCCGTCTCCACGCCGTAACGTTCCGCGCGAATTCCGGCGCGTGTTGCAGTTCCTCCAGCAACGCCGCGACGCCCTTGAGGCTCATAACGCTCCTGGCCCGCTCCCTCACTTGCGGGGCTTCATCTTGTCCACGACCAGGTGCAGCAAGAATGTCCGCTCGGCGCCGTCGTCAAACTGCACCTTCACCGTGCTGCCCGCCGAATCCTCGCGCACGTCCAGCACGCGGCCCGTCCCGAATCGCTCGTGCTCCACGCGCATGCCCGCCGCAAACGGGTTTTTCACCGGCGCGGGCGGCGCGCTCGTGGTCGGCTCGTCCCGTCGCATGTACTGCCGATCCTCCCACAGTTGGGCGTAGAGCGTCAGGTCATCGTAGGAGCGCACGCGCGGCGCAAGGCGATCGCACGCCTGCCGCGCCCGCGCCAGGCGCTGCGTCAGGTCGGTCTTGACGCGCTGGGGGCGGTCGCCCTGGGCCAGTTGCCGCGCCGCGCGACTGAGCGCCGTGCGAATCTCCTCCAGCACCTTGGGCGGCTCGCCCTCGTATAGGTCAATGGTAACCAGGTGGACGCCGGCCTGTTGGCACAACTTATCGCGGATGGCATCGCGGCGCGCCTCCTCGGCCAGTTCCTGCTCCGAGACCGGCGCTTTCCGTTTGCCCGTGCTGCCGATGAAGCGAAACGCGATGCCGGCTTCGGGATAGTAGCGATCCAACTTCAGGCGGCGGCCCGTCTCGGGATTGACAAGCCACTCCGGCGTAACGTTCTCCTGGCCCTGGAATCCCTCAAAGATGCGCTCCAGAATCTCACGCCAGGCGTTGGATGGGTTGGGGAACAACGGTGAACCTCCTGGGCAAGGTTGCGCCGCCACGGTCTCGGCGGCGAGATGCAGCGCGATGTCTGCACGTTTGCGTTTTGGTCGATCTTGCGGCCGCTTTGCTCACCGCGGAGATACAGAGAACGCTGAGAATAGTCTAAACTCTGCGCCCTCTGTGTCTTTGCGGTGAGTTCTTGCTTACCTGAAAGCACAAACTGCATGA
>JBBIHX010000091.1:0-11226 GCA_037446815.1 Caldilineae bacterium | reverse complement strand
CCCAGCCCTCTCCCGAAGGGCGAGGGCGTATCGCCTTCCGCTCAGCATGACAGAGGGCTCGATTTCAAAGTCTGCTGGCATCTACTGTCATTCTGAGCGGCGAAGCCGCGAAGAATCTCGCCCCTCACCCCAGCCCTCTCCCGAAGGGCGAGGGCGTATCGCCTTCCGCTCAGCATGACAGAGGGCTCGATTTCAAAGTCTGCTGGCATCTACTGTCATTCTGAGCGGCGAAGCCGCGAAGAATCTCGCCCCTCACCCCAGCCCTCTCCCGAAGGGCGAGGGCGTATCGCCTTCCGCTCAGCATGACAGAGTGGGGAGGCGATGCGCGGCGCAGACCCATGCAAGATGGAACTCGTCAAGTCCACCCGCCGCTTGACGCCGGACAGCCCGCCCGATACAATTCCAGACAAGGCACCTGCGATGAGGAGAAAGGGTCATGAAGACGACAATGAAGACATGGAAGGCAGCGGCCGCGCTGGCGGCCATTCTCCTGGCGGCGTCCATCGGCGGCGACTGGGGGCACGCGCTCGCGCTCAACCAAACCGTCCCCACGCGGACGCCCACCCGCCCGCCGACCGCCACGCCGACGCCCATCCCGCCGTCGCCCACATTCACGGCGACGCAGCCGCCCACATCCACGCCCACGCCCGTCCCGCCGACGGCCACGACCCGCCCGCCCGACACGCCCGCGCCGCCACCGCCCACGGACACGCCAACAGACACGCCCTTGCCGTCGCCCACCTTCACGCGCACGGCGACCGCGACGGCCAAGCCCAGCGACACCCCCGCGCCGACATCAACGCCGACGCGCACGCCGGAGCCGCCAACGGCCATTCCGCCGTCGCCCACACCCACCCCGACATCCCCGCCCGCGCTGGCGACAACAGCGGTCGCGCAACCCACAGCCACGCCGCCCTCCGCGCGACAATCCGACACCGGCACCGGCATCGCCATCATCGGCGGCGCGGCAGTGGCCCTCGGCGTCGTCGCGGTCATTGTCGCGCTCGCCCGTCGCAGGACGCCCCGATGAGCCTCCGACCCGCGCAGGCTCGCGCTCTGAGCCTCCTGGGCGGCGACTGGCTCTCCACGGACGAGCCGCTCGCCCGGCACACCTCATTCCGCATCGGCGGGCCGGCCTTGTTATTCGCCTCGCCCCCGGACACCGAAGCCCTTCGCCGCGCCCTCGCCTTCTGCGCCGATGAGGATCTGCCCTGGTTCGTGCTGGGCCGCGGCACCAACCTGCTCATCAGCGACAGCGGCTACCATGGCATGGTGATCCACCTGGGCAAAGCGTGGGCCTGGCTCCGAATATCGGGCCACACCGTAGCCGTGGGAGCCGCGTATCCCTTGCCGGCGCTGGCCCGGAAGGCCGCCGACGCCGGCCTGGCCGGGCTTGAGTTCGCAGCCGGCATACCGGGTTCCGTGGGAGGCGCCGTCGCCATGAATGCCGGCGCATTCGGCGGTAACATGGCGGGCGTCGTGCGCGAAGTAGAGTGCATCCTGCCGTCGGGCGAAACGCGCGCGCTGGCCGGGGCCGACATGGAGTTCGCCTACCGCCACTCCCGCGCCCTGGCCCAGTCCATCATCGTCATCGCCGCGCACCTCACCCTGACGCCCGACAACCCCGCCGACATCCGCCGCCGCATGGACGCCTATCACGCCCAGCGCAAGGCGCGCCAGCCGCTCTCGGCGTGGAGCGCGGGCAGCGTGTTCCGCAACCCGCCCGGCGATGCCGCGGGCCGCTTGATAGAAGCCGCCGGCTGCAAGGGGATGAGGCGGGGCGGCGCGCTGGTCTCGCCCAAGCACGCCAACTTCATCGTCAACACCGGCGGGGCAACGGCAGCCGACGTACTGGCCCTCATGCGCGAGGTCCAGCGGCGCGTCTGGGAAACCTTCGGCGTGCGGCTAGAGCCGGAGATTAGACTACTCGGCGAGTTTGACGCGCCCACGCCCGCCGACCTCGCTCCTTGAGCGCGTCGCCCAAGTCGCAGGCGGCCTCCTCATCCAGCACCCACGTCGTCCCGCCGTGCGTCGCCACCACCTGGGCGGCAGGCAAGGCCATCTCTCGCCCTACCAGCACCCGCGACACCGCACCGGCCTTGGAAGCGCCGGTAACGATGAAAACCACCCGTCGCCCCGCTGCGAGGAGCGGCAACGTGAATGTGATACGCCGATGCGCAACCCCGGGCGGCGGCTCCACGGCCACGACCCAACGCTCTCGCTCGGCCAGCGCCAGGCTCCCCGGGAAGAGCGACGCCGTGTGGCCGTCTTCGCCCAGCCCCAGCAGGATCACATCCAGCCGCGGCGGATTCCTCTTGACCAGGCCACGGAGCGTGTCCTCGTAGCGCAGGGCCTCGTCGGCGGCGTCCGCCTCGCCGCGGATGCGGTGCACCTGTTCCGGCGGCACCGGCACGCGGGACAGGAACGCCGCAGAGGCCGCCCCGAAGTTGCTGTCGGGGTGCTCCGGCGGCACGCACCGCTCGTCGCTCCACAACACGTGCACATGAGACCACGGCATCTCCGCGGCCTCGGCCAGGTGCGCATACGTCGTCATGGGCGAGCGGCCCCCCGCAAGCGCCAGCGTGCACCGTCCACGGCGGCCCACGGCGTCCCGCGCCAGGCGAACGATGATTCCCGCCGCGCACCGTCCCACATCGTCCGCCGTCGGCGCGATGCACACGTCAGTGCTCATCACGCCCTGCCCCGCAGTACGTTACCCACTCGCGGCCATCGGCTTGGAGCAGCCGGGCCGCCGCGTCAGGCCCCCACGAACCCGGCTCGTACCGCTCCAGCGGCACGCCGCCCTGCTCCCAACCCCGCACAATCGGATCAATCCAGGCCCACGCCCGGTCAATCTCGTCGCAGTGGGCAAATAGAGACGGATCGCCCAGCACCGCATCCAACAGGAGCCGCTCGTAGGCCTCGGCCAAACCGGTCGGGCCAAATTCGCGCTCATAGTGGAACTCCATGTTCACCGTGCGCGTCCGCATCTCCAAGCCGGGCGCCTTGATCTCCAGCAGCAGGTGCATCCCCTCGTCGGGCTGGAGGCAAAACGACAATCGGTTCGCGGGCACAGCCTGCCATTCCGCCTTCTGGAACACGAGATGGGGCGCCCGCTTGAACTGCAAGACGATTTCGGTCGTCTTCGTCTTCAGGCGCTTGCCCGAGCGCAGGTAGAACGGCACCCCCTCCCACCGCCAGTTGTCCAGATACGCCTTCAGTGCCCCGAACGTGGCGGTGTGCGAATCGGGCGCGACGCCTTCTTCGTCGCGGTAGCCGTCGTACTGGCCACGCACCGTGAACTCGCCCAAGCGCTCCGGCGGGATGGGGCGCAGGACTTCCAGGACCTTGACCTTCTCCTGGCGGAACATCTTGGCGTCAAAGGATGCTGGCGGCTCCATAGCGATCAGCGTCAGAAGTTGCAGCATGTGATTCTGAAACATGTCGCGGAGCACGCCCGCGCCGTCGTAGTACCCGCCCCGATGCCCCACTCCCACCGACTCGGCCACCGTAATCTGAACGTGATCCACAAAGTTGCGGTTCCAGAGCGGCTCAAAGATGGCATTGGCGAACCGGAACACCAGCAGATTCTGCACCGTCTCCTTGCCCAGATAGTGATCAATGCGATAGACGCGCTCCTCGGGAAAAGCCGAATGCAGGGCCTCATTCAGGCGGCGTGCGCTCTGGGCATCGGTGCCGAACGGCTTCTCAATGATGATGCGTCTCCAGCCATGCTCCGAGCGCGCCAGGCCGGAGTCCCGTAACTGCTCCACGATGGGGATGTACAAGTCGGGAGGCACGGCCAGGTGGAACAGGCAGCGCCCGTGCCCCGGCTCCACACCACGCTCTGCATCCAGGCGCGCTAGGAACGAGCCCAGCGCGGCGTAAGACTCGGTCGCGCCGTAGTCCAGTGGGACATAGTGGATGTTGGCCGCGAGGCGCTCCCACGCCGCGCACCGAACGGGCGTCAGGCGAGCATACGCCGCCACGCCATCCCACAGGCGGGCGCGGAACTCCTCGCTGCTCATGGGAGTGCGCGCGACGCCCACCACCGCAATCTCCTGCCCTGGCGTCAGGTAGCCTGCGCAGCACAGGCTGTGCAAGGCCGGCACCAACTTGCGCCGCGCCAGGTCGCCCGATGCCCCGAAGATCACCACCGTGAACGGCGGCACAGGGCCTCTCGCCGCACCGATTCTGGTCTCCATCGCCACCTCCATCGCAGATTGCGGCTCCTGTCGCGCATTATACCGCACGGCTGCCCGCCTGTGAAGCCCCGCCGCTCGGAATGACAGCAGACGCCGAGGAGTCGGTTCCAAAGTCTGTTGGTATTTGTCATTGCGAGGGCGCGGAGCGCCCGAAGCAATCTCTGGGCCATGAGGTTGCTTCGCTTCGCTCGCAACGACACAAGAGGAGAGTGTTCATGCGTTTCACCAACACAAGATGAAACCGACTCGCCGCCGAGGGGGCATTTGCCAAATCGGGCCTTCTGTGCTACACTTTCGCCACAGTGCCCCCGTAGCTCAGGTGGATAGAGCACCGGCCTCCGGAGCCGGGTGCGAGCGTTCGAGTCGCTCCGGGGGTACCAGACACATCCAGCGCACAATGCACCCGTCGCACAAAACGAGCACAGAGGCGCATGGCGATCCTCTGTGCTCGTTTCGTTCTCACCAGGGATGGACGATGCGAAGGCTCACCGCTTCCACGGCGGCGTCTCGGGCAGCAGCGCCTCAAACTCCCGAATCAGGCCCGCCTCGTACTCGCCCGCGAACTCGCCCCGGATGAACTTCTGGAAGCCCTCCTTGTAGAACCGCTCCCAAGACTCATCCTCCCGCCCAGGATTGATAGGGAAGAACAGCGCATTGTTGGCGCGAGCCGCCTTCAAATCCCCAGGCGCATCGCCGATCATCAGCACATGCCCCGCGGGATACTTGCCGCCCGCCGCGTACCGCAGATGATCCGCCTTGGTGCCCATCTCCTGCCCGGCGATGGCCTCCACGTAGCCGTCTATCCCGTGCTCCTGCCACTCGCGCACCAGCGCCTCGGTCGGGGTCTGCGATACCACCACCATATCGGCGTGCTGAGCCATCATCTCCAGGCTCTCGCGCACGTATGGAAAAGGCGGCACGCCAAAAACGATTTCCTCAATGGTGCGGTTCACCGCCTCGCTCCACTCCAGGGCCTGGACGAGTTCGGGGTCTTGCGTCTCGGCGATCAACTGCTTGAGCGAGTCGTTGCTCAGCGGCCTGCCCGACGCGATGAACTGGCGAACCTGGGGCGCTTCGGGTATGGCGGCGTGCCGTCGCTGGACTTCAGGCCGCTCGCGCAGCAGGTCAAACACCATCACCAGCGCCGGCCAGCGATTGATGCCACGCCACTTGGAATACAGGTTCACGAACTCCGCCGCCTCGCGCGCGTACTTGGACACGGGCTGAAGCCGCCAGTAGCGGATGATGTTGGGGATGAAGCACTCCTTGTGCTTGATTTCCATGGTGTCAAAGACGCACCCATCCGAGTCTATCCCCACGAAATACGGGTGTTTGGGCGCGAGTTCCACAAGGGGTCGTGCTGCCTCGGGTACAGATGCCATGAGATTGTCCTCCTGCAATGAAGTTCGCCGCAATCAAACGCCGCTGCACGCCGCAAATCCGCCGTCCACGGGAATCACCGCGCCGTGGACGAACCGTGCCGCCGGCGACACCAGCCACAGCACCGCGCCGATGAGGTCAAACTCCGGATCGCCCATGCACCCCATCGGCGTATGGGCAAGGATGGTCTTGCCCCGCTCCGTCCATTCGCCAGTTCGCTCGTCCACCAACAGGTAGCGGTTCTGGTTGGTCAAGAAGAAACCCGGCGCCAGTGCGTTCACGCGAATCTGCGTGCAGTAGTTCTGCGACATGTGCGTAGCCAGCCACTGGGTGAAATTGACCACCGCCGCCTTCGCCGCCGAGTAGGCCACCACGTTCGTCAGCGGGCGGATCGCCGCCATGGACGCAACGTTGAGGATCACGCCCGACTCTTGGCGCGCCATCTGCCGGCCGATGACCTGGCATGGAATCACCGTCCCCATCAGGTTCAGGTCAAACACCCATCGGACCGCCGCTTCGGGCAGGTCAAAGAAGGGCAGGTCCTTGGACGTCGTAGCCTCGCGCTTGTTGCCGCCGGCTCCGTTGATGAGGATGTCCACGCGCCCGAACCGCGCCAGGGTTGCCTCCAGCGCCTTCTCCACGCTCGCGCGGTTCAGCACATCCACCTGCACGGCCAGCGCCTCGCCCCCGGCCGCCACGACACGCTCCGCCACGCCCCGGGCCGCTTCCTCCACCAGGTCTGCGATGACCAGGTTTGCCCCGGCCTTCGCCAGCGCCTGCGCCACGTTGCTGAACAGAACGCCGCCCGCCCCCGTGATGAAGGCCGTCTTCCCCTGCAGGCCAAACAGAGAAACGAGATACTCCGTGTCCATCTCCAATACCTCCTCTCGCTGCAAGACTCACAGCGATTCTTGCACACGTTCTCATTTCTGTCAAATCCGAAGGGCCAGCGTGTGGAGCCCGGGACAAAGATTGCCGCGCTAATCCACCGCGAGCACAGCAGCGCCCTGCACCTTCCGCGCCTTCAGCCGCTGCAACACGCGGTTGGCCTCTTCCAGGGAGTATATTTCCACCTCGCTGCGCACCGGAATCTGCGCCGCTACCTCCAGCAGGCCCAGGGCATCCTCCCGCGTGCTGTTGGCCGCGCTCCGCACCGTCCGCTCGTGGTACAGCAAATCGTAGGGCATCTGCGGGACATCGCTCATCGTGATGCCTGCCAGCGCCAGCGTCCCGCCCTTCGCGAGCGCGCGCAACGCCATCGGCACCAACTCCCCCGCCGGCGCGAAGATAATGCTGGCGTGCATCGCCGCCCCTGGGTCATCCTCCGCGCCGCCCGCCCACACCGCGCCCAGTTCCCGCGCCAGCGCACGGTGCGCCTCGCCCCGCGTGAACACATAGGCGCGGCACCCCCAGAAGCGGGCAATCTGGAGCACGATGTGCGCCGACGCTCCGAACCCGTACAGGCCCAGGTTCTGCCCAGGCTGCACGCCGCTCAGCCGAAGCGCCCGATAGCCGATGATACCCGCGCACAGCAGCGGCGCCGCCTCAATATCCGAGAACCCGTCGGGCACGCGATACACGAACCGCGCATCGGCCACCATGTACTCAGCGTATCCCCCGTCGCGGTGCAGGCCCGTGAACTCGGCGCGCTCGCACAGGTTCTCGCGCCCGCTGCGGCAGAATTCGCACACGCCGCACGTCCAGCCCAGCCAGCCCACGCCGACCCGCTGGCCCCGACCCACCGTCTGCACGCCCTCGCCCACTTCATCCACGACACCCACGACCTGGTGCCCGGGTATCAGCGGCAACTTCGGCAGGCGCAGTTCCCCTTCCACCGTGTGCAAGTCCGTATGACACACGCCGCACGCGCCTATCCGGATTCGCACCTGGCCTGGGCCTGGCTGTGGCTCGGGCAGGTTCGCCAACTCCAGCGGCGTGTCCTCTGCCATCGCGGGTTTTCGCAACACCATGACACGCATCTGACCCACCTACCTCACATACCCCACGGCGATCTCCTCGTCGCTGTCCATCACGACCTCCAGCCGCTTGCCGCCCGTGAGCGCAGGCACATCCAGCACGCGCACCACCTCCGCCCAGCGGGCGTCCTCCGGCAACAGCGACGCCAGCGCGTTCGGACTCTCCTCAAAGAACTGCGTCTTGAACAGCGCGCCCGGCGCATCGGGGAAAATCGCGAGGGGATAGATCTGCGCCTCCACCAGGTCTTGGAAGAAGTGCGTCCCGTAGGAGACCTCTGGGCTGGTCTCCGTGCCCGACACCCCCAGTTCCACCAGCATACGCGCGTTGTAAATGTCCGCGTAGGTAACCTTGACCCCCAGGTCTATGCTGGAACTGCCCCAGCGCCCAGGCCCCATGAGAATGAAGGTTTCGCCCGCCAGTTTCTGATTCAGGCGACCCACCACCCGCGCCACCTCGGCCTTCTGCGAAGCAGTCGGCAGTGCGGCATAGGCATCTGGGCTGACATAGATAACGTACCGGATGCCGCTCACGCGCCCGTGGGGTACCAGCCGGCGCGTGATGAACAGCGCCCGCTCCTCGGGGATGTCCGGCACCGAGACCCCCTCCGCCTCCGCCATGCTCGCCTGGGGGCGGCACTGGAGCAGGCGGATGTGCGGCTGCGGACGGGTGCTGCCCGCCGGTATGTCCAGCGTGAACTCCATGTCCACCGGACGGCCGTAGTGGCGCTCCAACAATCCCAGAAGATCCCGCATATCGGCGGCGAATGTCGTCTCCGTCAGCAGACGGTCAAACGTGAACACCATGCCGACCCTGGAATCCCTCTCAAAGGGCCGCATGGGCGAGAAGTAATCACCATAGTCCCACGATACCAGGTACGGAAGCGCCTCGTAGTCCTCCCCGACTACCTCTGCGATGGGAAGTGAGCGGAATGCGTTGTCCGCCATGTCCAGCACATCTATGTAATGCTGAGAGTAGCGCCGCACGTCGGCAACGCTGACTTCGGGCCGAAGCGTGGGATGGCTCAGCGCCACCATCCGCGGGTAATCGTTGGGCACGCGATCCACGGCGCGCGTCCCCAGCCCGCACACCATGCGCACCAGGCCGGCCTCCCTGCGAATGCGTGGGTTCCACCGAAATGGGTTGCGGCTGAAGGCAACCCCCGCCACCGCCGGGAAGAACCATCGCCCGTACCGCTGCCCCTGCACCTTCTGGATGAGGATCGCCATGCGCTCATCGTAGTCCACCAGCCCCATCTTCTTGCGATACAGCAGCGCCGCCGGATTCACCACGCTGGCGTAGATGCGCGCAATGGCATCGCACAGCGCCGACAGGTTCTCGTCCAGCGTGCCCTGATTCGGGCAGAAGTGGCTCTCGTACTTGCCGGCGAAGGACGTGCCGAAACTATCCTCCAGCAGGCTGGACGACCGCACGATGATGGGCACCGGCCCGATTTCCTCCAGCAAATCGCGGAATGCGCGGGTGATTTCGGGCGGGAAACGCCCCTGGCGATAGATGTCGTAGATGCGGGGATACGCCTGCTCAATTTCCTCCTGCGGCCGATACTTCTGGTTCACGTATTCCAGCAGGTGGTTGTACGCGTGGAAGTCGTAGTACACATCGGCGCCCACGTAGTACGAATCGGGGATGCTCACCAACGGGCGCAACCGCCGCGCCACCTCCGAGTCGTCGGTCTGGAGAATCTTCCACGCCAAGAGCATACCCGCGGCCTTGCCCCCGATCTTGCCCCGGCCGATGCGCCGCGTGCGAATCTCCTTCAGGTCGCGGATGGTGAACACACTGCGCGCGAGGCCCACAAACTGCAGGTGATCGCTGATCATCGCCTTCAACAGCACGACGATGATCTCCTGCAAGTGGTGTTGGATGCGCGCCCGGCGCTCGGGGGGAAGGGCCTCGTACTCCTCGCCTTTGGCGAACAGGATATCCCACGGCGCCAGTTCGGGGTTGAACGTGAGGATGTCATCCTCTGCCAGGCGCTGCGGCCCCAGCACCTCGCTCACGATGCGGCGGAACAGATCGTGCGGCAGGTTGTACGCGAAGTAGAAGTCGGTGAGCGTGTCGCGAATCTGCCGCAGCCGCTCATTCCACATCTCCGCCGACTCCTGCACCAGCGGGTCTGAAAGCCCCTCGCGCTGCTGGGACAGGATGGCTTTCTCGCGCGCCTCGGCCTCAAACCGCTCTTGGCTGATGACCCCGCGCGAGAACAACTCCTGCCGCATCCGCTCGCGAATGCGCGACGCCAGGATCGGGTACTGGCTAATCTCCAGATACAGTTGCAGCACCTTGGGCATGTAGCGTTCGCTCTCGTCCACCTTCGCCTCCCTTGCCCCGTATTCTACCACACACAGGCAAGCCGTGGCGAAACCGAACCTTCCCCAGGTCGGCTCCGAAGTCTGTTGGCATCTACCGTCATTCTGAGCGGCGAAGCCGCGAAGAATCTCGCTGACCGAGATGCTTCGCCTTCGGCTCAGCATGACAGAGTTGGGAGGCGGCGTGCGGGGCAGACCGACACAAGATGCAACCGAATCTCTTCCCCCGTCGCGTGGATAGCGCGAGACCGGGGAACCACGTGCGACGCACCTCGGAGGTGCGTCGCACGTGGCCTACCAGCCCCATCCGCGTGGATTCGCGGTTACAAAACCGTCATTCTGTGGCGCGAAGCGCCGAAGAATCTCGGCCTCCCGTGGCTTCGCGGTTACTCCCGCCGCCCCACTGCGCCGCGCTGCCCAGGCCGTACAGCAACGCCAACAGCGCCCACAGCATGAACGCCCCCTTCGTGCCCCACACCGCCAGGTCCACCGTCCCCTGGCCCAGCATCGCCCCCAAGCCCGCGATCCCGCCCGCCGCCAGCGGCCACAGGGCATCGCCCCTCGCCCGCATTCGTCGCAGGCCGGCTCCCGCCCGCGCCAGGGCCGCAGCAGCCAACGCAAGGAACGCCGCCAAGCCCGGCAATCCCAAATCCAGCGCCGCCTGCAAGTACAGACTATGCGCCCCCGGCTGCCCGAACGCCGCATACCCGTACAGGTCAGCCAGCGCCGTGTTGAACCCGCCCATCCCCACCCCCGTGAGCGGGAAATCGCCCACCAACAGCAGCGCGTAGTGCCACATCCGCTGTCGGAAGGCGAAACTGGACGTGTCCAGAATCTCGGAGTCGCCCAGCGCATCCAGCGGCGCGCCCTGCCTCGCCCACACGAGCACGAGGACGACCAGCGCCGCGCCCAAGAGCGCCGCCATCGCCGCCCGCCGCCGCGCCATCAGAAACGCGAGGACGAGGCAGCCGAGCACGAACGCCCCATACGCCCCGCGCGACTTGGTGAGGAACAACACCAGGAGCATCAGCAGGGCGCCGCCGATCCAGATGCCCCGCGCCCCGATGAGTCGTCCCCAGAACGCCCCGCCTCGCCCCGCCTTCGGGGGCTTGAACGACCACGCCACCGCGATGAACACCGCGCCCAGAAGCGCGCCCGCCATCACGTTGGGATGCACCGTATCGCTCACCAGGCGGGGAAACGCCGCGTACACAGAGGGCGGGAAGAAGGTCTTTCGCTCCGTGAACCAGCCCACGATGAACGGGGACGCCAGCGCCAGCCCCGCGCCCGCTCCCGCCAGCCCCGCGCCGAGCAGGCGCACGCGCGCCGGCGTCCGC
>JBBIHX010000090.1:0-11265 GCA_037446815.1 Caldilineae bacterium | reverse complement strand
TCGCTTCGCTCGCAACGACACATGAGGAGAGTGCCCAGGCGTTTCACCAACACAACATGGAACCGAATGCCCTACGGCTCCGACTTGACCCTGCGGCGAAAGCGCGTAGGATAGGCCCGCAGCGGCCCGATTGCCGCTGCCTCCTCCGGCCCGCGGGGCCGGTTATCCCATGGGCGAGGGGCGCGGCCTGTTGGGCGGCCTCTCGCCCCTCTTCACGGGGCGAGCGTCTCCGCCGCCACGCGGTGGGCCACCGCCCGGAAGCGCCCCCAATCGCTCCAGTCGCCCGGCAGGCTCTCCAACTGCTCGGCGATGCGGAGCAAGCCCGCCGCGTCGGTCCCCCCGAAGGCCATGATGCGCTCATTGGCGTCCTGCACGCGCGGCGCCCCGCCATCGGCCTGCAGCAGGAAGAGGTACGTCGCGAATCGCACCTCGCGCGCGCCGTCGGTGAAGCGGTATTCCACCACGGCCAGCAGGCGGCGGACTTCGGCCTCCAGCCCCGTCTCTTCCCACACCTCGCGGCGCAGGGCGTCCAGCACGCCCTCGCTCTCGCCGATGCCGCCGGTGGGGATGCGGAACACGCCCGCCGGGTAGAAGGGCTTGGTGTGCGTGAGGATGTGGCCCGCGCGGTCGGCGATGACCATGCCCACCTCGCCGCGCCGCCCCCGCGCGACCCGCCGCGTCCACTCGTCAAGGCTTGCCGCGGACATGGGGACCTCGTAGGATCGGCGGACGCACGGGCCAAAAGCCTGCGTCAGTTGCGCGTATTCTGCTTCGTCCACACACGCTCGTTGTAGCATCTCCCCTCCGATGACGACTGCCCGATGAACATAAACAAAAGCCCCTCCTGCGCGGAGAGGCTTTTGAATGCGCGAAATCCGAATCCTACGACACGCGCCAGCACGCCACGAAGTGCTCCCCGCCCACATCGCGGAATTCGGGCTCCTGCTCCTTGCAGATGTCCATGCGCATGGGGCAGCGGGTAACGAAGTTGCACCCCTTGGGCGGGTTGGCCGGGCTGGGCACGTCGCCCTCCAGAATGATGCGCTTGCGCTTCTCCTCCACCACCGGGTCCGGAATGGGAACCGCCGACAGCAGCGCCTTGGTGTAGGGGTGCAGCGGGTTCTTGTACAGTTCCAGGCTCGTGGTCATCTCCATGAGTTTGCCCAGGTACATGACGGCCACGCGGTCGCTGATGTGGCGCACCACGCTCAAGTCGTGGGCGATGAACAGGTACGTGAGGCCGAACTGCTCCTGCAACTCTTCCAGCAGGTTGATAATCTGCGCCTGGATGGACACGTCCAGGGCCGAAATCGGCTCGTCGCAGACGATGAACGACGGCTGGACGGCCAGGGCGCGCGCGATGCCGATGCGCTGTCGCTGGCCGCCGGAGAACTCGTGGGGGTAGCGGTTGATGAAGTACGGGTTCAGCCCCACCACCTGCAGCAGTTCCTGCACGCGCTCCTTCAGCGCCTTGCCGCGCAGGATGTTGTGCACCTCCAGCGGCTCGCCGATGATGTTCCCCACCGTCATGCGCGGGTTCAGCGACGCATATGGGTCCTGGAAGATCATCTGCATCTTGCGGCGCATCTGGCGCAGTTTCTCGCCCTTCATCTTGGTCAGGTCCTGCCCTTCAAAGTACACGCTCCCCGCGGTGGGGCGATACAATTGCAGGACGGCCCGCCCCGTGGTGGACTTGCCGCAGCCGCTTTCGCCCACCAGGCCCAGCGTCTCGCCTCGGCGGATGAAGAAGTCTATCCCGTCCACCGCCTTGATGTCCCCGATGTGGCGCTGGATTACGATCCCCTGGGTGATGGGGAAATACATCTTGAGGCCTTCAACCTTGACGAGCACTTCTGCTTCAGCCATCTTACGCCACTCCTCTCTTGGTATCCACCCAGCAGGCCACGTGGTGGTTCAGCGCCACCGGTTGAAGGGTCGGGTTCTCGGCCAGGCACTGCTCAATGGCGAACCGGCACCGAGGCGCGAATGGGCAGCCAGGCGGCGGGTCAATCAAGTCGGGCGGCAGACCCTCAATCGGCGTCAGTTTCTTCTTGCGCTCGGCGTCCAGGCGCGGGATGGAGCCCAGCAGCCCCAGCGTATAGGGGTGGCGCGGGTCGCCGTAGATTTCCTTCACGGGGGCCGACTCTATGATGTAGCCCGCATACATGACGAGCACCCGGTCGGCCAGGCCCGCCACAATTCCCAGGTCGTGAGTAATCCAGATAATCGCCATGCCGATCTTCTGCTTCAGGTCGCGCACCAGGTCCAGAATCTGCGCCTGAATGGTAACGTCCAGCGCCGTGGTCGGCTCGTCGGCGATGAGCAACTGCGGGTTGCAGGACAGGCCCATGGCGATCATCACGCGCTGGCGCATGCCGCCGGAGAACTGGTGCGGATAGTCGTCAATGCGGTCCTTGGCCTGGGGGATGTTGACCATCTCCAGGAGTTCAATGGCGCGCTTGCGGGCCTGCTGGTGATCCAGCCCCAGGTGCAGTTCCATGCCTTCGGTCATCTGGCGGGCGATGGTAAGCACCGGGTTCAGCGAGGTCATGGGGTCCTGGAACACCATGGAGATTTTGTTGCCGCGCACCTGGCGCATCTCGTCTTCGCTCAACTTGAGCAGGTCGCGCCCCTCAAAGATCACCTGCCCGCCGACGATCTTGCCAGGCGGCTGGGGAATCAGGCGCATCACGGAGAGCACGCTCACGCTCTTGCCGCACCCGCTTTCCCCCACGATCCCCAGCGTCTCGCCCTCGTCCACGGTGTACGAAATCCCGTTCACCGCGTTGACGATGCCATCCTGGGTGAAGAACTGGGTCTTGAGTCCCTTCACTTCCAGAATAGTTCCCATTACTACTCCTCCACAGGGATAATAGCAGCCGCTCCTGAGGCCCCTGCGGCAACGTCTTGCATTGTACACAGGAACCGCAAGATAGGCAAGTTGCGTTTCATTTTCAGTCGGCGCAGAGCCTGTTGGCAACCGTCATGCCGAGGGCGCGGAGCACCCGCCTCTGCGGCGCCAACCGCCCCGCTACCGCGTTGCCGCGAAAACCTCTTGCAGGTGATACGTCCCCTGCGCGGTAACCTTCAGCCCGCGCAGGTACGGCTTGACCAGCGTGTAGTCCAGCCCGTGGAACAGCGGAATCCACGCCGCGTCGTCCACGATGCGCTGCTCCGCTTGCCGGTACAGCGCCAGGCGCGTGGCCGTGTCGTTCTCGGTCATGGCCTGCTCCAGCAGCCGATCCACCTCCGGGTCGCTGTAGCCGGTGTTGTTCAACTCGCTCTTGGAATGGAACTGCGTCTCCAGGAAGTTCTCCGGGTCCGGGTAGTCGGCGCTCCAGGCCAGCGTGAACATCTGGAGTTTGTGCGCGTTCAGTTCCTGCAGGTACGTGGCCCAGTCCACCTGCTCTATCTCCAGGCGCACGCCCAGCACTTCCTCGTACATCCCCGCCAACAACTCGGCGAACCGATTTGTGGCCCCCTCGCCGGTTACGGTGAACGTGATGGCGGGCAGGGCCTCCGCCGACCCGTAGCGCGAGGCCTGCAGCGCCTCGCGGGCCTTCTCGGGGTCAAACGGAATCGCCCGCAGGTCCGGGTTGTAGCCGGGCATTCCGGGCGGCAGGATTCCCGCCGCGGGCACGCGCGTTCGCTTGAAGAACACGTCGGCCATGGCCTGCTTGTTCGTCGCCAGGGCGAACGCCTTGCGCACCATCGGGTCGTCAAACGGCGGTTGCCGCACGTTGAAGCCCACATACTGGGTGTACAGCAAGGGCGTCTCCTGCACCTCGTAGTGGAGCGGATTCGCCTCGTCCAGGACGCGCTCAATGTCGGCCACGCCCACGGGAGCCGCGTCCAATTCGCCCTGCTCGTACATGGTAACGGGCGCGCCCCCGCCGAAGAGGTACGTAACTGTCCGCACATCGCCCAGCGGCTGGTAGTAACGCTCGTTCTTCTCCAGGACGATCTGCTTGCTATCCCACGACTGCAACCGGAAAGGCCCTGTCCCGACGGGCTTTCGCCACCAGCCGGAACCGCTCTGAACCACCTCTTTGGCCACGAAGAAGCCGGTCGGGTACGTCAACTTGGCCAGGAACGAGGCCCTTGCGGCGCGGATGGTGATGCGAACGGTGGCGTCGTCTATGACCTCCACGCCCCTGACCTCGGACGCGCGCCCGTCCAGTTTCTCCTCGGCGCCCACGATGTCGCCCAGGTAGGCCCGCGCCACGGGCGAGCGGGTCGCCGGGTCGCATGCCCGCTCCACGGAGTATTTGAAATCCTGTGCCGTGGCCTTCCGCCCGTTGTGAAAGTACACGTTGGAGCGCAGGTAGAAAGTGTACACCGTGCCGTCGGCGCTGACGTCCCACCGCTCGGCGATGTCGGGCACCACGTTCAGGTCTGCGTCCAGCCCCACCAGGCCGGAGTAGATTTTGTCCACGAACTCGGCAGAGGCGCTATCTTCCACCACCGCCGGGTCCAGCGTGGTGGGCGGGTCTGCCATGAGTCGCAGATCCAGCGCGGCCCCATGCGTCGGTTGGGTGGCCGCCGGCGACGCGCCCGGAGTTGCCGCCGCGGGCGTGCGGCTCCCCGGGAAGATGCGTCCCGACGAGATGAGGTACACCAGGCCGCCCGCCGCGCACGAGAACACCAGGCACCCGACCACGAGCGCGCCCACCAGAATCCACAGCCAGGAGCGGTTGGCGGCCATTCGCGGGGGGCGCGGCTGCAGGAGGTCCGCCATACGACTCACCGCCGCGCCGCGACAGGAGAACCGCAGCCCTGGAGGGGCTCCCCTCTACGGGTGCTGCGGTTCTCGTATCGGATTTGCTCGCGCCTGCTCCGTCGGTCCACGCCCCACGCGCCCTTCGTCTGGATTGCGGCTACGATGTTCCTCGCATGCGCGGGTCCAGGGCGTCGCGCAGGCCATCGCCGAGGAAGTTGAACGCGAACATGGTGATGGACAGCGCCAGCGCCGGGAACAGAATCATGTGCGGGTAGGAACGGATGGAGCGCGACCCTTCGGAAATCATGGAGCCCCAGGACGGGGTCGGCGCGTCCACTCCCAGGCCGATGAAGGAGAGGAACACCTCGTAGTTGATGTACCCGGGAATGGCCAGGGTCTCGGCGACGATGCACGGGCCCAGGATGTTGGGCAGGATGTGGCGCACGATGATGCGCAAATCGCCCGCGCCCACGGTATGGGCCGCCTCAATGAACTCCTTCTCCTTCAGGGAGAGGATTTGCCCGCGGGCCAGGCGCGCCATGCCCATCCATGCCGTCAGGCCGATGCCCATGAAGATGAACAACATGCCGCCGCCCTGCAGCCCCAGGAATCGGTCCACGACCTTGTTGATTTGGTTGAAGGTGTAGGCTATGGTGCCCGGCTCCTGCACCTGGGCGAACGTGGACTTGAAGAACGCCATCAGCAGGATGATGAGGAGCATCGTGGGGAAAGCGTACATGATGTCCACGATGCGCATCATGATGTTGTCCACCTTGCCGCCGTAGTAGCCGGAGATGCAGCCGTACACCAAGCCGATGATGAGGGCCGTGAGGGCGCCCATGAACCCCACCGGCAGCGACACGCGCGTGCCGTAGATGATGCGGCTCAGGATATCGCGGCCCAGTTCATCCGACCCGAAGATGAAGTTGTTATTGATCTTCGCATACGACTGGATGTTCTTGATGGGCAGGAACGGCACAAGCCAGGAGGGCACGGTCTGGGCGTTGTACGAATCGCCTTCGGCGTAATGCATGGGCGCAAGTTGGGGCGCGAAGATCGCCGTCAGGATCAGGCCCAGGACGATGAGGCCGCCCACGAGGGCCGCTCGGTTGCGGATGAGTCGGCGGAACGCGTCGGCCCATAGGTTGGTTTCGCGCTGCTCACGCACCGCGAGTCTGCTCGCGGCTCGCTCTTGAACGGTCATTCTATCTCCTCCTCCTGCCCTCGCCTTCCGCCCTGGCGCGTACATCCGCCGACGGCCGGAGGGAGGACGGGTCCAAAATCATGTTATGTATAGCGAATACGCGGGTCCAGGAACGCGTAGGTAATGTCCACCACAAGGTTCGCGATGACCAGGAAGACGGCGTACAGAAGCGTGGTGCCCATCACCACCGCGTAGTCGCGGTTGGTAACGCTGGTGATGAAGTACTTGCCCATCCCGGGAATCGCGAAGATTTGCTCCACCACGAAGGTGCCGGTGGTCAGCGCGGCAAACATCGGCCCCAGCACGGTCGCCACGGGGATGAATGCGTTCTTGAGGGCGTGGCGAACCATGATGATCCGCTCCGTGAGGCCCTTGGAGCGCGCCGTGCGGATGTAGTCCTCGCGGATGACCTGCAACATGCTGGCGCGGGTCAGTCGCCCGATGATGGCCGAGGAGCCCAGCCCCAGGGCGATGGCCGGCAGCACCATCTGCGAGGGCTTGCCCCAGCCCGCCACCGGGAACCAGCCCAATGCCAACGCGAAGATCCAGATGAGCAGCGGCCCCAGCACGATGTTCGGCACCGACACGCCGAACACCGCAACCCCCATGCCGAGATAATCCCAGAAGGTATTCTGTTTGAGTGCAGCGACAATCCCCAGGGGAATGCCGATAATCAGCGCAACAAGGAGCGCCAACACGCCCAATTGCGCGGAAATCGGCAGGTGGGCGGCAAAAATCTCGTTCACGGTGCGGCCGCGTTGTCGCATGGACGGGCCAAAATCAAACTTCGTAACAATATTGCCAATGTAATTCAGGTATTGCTGATAGAGGGGCTTGTCCAGACCGTAGTATTTTTCCAAGTTGGCCACGACCTCGGGCGGGAGTTTCTTCTCGCGGTCAAACGGCCCCCCGGGCACTGCGTGCGACAAGGCGAACGTTACGATAGAGATGAACAGCAATACCGGAATCATCCACAAGATTCTTCGCACGATGTATCTTAGCATTCCATCCCCCTATGCAACGGTCTATTCCAAAAAAACCCGGCGGCGCAAGAGCCGCCTGTACAAGTCCTGATCCGCGTCTCTGCGGTCCTCTGGTCTGATTCCCCTGAGATTCAGAAAGGCTACGTAGCCCCCAGAGCAGGGGCTACGTAGCCGTGGGTTCTGGCTAGACTAGTGGGCTTTGACTTTCCACTTGTCAATATGCTCGCCGCCCAACGGAGCGTAGGTGCGCTCTACGTAAGGCTTGGTGCAGACGACGCGGGTGTAGTAGTAGATGGGGATGATGGCCGCCTCGTCAATGGTGAGAATCTTCTCAGCCTGGAAGTAGAGTTCCTTGCGCTTGGCCGGATCGGAGGCAGCCGCCGCCTCTTCGGTCAACCGAGCGAACTCGGCATTGTTCCACTTGATGTCGTTGGAGCCGAGCGTCGGGTGGAAGACTTCCAGCACCCAGTTGTTCTCATCCGGGTAGTCGGCGCACCAGCCAAGGCGGTAAATCTGCGGCGTGTCCGGGCCGTGGACCGTCTTCAGGTAGACCGCCCACTCCTGGTTGGCCAGTTTGACCTCAACGCCGAGGTTCTCCTTCCACTGCTGCTGGATGAACTCGGCGATGCGCTTGTGGCCTTCCGAGGTGTTGTACATCAGGGTGATCTCGGGCAGGCCCTGGCCGTTGGGATACCCGGCATCGGCCAGCAACTGCTTCGCCTTCGCGGGATCAAACGGAATCGCCGGGAAGTTGGGGTCTTCCGCCGGCGACCCGAAGATGCCCGGGCAAGCGAAGGTCTTGGCCGGCTTCTGGCCGCCCTTCAGCACGGTGTCAATCAGTTTCTGGCGGTCAAAGGCCATGGAGAACGCCTGGCGCACCAACTTGTTGTCAAACGGCGGCTTGGTGTTGTTGAACCCGTAGTAGTAGGTGCACAGGACCGGCGCGATGTACAGCTCCTTGCTCAACACCGGGTCCGCCCTCACGCGGTCCAGGTCTGCCGAAGGCACGCCCGAGACGTCCAGTTCGCCGTTCTCGTACATGGCGAAGGCCGTGGACTCTTCAACAACCATCGCCCAGTTGATGGTCTCAATGGCGACGTTCTTGGCGTTGAAGTACTTCGGGCTCTTCACCATGACCATCTTGGACTCGTGCTCCCAGGTCTCCAGCATGTAGGCGCCGTTGGTCCAGATGTTGCCGGGCTCAGTCCACTTGTCGCCGAACTGCTCAATGGGCTCACGAGGAACGGGGCGGTTGACCCACATGCCGGCGATGCCCGCGAAGTAGCCGGCCGGCTTCTCCAGCGTGAACTGCACGGTGTAGGCATCCAGCGCCTTCACGCCGACCTCGTTGGCATCGGTGATCTCGCCGGTGTTGAACTTCTGGCCGTTCTTGATGATGTAGTCCACATACGCGTAGTCGGACGCGGTAACCGGGTCCAGGGTGCGCTTCACGCCGTACTCAATGTCGTAGGCGGTTACGGGGCCCTTCTCCGTTACCTTCTTGGTCGCCGGGTCGTAGTGCACCCAGACGACGTCCTTGCGCATGTAGAACGTCCAGGTGAGGCCATCGGGCGAGACTTCCCACTTGGTGGCCAATTCGGGGATCGTCTCCAGCGTCTTGTCGTCAAAGTCGGTCAGGCCCAAGAACAGCAGCTCATCGCACTGCACCGACGTGGTGTCCGTGGCGAGGCCGGGGTCCAGCGTGGGCGGCTCGGTGCCAAGGTTCATGTTGATGGACTTGGCCAATTGCTCGCCCCCGCCGCCGCATGCCGCAAGCACCATGGCAACGACAACGAGCAGCGAAACCAGCACGAACTTCTTGTTCATCTTCCTGTTTCCTCCTTAGAAATCTGTTGGATTCCAACTACCCTTGAGGTTCGTGTCGCGTCAGGTTTCGGCAACCACCCCCTTTCCGATTACAGAAAGTCCACGACGGTGGGGACGTGATGCACGGAACAACTTGGTGAAACGAGCCTTACGTATTATACCACAATCTCCCATTCCGTCAAGCCTACTGAGGCCAACGCCATGCGCCAGGCACAGGTTTCTGCTGCTCCAGGGACATCACCCGCTTGGCGGTCAGCACGTCATCGGGATACCGTCCGGAAGCACGCAGGGACACGTGCGCCGACCTGGTCGTGACGGTGGGCTGTGTCCAACCGGTGTAGGGGAATATGCGGTTGATCCCCACGCCGAACCCCAGCACGAGGACAGCCAAAACCGCCGCCTGGGCCAGGGCCGCCAGACGGTTCTGCCAGACCACCGCCCGCGATGGTCGGGCCTGCTCAGGGCGAGCATTCTCTATCCGCGCGCGCACCCGATCCCACACCTCGGGCGAAGGTTCCATGCCCTCGGTCTCCGCCCTCAGCGCGGCGCGGATCGCCCAGTCCAACTCTTCATCGGGGATGCGACTTGCGCGTCTCCACATCATCAGAATTCGTACACCACCTCGGGCTTGGCGCCCTGCCACTGCTCCAAGACCCGCTTGAGTTTGGCGCGCCCGTAATGCAATCGGGACTTCACCGTCCCGACGGGGCAATCCAGAATGTACGCGATTTCCTCTAATGAGAACCCGCCGAGATAGAACAGAATCAAGACAGCCCTTTGGTCAAACCCCAGCGACTCCAGCGCCTGCGCCAACACGCTGCCGGTTTCGGCGCGAGCAAGCGCCGCTTGCGGCGACTCGGATCGCGCCGAGTGGTCCGCCCAGGTCAGGAAGTCCAGGGGCAGAATCTGGTATCGGTGCGTCTGCCTCCACCAGTTGTAACTCAGGTTCACGGCGATGCGATGGAGCCACGGCCCCAGCGAATCGCACTGCTCCACCTGTCGCAGGCTGCGGTACGCGCGGACGAAACACTCCTGCGTTACCTCTTCGGCGGCGTACCGGTCGCGCAGGATGGCGTAGGCCGTGCGGAACACCATCGTGCTGTACTTCTTGTACAGCGCCTCAAAGGCGGTTACGTCGCCCGCTTGCGCTTGGGAGACGAGGGTTATATCCTCACCCTCTGCCACAGAAACTCTCCCTCTAGAAGATGTACAACGGCGGCGCCCCGAAAGTTCAACGCACGGCAAAGTCCGCCTACAGTCCCATGGCCCGCTGCGCCGCCTCCACGCCGCACCCCAGTTCCACAGGATGGCCCAAAGCCCCCAGCCCGCGCTCAATGGCTCCCACCGTTGCCAGGATGTCCGACGGGCCCGCCGGCCCCATGTGGCCCACGCGGAAGTATTTCGCCTTGATGTCGGGATGCAGGCCGCCCGCCACAACCACGCCCTCTTGCGCCACCTTCGCCAGCAGTTCCGCGCCGATGCCATCGGGATAGTAAACCGCTGTCAGCGTGGTGGCCGCGATCTCCGGGCGCACCGGCACCTGCCGCAGGCCCAACGCGCTCATCCCCGCCTTGAACCCGTCGCTGAGCCGCCCATGCCGCCGGAACCGCGCCTCCATGCCCTCGGCCAGAATCTGCCCCAGGCTCACCCGCAATGCATAGACGAGATTGACCGCCGGCGTGCCGAAGTAGGCCGCTTTGCGCGCCCGATACGATTCCATGATGGGCAGCCACTTGCCCCAGTCGGCGTAGTAACTGCGCACCAACGTTTTCCGCTTGCGGAAGGCGTCAATCGCCCGCTCGCTGGCCACCAGCAGGGCCAGGCCCGGCGGCACCGAGATAGCCTTCTGCGATGCCGTCAGGTACACGTCCACGCCCCACTCTTCCTGCCGACACTCCATGCCCGCCGTGGCGCATACGCCATCCACCACCGACAACGCGCCATACTTTTTCGCCAGCGCGGCCAGCGCCTTGACGTCCACCGCCACGCCCGTGGACGTGTCCACGTGGGTTGCGGTCATCACCTTGTACGCCGCCGAGGCCAGTTTGGCCTCCACCTCGCCCATATCGGGCACGTCGCCCAGCGGCGCGACGATTTCGTCCACCTCGGCGCCCTGGCGGCGGGCGATGTCGCTGAATCGCTCGCCGAACACGCCCGTGCGCAGGACAAGGACGCGGTCCCCCGGCTCCACCAGGTTCGCCAGGCCCAACTCCATGGCCAGCGTCCCCGAGCCGGCCACCACAAACGGATATCCGTGCGGCGCGAGGAAGACCTGGAGCATGTCGTCCAGAACCTGCCCGAACAGGTCAACGAATTCCTGACTGACATGGCTGTCGGTGGGGATAGACATGGCCCGCAACACGGCGGGATCAAAGGAGATGGGGCCAGGAATCATCAGCAGTTGACGCTCGTTCATGCTCCCTCCCGAACAGGCAATTGATGGGTGCGCCCGGGCACCACATGCGCACAATCCCTCCACATGGGATATTGTACACGCACTTGTGCGGATATGTCAACCGTGCCGCCTGCAT
>JBBIHX010000089.1:0-11272 GCA_037446815.1 Caldilineae bacterium | reverse complement strand
CCCTCACCCCAGCCCTCTCCCGGAGGGCGAGGGAGCGTGGCCCTCACCAACCCTCTCCCGCCCAGGCGGGCGACGGGGCACTTGTGTCATTCCGAGCGGCGAAGCCCGAGGAATCTCCAACCCCCATCCGTGCCATCCGTGTTATCCGCGGATGCAAGCCCGAGACCGTGTCGCCGCGCCGCCGGATTTGGAGAAAAGGCCCCTTTGTGGTATAGTACGCAGTCGGATGCCGAGGGCATCCGATAATTTTGCACGCCTTCCAACTGCGGGAGCCGTGCCGCACGACCGGCCATGGGCCTCGGCGGTTCTCCTCGCGGGACGACGAAGGCGGAAGAAAAAACGGAGGGAATATGGGTATCGTTTCAATGAAGGAACTCCTGGAGGCGGGCGTTCACTTTGGGCACCGCAGGCGGCGGTGGAACCCGAAGATGAAGCCCTTCATCTTCACGGAGCGCAACGGGATTCACATCATTGACCTGCAGCAGACGCTGACCAGGCTGGAAGCCGCCTACAACGTTACGCGCGACACTGTGGGCAACGGCGGCATCGTCCTGTTCGTCGGGACGAAGAAGCAGGCGCAGGAGACCATCGCCGAAGAAGCGACCCGCTGCAACATGCCATTCGTCAACCAGCGGTGGCTGGGCGGCACGCTGACCAACTTCCGCACCATCCGCCAGCGCATTGACTACATGGAAGCCCTGGAGCGGCGTTTTGAGAGCGGCGACATCAACCGCCTGACCAAGAAGGAAATCCTGCTGTACCAGCGCGAACTGGACAAGTTGCACGTTCGGTTTGGCGGCCTTCGCCGACTGACGCGCCTGCCCGACCTGCTGTTCGTCGTGGATGTCAAACGCGAGGAAATCGGCATCAAAGAAGCGCGCACCCTGGGCATCCCGGTCATCGCCATGGTGGACACCAACTGCGACCCGGACCCGGTGGACTACGTCATCCCGTCCAACGACGACGCCATCCGCGCCATTCGCCTGATGACGTCTAAAATCGCCGACGCGGTGCTGGAGGGCCTGGCGATTCGGAGCACCATGGAGGCCGAGGAAGAGGCCGCCCGCGAAGCCCAGGCGGCAGCAGAGGCGGCGCGGACCGAGGGCGAGGCCGCAGAAGAGGAATACGCCTACGAATACGACGATGACGACGAGCGTTACCTCGGCGAGGCCACGCTGGCCAAGCTGCGTTCGGGCCTATTTGCGACCGAGGATGAAGAGGAGACTGAGGAGCACGAGGCCGAAGACGTAGAGGGCGACGAGGGCGAGGAAGACTAGCCTCGGCCACGGAATCTCTCCGCGCGCATCGCGGGAACACAACGGGCGCCGACGGCGCGAGGCCGCGGGCGCATGACAACGCACATCAATGCAAGGAGCATCTCATGGAGATCACGGCAACAATGATTAAGGAACTGCGCGAGCAGACAGGCGCAGGGGTTTTGGATTGCAAGAAGGCTCTGGAGACCAACGGTGGCGATTTCCAGAAGGCCATCGCATACCTCAAGGAGAAAGGGTTGGCTGCCGCTGCCAAGCGCGCCGACCGCGAAGTCCCCGAAGGCGTCATCGGCGTCTACGTGCACCCGGGGAGCCGCGTCGCCGGCCTGGTGGAGGTGAACTGCGAGACCGACTTCGTGGCGCGCACGGCCGAATTCCAGCAGTTGGCCAAGGACCTGGCCATGCACGTGGTGGCCATGGCGCCCAAGTACCTGTCGCCCGAACACATCCCGGCGGAGGTGCTGGAGGAGAAGCGCCGCGCAGCCTTGAGCGAGATTGAGGGCAACAAGCCCGCCGAGGTCGTGGAGAAGATCGTCCAGGGCAAACTGGACAAGTTCTACAACGAGGTCTGCCTGCTCCGTCAGGCGTTCATCAAAGATGAGACGATGACCGTCCAAGACCTGGTAACCCAGGTGGCGGCGAAGGTCGGCGAGAACACCCGGGTCCGGCGCTTCATCCGCTACGAGGTGGGCGAGGAACTGTGAATCGGGACAAGGGATGCAGCCGGCGCTGCATCCCTTCTTTTCGGGCTACGCGCCCGTGGAGATGAGTATGCCAGAACTAAAGTACAAGCGGATTCTGCTCAAAGTCGGCGGGGAAGCGCTCGCGGGCCCGAAGGGCTACGGCATTGACCCCGAAGCGGCGGAGACCCTAGCCGCCAAGATCGCCACCATCAAGTCCCACGGGGCCGAGGTCGCCATTGTCCTGGGCGCGGGCAACATCTGGCGCGGCATTGATGGCATAAGCCACGGCATGGAGCGCGCTACCGCCGATCACATGGGCATGCTGGCCACGGTCATGAACGCCCTGGCGTTGCAAGATGCGCTGGAGCGCGCGGGCCTGGACACCCGCGTGCAGACGGCCATAGAGATGCGCGCCGTCGCCGAGCCTTACATCCGCCTGCGCGCCATCCGCCACCTGGAGAAGGGGCGTGTCGTCATCATGGGCGCGGGCACCGGCAACCCGTTCTTCACCACCGACACAGCCGCGGCCCTGCGCGCCGTGGAAATCAACGCCGACGTGCTCATCAAGGCCACCAAGGTGGACGCCGTCTACGATGCAGACCCGAAGAAGCATCCCGAGGCCAAGCGCTTTGAGCGCCTGACCTACATTGAGGCCCTGAACCTGCGCGTGGGCGTGTTGGACAGCACGGCCATCAGCCTGTGCATGGACAATGACATGCCCATCGTCGTCGTCAACCTGTGGGAACCGCACAGCGTGGAAAAAGTCCTGCTGGGCGAGCCCATCGGCACGCTCATCTACCACTAGGACGGGAGTAGCCGCCCCAATCGGCTAGGGCAGGTGCACCATGATCAAGGAACTGCTAACCGAAACCGAACAACGCATGGAAAAGGCGCTGGAGGCCCTTTCGTCTGACCTGGTCGGCATCCGCACGGGCCGGGCGTCGCCCGCGCTCGTGGAGCGGCTGATGGTGGACTACTACGGCGTCCCCACGCCGCTGAACCAACTCGCCAGCATTGCCGTTCCCGAGCCGCGCCTGCTCGCCATCCGCCCGTGGGATCAAGCGGGGCTGACCGCCATTGAAAAGGCCATCCTGAAGTCGGACCTGGGGCTAACGCCGATGAACGACGGCAAGATCATCCGCCTGGTCATCCCGCCCCTCACGGAAGAGCGGCGGCGGGAGTTGGTGAAACTGGTCGCCAGGCGCGTGGAAGAGGCGCGCGTCGCCATCCGCAACCTGCGCCGCGACGCCATTGAGACCGCGCGCGAACTGGAAGAAGAGAAGTTGATCTCCGAGGACGACCTGTACCGCGCCAAAGAGGAGATTCAGGAACTCACCGACCGCATGATTCAGCGCGCCGATGAAATCGGCAAGCACAAAGAGAACGAGATTCTTGAAGTCTAGATTTGCCAACCGCAGTTCTGGCCGCAGATTGCGCCGCAAGCCACATCGCGCGCGTGCCTGTCTGCGCCGGTCTGCGGTTTTGCTATCGGAGTGAGGGCTGCTGTGAGCAATCCCAAATGGCCGCCCCTCTCCCGCATCCCGCGCCACGTGGCCATCATCATGGACGGCAACGGGCGCTGGGCGCAGGCCAGGGGGCTTCCGCGGCTCGCCGGACACCGAGCCGGAACTGAAAACCTACGGCGCATCCTGCAGGCGTGTGTGGACTTCGGCATAGAGGTCCTGACCGTCTATGCCTTTTCCACCGAGAACTGGGCGCGCCCAGAAGAGGAAGTCAAGGGCCTCATGACCCTGCTCACCCAGTACGTGCGCCACGAACTGGACAACCTGGACCGCAACGGCGTGCAGATTCGCCACAGCGGCAAGACCGAGGGCATCTCGCCCGACATCCTGCGCGAGATACAGCGCGCCGTGGAGCGCACCCGCCACAACTCCAAGATTATCCTGAACGTCGCCTTCAACTACGGCGGGCGCGCCGAAATCGTGGACGCCGCCCGCCGCATGATCGCGGACGGAGTGAGGCCCGACCAGGTTACCGACGCCCTGTTTGAGCAGTATTTGTACACCGCCGGGCTGCCCGATCCCGACCTCATCATCCGCACCGCCGGCGAGATGCGGCTCAGCAACTTCCTCATCTGGCAGGCGGCATACGCCGAGTATTATTCATCGCCCGTCTTCTGGCCGGACTTTGACGAGGCCGAACTGTACAAGGCCCTCGCCGAGTACGCCAGGCGCGAGCGCAAATTCGGCCGCGTCCCATCGCCCGGCAAACCGGCCGAAGGCCCGTCGGCCTGACAGAGGAGCGTAACTGTGCTGCGAACACGGGTACTGAGCGCCGCAATCATGCTTCCCATTGTAGCGGCCGTCGTTTACCTAGGCGGCCTGTGGCTGTTCGCCCTGATGGCGGCGGTTCTGTCGCTGGCCGCCTGGGAGTTCCGCGCCATGATGCGCAAGGGCGGCTTGCGGCCCGAGGCGCTGTCGCTCTACCTGGCCCTCGCCGCCGTGCTCATCCTGATGCAGGGGCAGTGGGATGCGTACCTGCCGCTGGCGCTGACGGCGTTGTTCATCCTCACCCTGTCATGGCAGTTGCTGCTGCCCGGGCGCACGACGCCGACCGCCGACTGGGCGCTGGCGCTGGCCATGGGCCTGTACCTGGGCTGGATGGGCGGGCACTTCCTCCGCATCCGCGCCCTGGACAACGGCTTGGCCTGGATCGCCATCGCGCTGGTCAGCACGTGGGTCAGCGACAGCGGGGCCTATTTCGTCGGCACGTGGTTCGGACGGCACAAACTCGCGCCGCGTCTCAGCCCGAAGAAGACATGGGAGGGCGTCTTCGGCGGATGGCTCACGGCCGAGATTGCCGGCGCTCTCTTGGGGCGTCTGGTGGGGTTGACCCTCCCGCAGGGGCTGCTCATCGGCCTGGCCGTCGCGGTGCTCGCGCCGTTCGGCGACCTCAGCATCTCCATGATGAAGCGGCAGGTCGGCGTCAAGGATTCGGGCAACCTCATCCCCGGCCACGGCGGCATGCTAGACCGATTGGATAGCCTGCTGTTCGTCGTCCCCGCCGTGTACTACCTCGCTACCTGGTTCCGGTAGCCGCGCCTCAAGCGGCTGCATCTGGCGAACGATTTGCGCCCCGCGCGCATTTGACGGAACAGGGATTCCCATTACTATTTGTACAGAAGGGGCCTGTGGGCCCTTTTCGTTGTGAGAGGAAACGCGAAGATGTTGGAGAAACTGGCTCAGATTGACGAGCGATACGAAGAACTGAATAGGCTGATGGCAAGCCCGGAAATCAGCCGCGACCACGAGAAGATGCGCATCTACGCCCAAGAGCAGGCGGAGATTGAGCCTATCGTGTCGCTGTTCCGCCGATACAAGGCCGTGGAACAGCAGATCGCCTCGGCGCGCGAGTTGCTGGAAGAGGAAAGCGACGAGGAGATTCGGCAACTGGCCCGCGACGAGTTGGAAAGCCTGGAAGCCCAAAAAGAGGAACTGTACCAGGAACTGCGCGTGGCGCTGCTGCCCAAAGACCCCAACGACGAGAAGGACGTCATCGTGGAGATTCGCGCGGGCGCGGGCGGCGACGAGGCCGGCCTCTTCGCCGCGGAACTGGCCCGCATGTACATGCGCTACGCCGAGGCCAAAGGCTGGAAGACGTCCATCATCAGTTACAGCGAGAGCGGCATCGGCGGCTACAAGGAAATCATCTTTGAGGTGCAGGGGCGCGGCGCGTACTCGCGGCTCAAGTACGAGAGCGGCGTCCACCGCGTTCAGCGCGTCCCCGTAACCGAGGCCAGCGGGCGCATCCATACGTCCACGGCGACGGTAGCCGTCCTGCCCGAGGCCGACGAGGTGGAAGTGGAGATTGACCCCAACGACCTGCGCATTGACGTGTACCGTTCCACGGGCCACGGCGGCCAGAGCGTCAACACCACCGACTCGGCGGTGCGCATCACCCACATCCCCACGGGCATCGTGGTGTCGTGCCAGGACGAGCGGTCGCAGTTGCAGAACAAGTTGCGGGCGATGAGCGTGCTCCGCGCCCGCCTGTACGACATGGAGTTGCAGCGGCAGATCGCCGAGCGCACCGACGCCCGCCGCGCCCAGGTCGGGACGGGCGAACGGAGCGAGAAGATCCGCACCTACAACTTCCCCCAGAACCGCGTTACCGACCATCGGATTCGCTACACCACGCATCGGCTGGAGAGCATTCTGGCGGGGGAACTGGACGAGATCATTGACCAACTCGCCCTGGCAGACCAGGCCGAGAAACTGAAGCAGTCGCTGGAGCAAAGCATTGGGGAAGCCAATGGCCGATAACACCCGCTGCATTCAAGATGCCCTGCTCTGGGCCACGGAGCGGCTGGCCGCGGCCGGATGTGAGACACCGCGCCTGGACGCGGAGGTTCTCCTGTGCGAGTGCGCCGGCGTGGAGCGGGCGTTCCTGCTGGCGCACGCAACCGACGCCGTGCCCGCCGACGCCTGGCCGCGCTTCCAGGCTTGGATCGCCCGCAGGGAAAAGCGCGAGCCGCTGGCCTACATCACCGGCCATCGCGAGTTCTACGGCATGGACTTCGCCGTTACGCCCGCCGTCCTCGTGCCCCGCCCCGAGACCGAGCACGTCGTGGACGAGGTCTTGGCCCTGGCGCGCGCGCGGCACCGAGGCGGGCAGCCCATCCTCATCGCCGACGTGGGCACGGGCAGCGGCGCCATCGCCATCGCTCTGGCCGCGCACCTGCCCCACGCCCAAGTCTGCGCCCTGGATGCATCCCGCGAGGCGCTGGAAGTGGCCTGGCGCAACGCCGAGCGCCACGGGGTTCTGACCCGCATGTGCCTGGTCCAGAGCGACCTGCTGGAGCACCTGCCCTGGGCCGTGGACATCCTGGTGGCCAACCTGCCCTACGTCGCCGACGACGAGTGGCCGGCGCTGGCCCCCGAGATACGCTTCCACGAGCCGGTGCAGGCCCTGCGCGGCGGCAGGAACGGGCTGGACCTCATCCGCCGCCTGCTGGCCCAGGCCCCGGCGCGCATACGGCCGGGCGGCGCCGTCGTCCTGGAAATCGGCGCAGGCCAGGCCCCAGAGGTGCGGCGCGCGGCCCAGGCGGTCTTCCCGAACGCGCACATCCGCGTCGTGCAGGACTACGCGGGGCTGGACCGGGTCGTGGTCGTCCAGACGCTATAAGGGGGGCGAACCCCACAGGACGAGCGGCGGCCCCGTCCATCCGTTTGGGTTGCGGGTTGAGTCGGTTCCAAAGTCTGTTGGCATCTACTGTCCTCTGAGCGGCGGAGGGCGAAGAATTTCGCTGACCGAGACCCTTCTCTTCGCTCAGGGTGACAGGACCGGGCTGCGTCCCCACAAGCACCCACCCTCAGCGCGGCGGCTTTAGCCCCGCGCGGCCACGCTCCCTCGCCCGCCGGGAGAGGGCTGGGGTGAGGGCCACGCCCCCGCGCCCACGGCAATCTGTCATTCTGAGGGGCGGAGGGCGAAGAATCTCGCAGACCGAGATGCTTCGCCTTCGGCTCAGCATGACAGGGCGGGGAGGCGGTGCGCCGTACAGACCAACACAAGATGGAACCGAATCCGCGGGCGCCGCCGTTTGCCGCAGGGCCATCGCCGTGCTATAATCCCCTCGCGTGCCCCTGTAGCTCAAAGGACAGAGCGAGGGCGTCCTAAGCCCTGTCGTTGGGGGTTCGAGTCCCTCCAGGGGCGCCAGCCTTTGACACAACGCGGCTCATGTGATATTCTTATGACACAAGGCGCCGGGACAGCGGGCCTTGTTCTTTTGCCCGCCGGCCGTCCCAAACGATACCAGAAACCCAGGAGGCAGTGTCTTTATGGAGAATCATCAGCAGGAACTCGCGCAGGCGGGTTCGCCCGAGGCCCCCATGGTGCTCACCATCCGGGACCTGAAGAAGAACATGGAGGTGCGCGGCACCGTCAAGCGCGTGTCCGAGGTGGGCGTCTTCATTGATGCCGGATTGGACGGCGAGGGCTTCCTTCACGCATCCGAATACCGCCCGCTGGGCAAGGACAAGGGGATTGAATTCCACGTGGGCGATCCCATCACCGTGTGGGTCAAGGCGGTGGCCCCCGACCTCAAGAGTTTCCGCGCCACGCTGAAAGAGCCTCTGAAGTACCGCATGTCCGACCTGAAGCCGGGCATGGTGGTAACCGGCAAGGTGGTGCGCATCACCAATTTCGGCGCGTTCGTCAACATCGGCGCGAAGACCGACGGCCTTATCCATGTGTCCGAGATGTCCGACGAGTTCGTCCGCAACCCGGCCGATGTTGTATCCGTGGGCGACGAGGTTCAGGTCAAGATCCTGAAGGTGGAAAACAACAAGATTTCCCTCAGCATGAAGGCGCTCATAGAGAAAGAGCCGGAGCCCGAGGAGGAGGTCGCCGAAGCGGAGGAGGAAGAGGAGGCCATCCCCACCGTCATGGAACTGGCGCTCCAGCAGGCCCGGGAACGCGCCCAGAGGCAGGAGAAGCGCGCCCGCGTCAAGGAAAAGGAATCGCGCGGCGCCCGCCCTGCGGATGATATCATCACGCGCACCTTGCAATACCACCGCGAGCAGAGCAAGAAAGGGTAACGGTGCCCGTGCGACGCGCACCCGTGCGCAGACGCACAGCAAGCTAGATACCCCTCTTCCGAGCGCGCAGAGAGAAACTTGCTTTTCCTCTGCGCCCTCGGCGTCCCCGCGGTGCGTTCACTCCCCCATCAGGGCAACAGCGCCTCGCGCAGAGGCTGGCCGTCGGCCCCCATGTGGAAGCGCACCTGCGCGTCGTGCACGATGCGCGTGTACCACAGTTCCGCCCGCCGCACGCCATCCTTCCCGATCCATGCCCACAGGATGGCGCCATCTCGGGCCGCGTCGTAGTTGTCAATGTCAAACACGAAATCGCCCAGGCTGTAGGCGATGAGTTTCCCCTTGTAGATTTCGGCAGGCTGGAGGACGTGCGGGTGGTGGCCCACGACCAGGTCCGCGCCTGCGTCCACCGCGCGGCGGGCCGCCGCCTGTTGCTGCGCGGTGGGCACGGCGTCGTACTCCTTGCCCCCGTGCAGGATGACGATGACGGCATCTGCCTGCTTCTTGGCATCCTCAATCTGCCGCGCCATCCGCTCCAGGTCGTCCAGGAAGGCCACGCCCGGGCGCGCATCGCCGGCGGCGAACGTCGCGGGCGCGTAACTCACCCACGCCACCAGCGCCACCTTGACGCCGCGGATGTCGTACACCAGCGGCCGCTCCGCCTCCGCGCGGTCCATCCCCGCGCCTAGGACGGCAAGCCCCTGGGCCGTTACGTGGCGCACCGTCTCCGCGAGGCCCGCCACGCCGAAGTCCAAGACGTGATTGTTGGCGAGGGAGATGGCATTCAGCCCCGAGCGACCCAGCGCCAGCGCCATGGACGGATGGGCGCGGAAGACGTAGGTTTTCGGCCACGGTTCGCCCCCCAGCGCGATGGGGCATTCCAGGTTGGCCACGGCGATGTCGGCCTGCTTCAGCGCGGCGACCACCGGCGCGAAGGGATAGTCCACGCCGTACCTCGCCGCGTACTCGCCCACGGTGCGGGCCAGCATCACATCCCCCGCGGCCGCCAGGAGCACCGTCCCGTCCTCGGCGGGGAGCGCGCCGTCCCAAGTCGCCAGCGTGGGCGGGCCTGGCGTCGGAATGGGCGCCGGAACGCCGCCGGCCACGGGTTCTAGGACGTGGACGAAACGCCCCTCACGCAGCACCACCTGCGGCCTGTCCCCCGCCTGGAGCGCCACCACGCGAATCCCCGCAACCCGCGAAGGTGCGTACCACACGCCGCGCACCTGCCCTTCGCCCGACAGGATGGTTACGGTCCCCCCTTCCGTCGCCGCCAGGATTTCGGCCTCGCCGTCGCCGTCCACATCCGCGGCGGCCACATCCCACACGCCGCCCCCAACGGCGGCCTTCCAGAGCGCGCGGCCCTGCGGCGAGACCGCATAGACGGCGTTCACGGGGTCGCCCGCGCCGACGATGAGCGCGGGGCCGCGCGGCAATCGGGCCTCGGCCCAGACGGGAATCCCGCCCCCGACCTCAAGCGCCCACAGGCGCGCGCCGTTCGCGTCCCACGCCGCGAGCGTGCCCGTCCCATCGCCCGACACCCAGGCGATACCGTCCAGGGCGCAGGGGCGCGCGGCCACGGGCACATCGGCGATCGGCTTGTCCCACGCGATTTGGCCGTCGGCGGCGACGCCCAGCACATGCCCCGAGTCCAGGCCGACGAGGATATCCGCGCCAGCGACGGGCGCAACGACCAGCGAGAGCGGCGCGCCCGGCAGGCGGGCCGTCCACCGCACCGCGCCCGCCGAATCCAGCGCGGCCAGCGTGCCGGCCCACGTCCCGGCTAGCAGCGCGTCGCCCAGGGCGGCCAGGTGCGTGATGCGGCCGTCCAAGCGCGTCTGCCACAGCGCAGCGCCCTCGCCGTCCAGCAGGTACACGCGGTCGGCGTCGTCGCCGATGAGGATGCGCGGCAGGCCATCGGGCGCGGCGACCACCTGCGCGGCGTAGATGACCGCCTCGGCGCGGAACCGCCACCGAACCGAACCATCGGCGGCGAAGGCGTAGAAGTAGCGGTCGTGCGAACCGGCCAGGATTTCCGCCGAGCCGTCGCCATCCAGGTCGGCCACGTCCAGCGTCCAGAACGCCTCGGTCTCGTGCCAGTTGGCGGCGGTAGGATACACCCACCGATCGCGGAGCGCCAGCAGGGGCATCGGAGTTGGCGACGGGGAGGGCGTGGCTGTGGGCGGCGGCGTGGGCGATGCGGGCCGCGGCGTGGCGGTTGGGGTGGAGGGCGGGCCGCCTGTGGGCGCGGGCGATGCACACGCGGCCAGCGAAACCGCAATCAGGGTCAGCGCGACGAATCGTCTCATGGGGCCACTTTAGCCGGCCGGGGGCGAGTTGTCAATTGCGGGCGGCGCTACGGGCGCGCGAACGGGCCTTTGACGTAGGAGCGGTGCTCACAGATGGCATCGCCCCGCACGTGGAAGATGTCCACGCCACGCAGGTGGGCTTCTTCGCCTGTCGCGGTCGTCCAGTCGCAGCGCCAGCGCATGATGCACCGCAGGCCGAAGCCGAACACGTCCTCAATCTTGATTCGGGCCTGGGGCGCTTGGCCGAAGAAATCGCGCCAGAACTGGGCTATGGCGGCCTTGCCGGCATAGGTCGCGCCGTCGGGCGGCGGATCGGCCGTCTCCAGGACGCAGTCGTCGGTCAGCCGTTGAACGATGTCCGCGACGTCGTGGCGGTTGAAGGCGTCGGCGAATTCCAACACGACGCGCGCGGCGGATTCAATCCGCGCCATTTTCATCGTGACGCCTCCTTG
>JBBIHX010000088.1:0-11286 GCA_037446815.1 Caldilineae bacterium | reverse complement strand
CTCTATCGTCGTCTCCACCTCCGCCGTGAACCGCAGGTGGTGGATGGTGAAGGTGCTTGTCATCGCTCAAACTCCAATCCGGTTTCAGGTGAATACGGCGTATCCACAACGGGTGGCCAGACATCCGGCGCCGACACGACGCGCCGCGCCTGCTTCAGGAACGCCCATTGGCGCCAACCGATGGGCACGAGGCACTCCGCAGCCTCAAGGGGGCGTTCCTCCCTCAGTCGGTTGTATTCGTGGACGAGCACGCTCGGCAGCACTTCTACGCCATCAAACAGGCGGTTGAATTCCTGCTCAAGCCCGGCGTCGGAGTTGAACGGTCGCAACGGGCGGAGGAAAGCATCGGCAAACTCCCGGGCCACCTCCGAGTATGTCTTCTCCCATTCTCTAAGGGCATCGCCCTGGTAGATTTCATCCAGCCACCCCTGTATTGCGGCCTCGTCTATCGCCCGGCCATTCGCGTGCGCTGTCAGCGTTTCCAGGGCGCGCTGGACAAGCGGAGGAGCATAGACCCCCTGACCGTCCGCCGGCTCCGTGAACACGTATACCGGAGCCAGGTGCTGCCTACGCCTCCGGTTCACGCGCCCAAAGCGCTGGATAAGCGCCTCCAACGGCGCGGGGTCGGTGTAGATCGTGTCCAGGTCTATGTTCAGGCTCACCTCAACGACCTGCGTGGAAACCACCAGCACAGGACGCCGCTCCGCACTGCCCATGCCCACAGCGCCGATGATCGCCCGCTCCTTCGTCAGGCGATCCCGCCCGTTGAAACGTCCATGCAACAGGATGACACGGCAAGACAAATCCGGAGGAAGACGATCCTTCAGTGCCTGATAGGCTTGCTGAGCACGGGCGACCGTGTTGCAGGTTACCAGCACCGATTGCCCGCGTGTGAACGCGTCGGCTATCCTTCCGAGACCGTCATCGGAGATCAACTCCCCCGACAGGAGATGCAGTTGATGACGCCCGAATGCCCGGAACACGTCATCGGAGGCACGCACCAGCGGCGGCCCGCCGAGGGCCTCATGCACGTATCGGCGAACGGGAGCCGGCATTGTCGCGGTCATGACGAAGAAACAAGCCCCCAAACGCTCCCGCAAATAGCGCACGGTTTCCAGAATCATCGCCAGCCGCGCTGGCTCATACGCGTGGATCTCGTCAAATATGAAGAGCGCCTGGGCATAGTCTGCCAGCATCGCCTCGTAGCCCTTCAACTGGTAAACAGCCTTGAGCATTTGATAGGGACTGAAGACTCGTATCGGAAGCACGTTGAGCCTTGCCAGGTCGTGCAGATGCCGAGCCAGAGATGTTGCCTCCGTGGGCGAGTAGTTCTGATCCATGAGCCGCCGGTACAGTGCAAGGGTGCTCCGCCCGTGAATCAGGCCCACGCGCTCCGGGAACATGGCGCATAGCCGATCGTACATCGCATTCATGCTGGCCTGATACGGGAGCGTGTAGAAGACACGGGGAATCGCGCCCCGCATCTCCACCTGGTGCGCCACCCACAGCAAAGCCGATTCCGTCTTGCCACTGCCCGTGGGTGCAATCAAGATGGCGGACCCCGACACGTTGGCCGCCTCGCGCTGATGCGGGTGGAGGGCATCCGGCGTTACGTGGGCCGCGGTGAGGACAACCTCTCTGCGAACATCCGCCGCGGGTAAAACCCTAACGCCGGCCGAAGCCGCATGATCCGATTGGAGGATATACCCTCGCAGCAGCATCAGCCATACTCGGAGACGGTCGCCCGAATCCTGCTCCAACTCACGCAATAGTGCCCGGCAGCGGCGCATCCACGTGCGAATCCATTTCGCCGCCTCGTCTTGTGTCGAAACGGGCGCCTCGCCTCCTCCGGCAAGTATGGGCAACCGGATTCCTGCTCCCTCCAGCCCCAGTTCGCAAACCCAATGCTCGGCCACTTGCGAAAGCCATCGCCAAAGCCCACGGACGGCTTCTTCCGAGAGTTCCTGCACCAGAGCGCTGACAGGATCGTCTTCCGGCTCCAGCCCGAGCGGGTACAGCACCTGGAGTTCCGGCATGTCCTTGTGATGCAAGCAGATGCCCGCCGCTACCCAGGCCGCCTCGTCATCAGCAAGAACATCGCCAATCCAGTTGAGGAAGGCGAGCGATAGGACCTCATGTCGGTGCCACCAAGCAGCGCCACCCCGCACTGCTGCCTGAAAGCCCTTCGCTGCCTTTCCCCAATCGTGCAACAAAGCCGCCCAGAACAAGAGATGCCACAGTCGCGGCAACCCCACTGCATCAGGAAGCCCTGGCCGCAGCCGAACGAGGTCGCGCAGCCTGCACAACACCGCCCATGTATGCGCGGCCAGGGTCTCCCCCTCAGTCGCACCTGCTCTTGGACTCTTTGCCCAGACCGAGTCCAGCCACTCAGGCCAAGCGGAGGGCACTCTCATCTTCGCCTACCCACGAGTGGAACACAAGGCCCAGTAGATCTCCGTTTACCGGCGTAGAGGTCGGGTCCACCCAGAACTGCATGTCCGGCTCACCGGCCACTTGGAGGAAATCCCGACTGTGCACCCGCCGGTGAAGAACCACATACCTTCCGAACACCGGAAACCGCGAGCGCCGATAATCCAGATACCGCGGCATGAGCACAACGATCCCGTGCGCCGTTCGCCGAGCGAATGAGTACGGCGCAAGCGTGTGCTCAAAGTAGGCATGCGCGGCCCTCTCCAGGCAAACAACCCTGACCTCGGTGTAGGTGAAGAGATCCTGCGACCGCCCCAGCACCACGGGGTAGCGCGGACGGCGGAAGTGGGGCGCCCACTCCGGCCGATTCACGTACAGCACCAGACGCGGACGAAACAGAATGCCGCGTTGAAAGGGGTTGATGCGGCCCTCCAGCGCTTTCGGCGTGCGCGTCCCCTCCAGGTACCCACTCGCGGCCGATACAAGATGGGTATGTTCCATATCCTCAAAGCGCGCGTGAAACGAGAAGAGCATCGCAAACTCAACGCCGCTTGGGTCAAACCATTCCCCGAGCGCGCTGCAGATGTGGCCGTAGATCGTCGCCGGCGGCGGCATCTCAAAGGTCGGCTGCACCCCCTGCATGAAGTGGGGATAGCGGAAGGACGTGGTCAGCCCTTCCGCCACCACCTTCAGGACTTCCATGGTGACCCTCCATCACTCCAGCCACTCGGCGTGTGCCTTCAGTTCGCCGACCAGCGCCGAGAGGGCCTCCCGCGGGTGCAGGATAACGACACGCTCCTTCCATGCGGCCAACCCATCCTGCAGCGCCTCCTCAAAGCGAGCGCGCTCGCCGTCCAGGTAGCCCGGCACCCATCCGACGTACACCCTGGAGAGAATGTCGCTAGCATGCACGCGAAGGCTTTCAGCCAGAGCCTCCACCTTGACGCAAGGCTGCCCCCGCGAATCAGCCCCAACAATGTGGCCGAAGATGTGGTTGCCGCCCTGCGTTACCGCCGCAAACAGCAGGTCAGGGCTTACGTCGGTGTAGTGCAACGCCTGTTTGGCCCCACCGTCCAGCACGGCAAGCGCCTCCAGCAAAGCGCCAATGCGCTGCAGCCGCTGGGCCGTGGGCAGCCGGTACGCTTTCTCCCCTGTCAGGTCTAGCAGATTTGCGTCCTTCGCCTCGGCCACGCGCACATCATCCAGATTCAGATAGCCCGTCTTGTCCCGATACGTGAACGTGCCCGCAGCATGCAGGTCCAAAGAGAAAAGCCCCTGCAGCGTCGTGCGGTAGAATTGGTGCTCATGGGGAACAGGATCCCCCTCATGCCGGGCCATCACGCCGAAATCGTTGACCAAGGTTACCGGGGCGATAGAAACCAGGGTGCTGGTGCGGAATGGGGAGACACGGGTAACGGTCTCTGCAGTCGGAGTCTCATTCGCGCGATTGGCGTCCGCCCCGCGAGCCTCCACTGCCGAGGCTTTCTTTGAGGGCGCCCGCATGTACCCAAACAGATCGTCGTCCCAATATCGGATCGGGTTGGCGTCGGTGTACGCGACCTTCTGCTCTCGGAAGATGGGAGCCGCCTTCCAGCCCCAGGGCCCGCTTTCCAGCGTGCGCCGCAGCCAGTAGCGAAACGCCTGAGCAGACACATACGGATACGCCCCCTCGCGGGTGCGGATGTACTTCACACCCGAGGCGTTCTCCGCCCCTTCAATCTGAACAAGGTTGTTCAAAGCCGATGCAGGTGCATCAATCAGAAACAGGCCGGTCACGAATGCCATCTCACTTCCTCCTTTCGCTCCTTTACGCCGTCTCCTGCTCTTCAACGGGAGGTTCCGGCAGTTCATCGGTGTGCTTCTGAATCCATCCCTTGTTGTACAGTTGCTCCACCATGCGGATGAGCACCAAGTCCCGTGCCAGCCGCCAGTCCGAATACGGCAAGTCCTCTCCCTCCTCAAAGATTGAGATGTAGTCGTCAAATGCGACCAGGGGCGACTGGGAGCGTTTGAGACGCGCAATGCTTGTCCGGATTAGAACAGCCCGCAGGATGTCATAGCGTTGCGCGGTGAGAAACGCGTGGAAGAAACGACGATCATTCTCCGCGCTCACATACTCTGCCAGTTCATCCCCAAGTCTCCGAATGCGCTCAATGCGTTCTCTGTCCATATTCACCACCTTTCTCAAGAACAATTCGGTCAGATTCCACGAGACGAGCCTTGCCTCTCCCATAAGGGAGTACGTTGCCCGCGGATCGCCGGCGCTCTTGCCCCTCATTGGCCTGCGCAGGAAGTACCGTCGGATGAAGTGTGCAGACTCTTCCGGCAATCTAAACAGGTCTTCGTACAACACGTTGTACCGCGGGCTGAAGGGTTCCGCCTCTGCTCCTGCGCGCCGCTGCTTCGCCGCCGACACCTCCCAGCCGCGGGCGCACAGGGCCTCCCACGCCCCCCGATAGGTCGCTGCCATCGCTTCGCGGAGGAAACTGCCAACCTCCATCGGCAGATGGTAGATGTCCATTGCCGCTCCCTGCCCGCTGTTCGTGAGATGATACGCCGTGATAGAGGCTGGCGTCCCCTGGGCGACCTCTAGCCGCTCCTGCTCCAGGCTCAGCAGAATTTCCACAACCAGGGTCCCGGGACGGCGGGGATACTCAGGCAACTTCTTGTCCCCGACTTGCCGCGCCGTTTGAATGGCCTTGCGATTGTGCTCCCAGAATCGGCGGGCGAACTGAAAAGTCAAGTTGGGATCGTCAGAGTGCACGGCCAACAACCGGCCAGCGACCTTCGCACACCCTAGCGGAAGCGCCTGCAAGGCCAACAATGCCTTGCCAGATATGGGAAGGCCGGCATCGCCGTATGGGTAGTAGTTGCTCATGCCCTCGCCGGTGAGCAGGGGTATGTGCTGGCGAAACGTTCGCCCCCGCGCCAACTCGCCTTTCACATCCAGCGAGACGTCCACGGCGCGCTCTCCCGTGAAGACGCAGCGCGCATCAAGTGTTTGCGTCCCGGCGCGATAGGCCCGAAGCACGCGCTGCGCGTAAATCTTTCGCTTTTCCGGCTCTCTATCGTAGGCAGGCTGCGTGAACCCAGAGTTGGGGAATGCAACGGTCAGGAAGGACTTCAGAGGGTCTACAGTGTAGTTCTCCTCCATGTATTCGGCAATGGCATCAAGGTCCTCTTCGGCCAGGGCCGCAGGATCTGCCTTGCCTGCAAATGCCGCTATGGTTGCAATGCCTACATCTACCAGTGGGTGCCCCGTATAGTTGAGCATCGCACCTCCTCAAGAGAAGACTGATCATCCTGCTCTCCAGCCATGCGGTCGCTATGCTCACCCCCTTTCCTACCCTCCCGCCCGCTTCCCCCAGAAAGCACGCTCGGCAGCAGCCGCGCCGCCTCACCACCGATCCGCCATCGTCTGCCCCCATTATACAGCACATCGCGACATCTGGTGTCGTGTTTGGACAAATTCGCGAAAATGTTTGAGCATCTGTCGGCATGCACAGACCGCCCCCGCTTCACGCCGCAATACCATCCGCCCCACCACCTCATCCCCGAGCGTGCGCGGAGGCAGCCCTGGGCTATCCCACCCCGCTCGCCCCCTCCGCCACCACATTCACCGCGCCCGCGGCCCGCTGCACCGTACCCTCCACCACCAGCACCAGGCTCCCCGTCCACACCTCCCGATGCGCGGCAAACACATCGGGCCGGACGATAACGTTGATGAGCCCCCACTCATCCTCCAGGGTCAGGAACACGAACCCCTTGGCCGTCGGCGGGGCCTGGCGCACGACCACCATCCCCGCAACCCGCACGCGGCTGCCCTCCCGCGCACGCCCCAGGTCGCGGCTCGTCAGGACGCCCGCGGCATCCAACCGCTCCCGACACACCTCCATCAAATGCCCGTTGGCCGATAGCCCTGTCGCGCCGTACTCGGCCAATACGCCCTCCGCCCGCGGCATCGGCGCCAGCATCACGCCATCCGCAGGCAGGACCATGGGCAACTCCTCCTCCCTGTACCGCAGCCGCCCCAGTTCCCACAACATGGCGCGCCGATCGGCATTCCACTCGTCCATGCCCCCGGCCAAGATCAGATTCTCCACCAGGCCCCGGGGAAGCCGCGTCCGCCTGCAGAAATCGGCCAAACCCGCAAACTCCCCCTCCTCTCGCGCCTGAATGACGCGCGCAATGGCGGCCGCCCCCATCCCGTTCACATACTCCAGCCCCAGCCGAACCGCCCCGCCTTCCACCACGCACTTCCCCTCGCTTCGGTTCACATCCACCGGCAGCACCTTCACCCCGTGGCGCCTGGCGTCGCCGATGAGCACCCGCGGCGGGTAGAACCCCATCGGCTGATTGTTGAGCAACGCGCAGGCGTACTCCACTGGGTAGTGCGCGCGGAGATACAACGTGTCGTAGGCCGTCTTCGCGAAGGCGGCAGCGTGGCTCTTGCAGAAACCGTAGGCGGCGAACCCGGCCATCTGGGCGAAAACCCTCTCCGCGATGTCCCGCGACACCCCCTGACCCATCGCGCCACGGACAAAACGCTCGCGAAAAGAAGCCATCTCCTCCTCGGAACGATGGCGCGACATGGCGCGGCGCAGCAGATCGGCCTCCCCAGGCGAGAATCCACCCATAACCATCGCCACCCGAATCGCCTGCTCCTGGAACACGATGACCCCCAGGGTCTCCTCCAGGATGGGCTTCAGCATGGGGTGGGCGTAGGTTACAGGCTCCAGGCCCATGCGGCGGCGGAAAAAGGGATGCACCATGTTCCCCTGAAGCGGCCCCGGGCGAATGATCGCCACCTCCACCACAAGGTCGCGAAAGCAGCGCGGCTTCATCTTCACCAACGCCTGCTGCTGAGCGCGGGATTCCACCTGAAACGCCCCGATGGTATCGGCGCGCTGAAGAGCCTCGTATACCGCCGCATCGTCCAGGGGCAGGGCGTCCAGGTCGGGGCGAACCCCGTGGTTCCGCTCCACCAACCGCAGGCACTCGTCTATGGCTGACAGCGTGCGCAGCGACAGGATATCCAACTTGATCAGGCCCGCGTCCTCCAGGCTATCCTTGTCCCACTGGATGACGACGCGACCCGGCATGGTGGCGCGCTCCAAGGGCACAATCTCATCCAGCGGCTTGGCCGTGATGCACATCCCGCCCACGTGGATGCTCAGGTGGCGCGGCAGGCCGCGGATTTGCTGACACAGGGCCTGGAACTGCTCCCAGACGCCCGAAAAGACCCCCTCGGGCGGCGGGGCCGTTGCTGCGTCCCCCCAATGCCCGCGACGCGACCTGGCGAGTCGGTCAACGATGTCCGCAGGAAGCCCCAGGGCCTTGCCCACGTCGCGGACGGCAGAACGCTCCTGGTAGGTAACGTACGTGCACACCATGCCCACATGGGAAGCACCGTACCGCTCGTACACGTACTGGATAACCTCCTCGCGGCGGCGCGCGCAGAAGTCCAGGTCAATGTCGGGCATCACCCGCGCCTCGGCGCTCAGGAACCGCTCAAAGAGCAGATCGTGCGCCAGCGGGTCCACGTTGGTGATGCCCAGCAAGTACGCCACAATGGAGTTGGCTGCAGAACCACGCCCGCGGACGAGGATGCCGCGATCCTTCGCAAACCGCACGATGTCCCATACCAGAAGGAAATATCCCGCCAACCGCGTCTGAGCGATCACCCGTAACTCGTGCTCCAACTGCTGGGCGGCCTTGTCGCGGTGGCGCGGGTAGCGGGCCGGAAGGGCTGCCCGACACAGTTCGGCCAAGCGCAGGTCAGGGTCACAACGGTCCGGCTGCGGGGGAAGGGCATCGCCGCGAAAGTTCGGCTCCACCCGGCACCGATGGGCGATCTCCTGGGTGGCCTCCAGCGCCCCGGGATACGCGGCAAAGCGCCGCGCCATCTCATCCACCGATTGGAGGAAATACTCCGAGTTGGCGCGCAGGTACGGCTGCGCCTCGTCCAGCGGAACGTTGTGGCGGATGGCGGTAAGCACATCGTGGAGACGATGCCCGTCGCGCGTGGCGTAGTGAACGTTGTGCGTGGCGACGATGGGGAGGCGCAACGTCTCCGCCAGTTCCGCCAGGTCGGCCATCAGGGAATCGTCGTCTCTGTGGAGATGATGCTGGAGTTCCACGTACAGGCGGCGGGGGCCAAACAGGGTCTTCAGCGTCCGAAGCGCCCTTGCCGCCTTGTCCTTCTCGCCCGCCAGGAGCAGCGAGGGCACCCGCCCATGGCGGCACCCGGTCAACGCGATCAGCCCGTCGGTGCGGCCCCGCAGCCACGAGAGCCTCAGCCGCGCTTCTCCTTTGCTCCCCTCCAGTTGCGCCCTGCTCAGGAGGGCGCAGAGATTGGCCCACCCCGCCCGGTCCTCGGCCAACAGCAACAGATGGCTCCCGCCCTCCAGCGTCGCCTCCGCGCCGAAGATGGGATGAATCCCCCGCTCCCTTGCCGCAACGTAGAACCGCACTGCGCCGTACAGCCCGTCGTGATCGGTGAGGGCAAGGGCGGGCATGCCCAGTTGGGCGGCGCGCTCCACCAAGACCTCGGGCGTGGACGCCCCGTCCAGCAGCGAGAAGCAAGAATGGCAGTGGAGTTCAACGTACCCGCTCATTCGTAGACCCTCTCCAGGAACCACCCATCGGCCAACAGGTCGTGAAACAGGACGCACAACAGGCCGGTGTCCGTAACCACCTCCCAGTAGTCCCGCCAAACCTCGTCGGCCCACCAGAGGGTGTGAATTCGCCAGCGGCCGCTCACGTGTTCCACCCGATGCCGGCGCCGATTCCAGCGGAAGGCGATGGGCGCGTCGCCTCCGACTAGGACGGGGACAGCCTTGCCGTCGGGCCAGAAGGGAGTCATGGCTCCATCTCCTCCAGGACATAGCGGTCGCGCAGCAGCGGCGCATCGGGCGAGACGACTCGCGCCCGCAACACGCACCCCCGCGCATACTTGCCGGCAAGTCGGCGCAGCGTCTCCTCCAGCCGGTCGCGCCCATCAGCGTGGGCGAACAGGTCCTGCTGTTTTCCCATCACGGGGCGAATGCCGGTCATCCGCACGTGCACCGCTGTAACGCCCGCGCCTTCGCCGCCCACGCCGCTCAGGAGGCCCTCCAGCGCCCCACGCAGCCCACCTGGCCCCGGGGAGTCCGCGAGCCAGGCCGACCGCGTTTGCGCCGCGCCCCCGTCCAAACCGAACTCCACCGAGACGCGGCATACCGTCAGCCCGCCGCGGGCCAACTCGCGCTGCGCCTTCTGGCTTGCGGCAAGCAAGATGTGAAGCAAGCGCTCGCGTTGGGATTCCGGCGCGTCAAAATCCAGGTGGATCTCCAGCGCGTGGCGAGGGTGCCCGATGAGCGGGCGGTCGTCTCCGCCCCTGGCCCAGCGGTGGGGCAGCAGCGCGTCCGGCCCGAACTGCTCGGCGACGGAAGTCGCAGGCAAGCGAGCAAATTGGCCCATCGTGCGAATGCCCAGAAGGCCAAGCCTCCGCAGGGCTTCATCCGCAAGCGGCAACTCCGCCACGGGCAACGGCGCGAGAAAGGCGCGATCGCCCCCTTCCGGCACCGAAAGCCCGCCGCCCGAACCGTCCATCTCGGCAGCCACCCGCGCCGCAAACTTGGAGCCGGCAACCCCTACCCTGGCCATCAGCCCGGACGCCGCCCGCACCTCCCATTGCACGGCCTGCCGCCACGCCGCCTCGCTCCCGTACAGCGCGCCCATCCCACGCGCATCCAGGTAGGCCAGCCCCCACGATTCCGACTCCACCTGCGGGGAGTGCAGCGCCAGCGCCTCTACCACCCGCGCCCAGGTTTCGTCGTACCATGCCCGGTCTGCCGACACCACAACCCCATCGGGGCATCGGGCCAGCGCCTGGCGAACGGAGTCCCCGACCCGCACGCCCAACGCCTCAGCCTTCGCGCAGGCCGACAGGACTCGGTTGCCCTCCCGCACGATGAGCGGACGCTCCCCGCCGGCAAGACGCAGCCGTTCCACTTCCGCCGCAAAACGAGCGATGGAGACGCACGCAATCCTACGCATCTTCCGCATGGATGCCGTTGCTGAACCTCACTCGGATCAGGGTCGGCCGGCCCGAGGGGCCAAAGCGGTTCTTGAGGATGGAGACCTCGGACACAAACCCGATTACCCGCTGCCTGCGGCGAAGCCATTCCCGCCGCTGAAAGAGCAGGCGCAGGCTGGCAAAATAGGGCAGCGACAATCCATTGGGATAGGCCTGTGGCGCGGTAACCTCGGTGAGGAACAGGAGAACGCACAGCGAGCGGCTGAGCCACATGTTCCACTCCCGCAGGGCAGCATCCAGCCGCCCAAGGAAATCCGGTTCGGGGCCGAGCGCGGGAATCCGATCCCAGACGATGGCCACCGCGCCCCCCTCGCGGAGGAAGTCGTCGGTGATCTCCAGAGCCTGGGCCACGGTGGAGGGGCGCAGGACGGTGAGGGCATCAAAGCGCACGCCGCAGCGGGCGAGGAAGTCCAGGTCCACGTCGTGGTACGCATCCACATACAAAACGTGCTGTCCCTGGCGTTGCGCCTGGGCGAGGGCCTTGGCGGCCAGGGTGGCCTGCCCCGCCGTGCCCACGCCGATGAGTTCGGTGATGCGCCCCTTGGGCAATCCACCGATGCCCAGGGCGCGGTCCAGGGCCGGGAAGCCCGTGGGGAGAGCGGGGCAAGGCGCGGCGTCGGACGCGGCCATCCTGCCGATGGCGCGCACGCCAAAGCGGTTCTGGAGGACGCTGACGGTGTGTTGGAGTTTCCTGCTGCGGCCCTTCCCGGACATAGCGCACCTACCCAGGGATATGATATAGAACAAACGTTCGTATGTCAAATCCGGTACGGGTG
>JBBIHX010000087.1:0-11384 GCA_037446815.1 Caldilineae bacterium | reverse complement strand
CCCGCCACGGCGATACGGTATTCCTTCAGCGCGGGCAAGGGGTAGGCGAACCGCACGGGCGAGCGCGAGGTTCGCCCGTGTGGCTGTTGGCGTTCGTCCCTACGACGTGGCGCCGGGCACCTCGGCCACGACTTCAATCTCTACTTTCGCGCCCAGGGGCAACGCGGCGACCTGCACCGCCGACCGCGCGGGCGGATTCTCCGGGAAGAACTCCGCGTAGACGGCATTCATGGCGGGCCACTCGGCGATGTCCTGCAGAAACACCGTCGTCTTGACCACATGCTTCATGCCGGAGCCGGCGGCTTCCAGGATGCCCTGGATGTTCTTGAGCACCTGGCGGGTCTGCGAGGCGATGTCCGGCCCGGCGAATTCCTTGGTGCCGGGCACCAGCCCCACCTGTCCCGCGGTGAACACCAGATTGCCCACCCGCACCGCCTGCGAGTACGGCCCCGCCGCCGCGGGCGCTTTGTCCGTCGCGATGATTTGTTTACCCACCGCAATCCTCCCAACACACGAAGTTTTAAACAAAAACCTCTTGACAGCGGCGAACATTTGTGCTATTATAGGTGTGTCAATAGCACAAACGTTCCACGCCCTGGAACGCACGTTTTCAACGGTGCCTGCCGTGCCGGGGTTCGCGCCCCCGGCGCCCCTCTACGGTATGCCCAGATGCCCCTCTGGTGCACCCTCACCCCACGAACGCGGGGCCCTCGCCCTCAGGGCCCCGCACCTCTTTCTGGTTCCATCTCATCCCATGTGGCTGAACTGCGCGCGCATTCTCCTCGTGCGGCATCGCACCAAGCGACGCAACCTCGGAGGAGGGCAACCGCCGAATCCACGCCAATAGGGTAGGTTCGGAGAGACCTCACCCCGTCGTTCCACCTCTCGGCCCGCGGAGAGGTAGAGGCCGAAGGCCGGGGGTGAGGGCGTCGCTCCCTCGCCCGCTGGGAGAGGGCTGGGGTGAGGGCTTCCGCCCGCGCCCTCACGGTGGCGGTTGCCAACAGGTTTTGGCACCGAGTCCTCTTCCCGCACCGAGCCGTGTGCCCGTTCGCGCGGATTGGCGTCCTTGGCGGGCTTCCGCTAGCGCGGCAGCGACCGCAGGATCGCCGCGATGGCCGGGTGCTCCACCGCCAGGCGCATGCGGAGCATCCGCAGCACCGCCCGCAAGTCCTTCCACTCGGCGGCGCGGCCTTCGCCTCCCCCGATGAGTTCTTTCGCCTCCTGTAACGACTCGCGGATGTACCCGGACAGCGACAGCGACTCCGCCCGCTCTTCCAGGTAATCCACGATGCGCTCAAACTCGCCCGAATCCAGCCACACGCCGCCGCACGTCCGGCAGACGTCCACCTGAACGCCCGAGTCGCCGTAGGTGAGCGTGGCCAGGGGCCCGTGCCCGTAGGGGCACTCGCGCTCCGAGACCGTCCCCGTTACCTTCTGCGCCTCGGCCCACAGGTCCAGGTCCATCCACCGCACGTCCTCATCCTCGGCGCTCACCAGGCTGTCCAACTCGCCTCGGTTCAGCCAAATCCCGCCGCACAGATGGCAGCGGTCAATCTGCAATCCGCACGCCTCCTGCCCGACCAACTCTCCGCCACACGAAACGCACCGCATTGTTATCCTCCAGAAGGGTATCTGTTGCCCTACTCCACAATCCGGTCCTGGAAGCGCCGTTGGCCCTCCAGCGCCGCGATGTCCATGGGGATGGGTTTGCGCGGGTCTCGCGCCAGGACGGGCACGCCGAAGGCGCACCGCGCCTGGCACACGCCGCACCCCATGCACAGCGCATCGTCCACCCGCGCCACGCGCCGCCCCGAATCGTCCTCGGTCATCCGCACCGCCTTGAAGGGGCACACCTCGACGCACAGCCCGCATCCCGTGCACCGGCCCGCATCTATCTGCGCGACGTATCCCGACGATGCGATCATGGGCACGCCGGCCTGGACCATGGCCTGGATCCCGCCGCAGCAGCATTTGCAGCAGTTGCAGATGGCGTAGAATCGGCCCTCCATGGCGTCCTTGAAGTAGGCGGTGTGGACGTGCCCGCGCGCGTGCTCGGCCTCCAGGATGGCGAGGGCCTCTTCCCGCGTGATGGCCCGCGCCGACCGCGGGTTGTGCTCCAGCAGGAAACTGACGAACGGCTCGCCGACAATCATGCACACGTCCAGCGGCAGGCACGGGTTGGTCCTGGCCGAACGGCACGGGCAATCGTAGATGGCGATGCGGTCGGGGTTGCGGAGCACGATGTCCCGCGCCACGGGATAGGGAATCACCTGCTCCTGGTTGCGCAAGTCCAGGTCGTGGTTCAGCATCACGACCTGGCGGGCCAGGGCGTGGGGCAGCACCTTGCCGTGGTAGTGGTCGGCCGAGTTGCTCTGAAACCGGCGCGGGCCCGGGCGCATCCGGTGGATGGCAATGCCGATGTACTGATTGCTCCAGCGGGCGTAGACGTATCCGTGAATCTTCTGGGGCAGGCCGCGCCAGCCGCCGGCGAACCAGCGGCGGGTGGAACGGCGGAGGGGCCGCCATCGCTCGCCGAACACCCACACGGCGACGAGGACCGCTCCGAGCGCCCCCGCGGCGTACCCCAAAGCGCGCAGCGCGACGTTCATCAGCGCCTCCCAGGGCGACACGTGGGCGTATTGTAGCGGAGATGTCGCCGGCGCGCAAGGCGGGCCTAGCGGCCATTCGGTTCCAAAGCCTGTTGGTGGCTGTCATTGCGAGGGCGCGGAGCGCCCGAAGCAATCCCCGGGGCGCGGGATTGCTTCGCTTCGCTCGCAATGACACACGAGGAGAGTGCGCCTACGGTTCACCAACACAAGATGGAACCGAATCCCGGCGGCCTGCGGCGATCGGCGGTTCAAGTTACGTGCGACGCGCCTCGGAGTCGGTCGCACAATACGCCCTCGCCCTTCGGGAGAGGGCTGGGGTGAGGGGCGAGATTCTGCGGCGCTCCGCGCCTCGGAATGACAGGCACGGAACCGCGAACGCGCGCGAATGCACGCGAAGGATTGTCCCTCCTCGGCGCCTTTCTGCGCCCGCTACCAGCCCACGTCCAGCAGGTGGCGATTGCCGATGCGCACCCGCGTCAGGCCCTCGGCCTGCGCGACCTCCAGCGCCTCGCGGGCATGGGCCGAGGACGTGCAGGGCAGGTCGTGGATCAGGAACGCGGGGGCAAAGGCCAGCAGGACGTATGGGATGTTCCGGTCAAGGGCCGCGATGAACCGCGCGATGTGGCGCACCTCCTGCGCGTCCACGTAGCCCGGGACGAGGAGCGTGCTGGCCACCACCAGGGGCGGTTCGGGCCGCAACCGCCCCAATTCGGCGGCCAGGGCGAAGTTCTCCAGGGTGCGGCGATTGTCCGCGCCGGTAAGCGCAATGTGCAGACGCCTGTCCCAGGCCTTGAGGTCAAACTTGACGGTACCCAAGGTGTCCAGCGACAGCCGGACGGCCTGGCGCAACAGGCGCGGGTTCATGGAGCCGTTCGTCTCCCAGCAGACGTGCAGGCCACGCTCGGCCAGGATGCGAGACGCGGCCAGGGCGTGGGGCATCTGGGGAGCGGGGTCGCCTCCAAAGTAGCACACGCACGCCGCGCGAGTCCCCGCTCGGTCGGCCAGTTCCTGAGCCGTCGTCAGCCTCCCCGATGGGGACATCTGCCGAAAGTGCCAGTTCTGGCAATACAGGCAGTCAAAGGAGCACGCGCCGTAGAAGACCGCCAGGTTGGTGCGTCCGCGCTTGTTATGGCCGACGCACACGGGGTCGGCGACGCAGTTGGTGGGCAGGGGATCGTGGTAACTCTGGAGCAGGCCCGCGCGGGGCGTGCCGGCCAGGTGGATCAGTCTGCCCCCGCGCGCGGTTCGCAGGCCGCAGAAGCCCCGCTCGCCTTCGCCCACGCTACACTCGTTGGCGCAAATGGGGCACAGGATGCCACCCTCGGTTCGCGGCGGCGCGGGGGGCAGGCCGAACTCGCGGCGGACCTGCGCGCGCCGCTCCTGCGCATGGGCCAGCGCCTCGGGCCGCGAGCGGATGCAGTCGGCGCACGTGCCCAGCGCCTCTGCCACCAGCCTATCGCGCCTGCCGCAGAATTGACACCGCCCCATGGGCTGCCTCCCCGGTGATGGGGTCCAGCCTATTGTAGCACGAGTCGCGGCGGCGTGGGTAATGCGGAGCAACGTTTTGCGGCGCGGCGCTCCCCCGCGTGCCATCGCGGGCGAAGCGATTCCGCAGGACGGTAACCGCGAATGAGCGCGAATGCACGCGAACGGAGAACGTGCGACGCGCCTCGGAGTCGGTCGCACAATACGCCCTCGCCCTTCGGGAGAGGGCTGGGGTGAGGGGCGAGATTCTGCGGCGCTCCGCGCCTCGGAATGACAGCCTCATGGTGTCATGCCGCGCCGGGGCCTAGAACTGCTGCAGGATCACCGGCTCCGCCGTCAGGCGCTCGGCCACCTGGGCGAACGCCTGCGAGACGCTGGCCGTGGGCTGCGTGAGCGCCACCGGGCTGCCGAGGCGCGCGGCGCTGGCGCATTCCTCCGGCGCGCTCGGGATGACCCCCAGCAATCCCAGTTCCAGGAAATTGGAGATTTGGAGCGCGGACATCTCGGTGGACGATCGCGCCCGATGCACGATGAGGCCGCCGATGTTGGACGGGGACACGCCAAACCCCTTAAGCAAAATCAGCAGCATCTTCGCGGCGGCCAGCGATGTCGGGTCCTGCTCCGTAACCAGCGCGACAAAATCGCTGCGCTCCACGGCCTCGCGCCACGCGGGCGAGAACGAGACGGGCAGATCCAGGATCACCATCTCCGCCGAGTGGCGCAGCGCATCCAGTGTGGAGGACACCATGGCGGGCGTGAGTTCCAGATATTCCTCCGGCTGTTGCGGGCCGGCCAGCACCTTCAGGCCGCTGGGATGTGACATCAGTGCGCCGACAATCTCCCTGCCGGTGCGGGTATCGCGCTCGCGGAACAGGCGGCCCAGCGAAACGCGCGGCCGGATGTTCAATTGCAGGCACGCCGTTCCGAACGTATTGCGGAACTCGGCCAGCACAACGTTGTGCCCTCCCTTGGCCAGGAGGACCGCCGCATTCACCGCGGCTGTCGTCGTGCCGACGCCGCCCTTGGCGCCCACGAAGGCGAACACCCGCGCTTCTCTCGCCTCGGCGTAGGACGCGCGGGTCAGCAGCGCCGCGACGCGCGCCACTAGTTCGCCCGGGTCCGCCGGCTTGACCAGGTAGTCGTCGGCGCCGGCGCGGAACCCCGCCACCTTGTCGGCCACTTGGCCCTTGGCCGTGAGCATGAGCACAGGAAGTCTTCGGGTTGCGGGGTCGGCCCGAAGCCTGCGGCACACCTCAAATCCGTCCAGGTCGGGCATCATGATGTCCAGGATGATGAGGTCCGGATGCAGTTGCCGCGCCTGCGCCAAGCCATCCAGCCCATTGGCGGCCGTCAGGACATCGTACCCCTCCTGTTGCAGGCTATAGCCAATCAACCGAAGTGCGGTCGGGTCATCGTCCACCACGAGAATCCGCTTGGCCATCTTGTCATCCTCCTTTGCCTTGCTGGCCGCCCCCGTCGGCCGTGTCCTCTACGGGCAGTGCAAATGTGAATGTGCTTCCCTTGCCGAGTTCGCTCTCCGCCCAGATGCGGCCGCCAAGACGCTCAATGATTTGCCTCGCGATGTACAGACCCAGACCCGCGCCGCCCGATGAACGGGTTTCCGAGGACTCGGCCTGGAAGAACTTATCAAACACATGCGGCAGGCTTTGGGGTGGAATCCCCGTGCCGCGATCCTCTACCTGCACCCACACTTCGCCGGGCCTGCGCAGGCCCCGGACAACCGCGACCCCACCCGACTTGCTGAACTTGATGGCGTTGCCCAGCAGGTTCGCCATGACCTGCTTCAGCCGCACAAAATCGCCCATGACCTCCGGCAGGGACTCGGGAATCTCCACGCGCAATGCTACCCCCGCGCCGGACGCCATCCCCTCGGCATCGGCAACGGCTTGCCGAATCAAATCCTCCACGGGGACCCGCTCTCGCTTCAACAAGAACGTTCCCTGCTCCATCTTGGACGTGTCCAGGATGTCCTCCACCAACTTGCTGAGGTGGTCGGTCTGGTCGCGGATGATGCTCAGGAACTCGGTACGGACCTTCGGGTCCTCGGCCTTGCCGTGCAGCAGCAATTCTATGAATCCCTTGATGTAGAACAGCGGCGTCCGCAACTCGTGCGACACGATGGAGACGAAGTCGGACTTCATCCGCTCCAATTCGCGCTCGCGGGTGATGTCCCGCACCAGGCGCACCTGCCCCAGGGGGTTGTGGGCCAAGTCCCGCAACTGCGTAGTGTAGACCATGACCACGCGGTTCAGGGGGGCCGACAGGCTGACCTCTCGCCGCACCACCGCGGGCAGTCCTGCGGCGTCCGCATCGTTGGAGGCCATGGCCTGCAACTGCTCCATCAGGTCGGCGCTGGGCGCGCCTACTTCCCACAATGCCGCCAGGCCCGGGTCGGGCGAGTCGCGGAAATCGTGAATCCTGCGCCCGGGCAAGTCCTCTTGGCGAATGCCCAGGAGGCTGCACAGGGCCGGGTTACACACCGAGATGCGGTCTTCCCGGTCCAACACGAGGACGCCGTCGGCCATGTTCTGGATAATCGCCTCGGTATGCTTGCGACGGGTTACCGATTCCTCAAAGAGTTGGGCGTTCTGCACGGCGGCGGCCATCTGTCGCCCTGAGGCGGCGAGAAGGGAGGTGTCCGGCTCTTGCTCTGCGGCGGCGATCAGCAGGACGCCCTGGGTCTCGGCCTGGGCGATGAGACCCGTGAGCCACACGCACTTGGCGCCCGCCGCCACGACGGCCTTGCGCAGAGCGTCGGGCAATTGTTCCGGCGCCAGCCGCACGGGATCGCGCAGGGGCATCTCGGAGAGCGTCGAGTCCAGCGATGGGGGCAAGACATCCGCCAGCGCCTTGACCGATGCTGCCCGCGCCGCGCAGGCGAACTCCCCATCGCGCCGAAGATACACTGCCCCCAACGGCGAACTCGCGGCCGCCACCAACTCGGCCAGCGCCGCCTGGAGCGTATCCTGCAATGACAGGGATTCCGCAAGGATGGCCCCCAGGCGGTTGAGCGCCGCCAGTTCCATGTTGCGCCGCTGGAGTTCGGCAGTTCGCTCCTTGACCTGCCGCTCCAGGTCTTCCTGATAGCGGCGCTTCTGCTCTTCCAATTCGCGGCGCGCGTCCAGGAGTTCTTTCTCCTTGAGGGCGCGGGCCACCGACTGCCGCAGCACGTCCAGCGTGAACGGCTTGGCGATATAGTCGTAGGCGCCGTGGCGCAGGCTTTCGCGGGCGCTCTGGATGTCGGGCGCGCCGGTGATGATGATGACGGGCGCGTCCACGCCGTGTTCCTTGAGGTACTTCAGGATGTCCAGGCCGCTGACCTTGGGGAGGAGGACGTCCAGGATGATGGTGTCCGGGGGGAAGGACGGAAGAATCCGCGTTACCTCGTCAAAACTGCCCACGGCCTGAACCGTATATCCCTCGCGCGTGAGGATGGTGGACAGCGTGATTCGGATGCTCTCCTCGTCGTCAACGATCAGTATGCGCTTCACGTCCGTTCTCCCCAGCCATCAGCGGCAACTCCACCGCAAACGCGAGACTGCCATCGTCCTGGGTCAGTGAAAGCGTGCCGCCTAGATGGGCCACATGCGCCCGCGCGGCGGTCCAAAGCATGGCCTCGCGGCTACACGGCGCGCGATCCGTTTCGGCGCGGCGCAAGGCATCCACGAACTCGGCGCGGGGCGGGGTGTCTGCGCGGGCGCTCACGATGACGCGCGCGCGAGCCCCACCTTCTGCGTTCACGCGCTCCGCGCCGATTCGCAGCGTGCGGAACGATCCCGCAGGCAACGCCAACAAGCCGGAGCGCGCGACGAGTACCAGCCCGAGCCATGTGAGGAGCAACCGCGCGCTGTCCGCCAACACGTATGCATCTGCGAGGTCCAGACGCTGCTCAAACGCGATGCCGTCCTTTTCCAGGCGCCGCCGCACCAGGTTGCCCGCCGTCTCCAGACTGCCGCGCAAGTCCTCCCTCACAGGCGTGTAGGCGGCCTCGTGCGAGATCATCAGCAGACGGTTGGCGAGGTTGCTGATGCGCTTCGCTTGGTCCAAGGATTTCTGCAGATACGTGCCCGCCTCGCTCCATGAGGGCAGGTCCATCTGCGCGAGTTCGGTGTAACTCATAACGCCCGTTACGGCGTTGTTGATGTCGTGGGCGACCATGGCGGCGACCTCGCCGGCGCAGGTCAGTTGCGCCCAGCGAAGAAACCGCTCTTGCTCCTCGTTATCGTCGCTTGGCTTCATCGCTCTGCTTTCATCCTTCCGACGTTATGCTGGAGATGAAGGTTCCGCCGCGCGCCGCTTGTCCAGACGCCGCCAGACCCACTTGGTGAGTTCGGCGATGATGGCGGGCACGAAGACCAGCGGCAGGATAACCTCCCACTCGCGCAAGGTGAGGAACGCGGTGTCAAAGATCGGGTCAAGGAACGGCACGTAGATGATGGCCATGATGATGGCCAGGGACGCTAGCACCGCCCACTGCATGAAGCGGTTGCTCCAAATGCCGATGGAGATGAGCGGATGGCGCTCGGAGCGCGCGGTATAGGCCCGCAGCAGTTCCGAGATGCTCAGCGTTGTGAAGGCCATCGTCTGGGCGTGAGCCTCCGTGCCGCCGAACCACATGCGCCCGATGAGGAATGCGGTCAGCGTCGCGGCGGCAATGGCGATGCTCTGGGTGATGATGCCGATGACCATCGGGCGGTTGATAATCGGCTCGTTCACGGGGCGGGGCGGGCGATCCATGATATCGGGGTCGCCTTTCTCCAGGCCGAGGGCCAGCGCAGGCGCGCCGTCGGTAACCAGGTTCAGCACAAGGAGTTGAATCGCCGTGAGGGGAAGTCCCCAGTTGAAGATAGTCGCCAGGAACACAACCAGGATTTCGCCGACGTTGCACGACAGGAGATAGTACACGAACTTGCGGATGTTGGAGTAGATGATGCGGCCCTCTTCTATGGCCGCGACAATGCTGGCGTAGTTGTCGTCGGTGAGCACCATGTCAGCGGTCTCTTTGGAAACGTCGGTGCCGGTGATGCCCATGGCTACGCCGATGTCGGCGCGCTTGAGGGCGGGCGCATCGTTGACGCCGTCGCCCGTCATGGCGACGATGTGGCCGCGGCTCTTGAGCGCCTCCACGATGCGCACCTTGTGATGCGGGGAGACGCGGGCGAAGACGTCAATCTCGTTGACCATTTCGGCCAGTTCCTCGTCCGGCATCTGCTCCAGTTCCGCGCCGGTAACCAGTTGCCGCCCGGGCGTGAGCAAATCCAACTGCCGGGCGATGGCCATGGCCGTGCGGTCGTGGTCGCCGGTGATCATGACGGTTTTCAGGCCGGCCCTGCGCGCCACGGCGATGGCGTCCCTGACCTCTGCCCGCGCCGGGTCTATCATGCCCAGCAGCCCCACGAACGTCATGCCGCGCTCCACTTCGTGCATGCGATCCTCCGGCGGGATGGCGTCCAAATGGCGGCGGGCCACGCCGAGGATGCGAAGGGCATCGCCGGCCATCTGCTCCTGGATGCGCAGGATGCGTTCGCGGGCCTGGTCGGTCATGGGGAGCACCTGGCCATCTTGCTCGTAGGTGTCGCACAGGTAGACGATGATGTCGCCCGCGCCCTTGGTGTACGCCACGTAGCCGTTGGCGTCTTTGTGAATCGTGGTCATGCGCTTGCGGTCGGAGTCAAAGGGAATCTCGGCGACGCGGGGATATTGTTCCTCCAGGTCGCTCTTCCAAAGGCCGGCTTTGGCCGCGGCCACCACCAACGCGCCCTCGGTCGGGTCGCCCACCATGCGGTAGGTCTGCTGCCCCGTCGCGTCGGCGCCGCTGGTCTCCAGGCGGGCGTCGTTGCACAGCGCCGCGCCCAGCAGGACGTCCCGGACGCCGCCCGGCCGCCGCACGTCCACCTCATGCCCGTTCTGCCGGAATTCGCCCCGCGGGTCGTACCCTTCGCCCGTTACCGTGATGAGTTCGCCATCGCTGTAGATGCGCACGACGGTCATCTCGTTCTTGGTGAGGGTGCCGGTCTTGTCCGAGCAGATGGTGGTGGCGCTGCCCAGGGTCTCCACCGCCGGCAGTTTGCGAAGCAAAGCGTGGCGACGCACCATGCGCTGGAGTCCCAGCGCCAGGCAGATGGTAACCACCGCGGGCAACCCCTCGGGCACGGCGGCAATGGCCAGGCTGATGGCGGTGATGAACATCTCTAGCACGGGGATGCCCCGCAACACGCCCACGCCGAAGACGATGGCGCACACGGCCAGGGCCGCGATGCCCAGCCACTTGCCGAGTTGGTCCAGTTTGACTTGGAGCGGTGTCGGCTCCTCCTCAAAACTCTGAATCATGTCGGCGATGAGGCCGATTTCCGTGTGCATGCCGGTGGCGACAACGATGCCGCGCCCGCGCCCGTAGGTTACCAGCGTGCCCATGTAGGCCGAGTTGTCGCGGTCGCCCAGGGCCAGGCCCCGATCCAGAACCACATCCGCATGTTTCACGGCGGGCGTGGATTCTCCGGTCAGCGACGCCTCGTCTATACGCAGGTTGACGCTCTCCACCAGTCGCAGGTCGGCCGGCACATAGTTGCCCGCCTCCAAGATGACCAGGTCGCCTGGGACCAACTCCCGCGCCGGTATCGTGATGAGGCGCCCCCCGCGGATGACGTGGGCCTCGGGCGCGGCCATCCGCTTCAGGGCGGCCAGCGCTTCCTCGGCGCGGCTCTCCTGGATGACGCCCAACACGGCGTTGAGCACCACGATGGCCAGGATTGCCGCCGCGTCCACGTACTCGCCGATGAAGATGGAGATAACGCTCGCGACGATGAGGATGATTACCAGGAAACTGGTCAGTTGATCCCACAGGCGCTTCCAGAAACTGGGGCGGGGTTTCTCGGAGAGTTCGTTGTAGCCGCAATCCTTGAGCCGGGCCGCCGCCTCTTCGGGGGAGAGCCCGGAGGAGAGGCTTGTTCCGAGCACATCGGCAACGGCAGCGATGGGTTCCGCATGCCAGGAAGGCGCGCTCGCCTGTTCGCGCGCGCTTTCGTTGGTCGTGGTCATTCGTCTGACCTCCCTGTACAGTTGTAACACCCCGCGGGTTGTCCGCGGGCGTGGGTACTCTCGCGCGATGCCATTCTCGCGGCGCCAACAGCGTCGCGGCGTGTCGGCGCCGCCTCGCACTACGCACTACATTATACGTTAGCGGGCGGGGTTTGCAAGTTTGCCACAGAGGGGGGCTCGGTTCCAAAGTCTGTTGGTAGCCGTCATTGCGAGGGCACGCAGTGCCCGAAG
>JBBIHX010000086.1:0-11638 GCA_037446815.1 Caldilineae bacterium | reverse complement strand
ACCCCAGCCCTCTCCCGAAGGGCGAGGGCGTATCGCCTTCGGCTCAGCATGACAGGGTGGAGAGGCGGCGTGCGGGGCAGACCAACACAAGATGGAACCGAGAGGCACCGACCCCCGCGATTCTCATCTCACGGCCTCTTGTAGTATAATAGCGCCAGCAAACCACCGAGGGAACCCGCAAACATGGCGATCACCGTTGACGTGCAGGCTCCGGCTCCCTGGCTGGACGAGGAATGGAACCGATTCGTGGAGCGCCACAGGCACGGCCACCTGCTCCAGTCCTGCCAGTGGGCGCAATTCAAGTCGCACCACGCATGGGCTGCGTGCCGGGTGGTCGCGCGCGACGGTGGGCAGGTCGTGGCCGGGGCGCAGGTCCTGTTTCGGCGCGTGGGGTTCGCCTCGGTGGCATATGTGCCCAAAGGCCCGGTTGTGGACTGGGAGGATGCCGGCCTTGTGGCGGCGGTCATGGGCGGGCTGCATGCCCTCTGCCGGCGCAGGCGGGCCATCTTCCTGCGCCTGGAGCCGGACCTGCCCTACGACCCAGACCTGGCGCAACGGCTGGCCGCCATGAAGTTCCGGCACGCAGGCAAAGTCCAGCCCCTGAGCACCCTCCACCTGGACATCGGCCGGGACCCCGAAGCCATCCTCGCGGGCATGAAGCCGAAAACCCGCTACAACATCCGCCTGGCCGAGCGCAAGGGCGTGCAGGTGCGCGAAGGCACGGAAGCCGACGTGGCCGTGTTCTACCGCCTGTCGCAGATTACCAGCCTCCGCGACGATTTCCCCATCCACGCCGAGGCGTACTATCGGGACGCCTATCGCATCTTCGCGTCGGCGGACATGGCGCGGCTCCTGTTGGCCGAGTACGAGGGCGAGACCATCGCGGGGCTCATGGTTTTCGCGTTTGGCCCCACGGCCTGGTACATGTACGGCGCGTCCTCCAACCGCTATCGCAACCTGATGCCCAATCATCTCCTCCAGTGGCGCGCCATCCAGTGGGCGCGGTCGCGCGGCTGCACGGTGTACGACTTCTGGGGCATCCCCGACGAAATCGGCCAGAACCCGGACATGGCGGCCCTTGCTGCCCAGCGGAGCGATGGGCTCTGGGGCGTGTACCGCTTCAAAGAGGGGTTCGGGGGGCGGGTCGTCCGCTACATGGGCGCCTACGACTACGCCTACGTCCCCCTGGTGTACGCGGCGGGGATCACGCTTTGGCCGCGCCTGCGCCACCTCGCCTATCGCCTGCGCCGCCAGCGCCTGCCCGAAAGCGACGTCAGCGTGGAGTAGCGGGGCGCTAGACCGGATCCTTCGGCGGCATGGGGCGGCCCGCCCTTTCCAGCCACGCCTCGCGGACCTCGGCGGCCAGGAAGATGGAGCCAAACGCCAGCACGATGCCGTCCTCGCCGACCTCGCCCAGCGCCCATGCCAACGCCTCGCGGGGTGCTGACATCGCCGCCGATTCCCTCCCCAGCGAGCGCGCAATGTCCTGCAACTCGGCCACTCCCATCGCGCGCTCGTGAGCGGCGCGGGCAAACACCAGGCGCGACTCGGCCGGTATCCGGCGCAGCATCCCCGCCACGTCCTTGTCGGCCGACGCGCCGAAGATCACCACGTCGGGCGCACGGCCCAGGACCTCCTGGACCGCGGCAAGGGCCGCGTCTGCCGACTCCACCGTGTGGGCCGCATCCACGATGAGCCACGGCGAGGTCTGCATCACTTCCAGCCGCGCAGGCCAGCGCACCTCCGCCAGTCCCCGGCAGACGGCGTCCTCGGACACCCGAAAGCCCCGCGCATCCAACTGTGCCACGGCAGCAACTGCCGCGGCGGCGTTGTCCAGTTGGTGCCGTCCCATCAAGGGGATGAACAGGTCGCGGAGGGGCGAGGGCCACGGGCACCCTCGGCGCGGGCCCTCCAGCGTGAAATGCAGCCCCTCGTGGGACTGGCCCGCCAGTTGCCAGCGCCAGTCGCGGCCCGCCCAGACCTGCCGCGCCCGCTGCCGCCGCGCCCGCTCGGCCAGGACCACTGCCGCCGACTCCTTCTGCGGCGTGAAGACGACGGGGACGCCCCGCTTGATGATGCCCGCCTTCTCGCCCGCGATCTGCTCCAGCGTGTTGCCCAGCACGTTCATGTGATCCATGCCGATGGCCGTGATGACCGAGACCAGGGGCCGCACCACGTTCGTGGCGTCAAACCTGCCGCCGAGGCCCACCTCCAGGACGGCGATTTGCACCCCTCGTCGGCGGAAGTGCTCAAAGGCGATCGCCGTGATGGCCTCAAAGGTCGTCCCCGGCGTGCGCGCCAACGTGGGGCGAATCCAGTCGGCCAGGTCGGCCACCTCTTGCTCGGAAATCATCTCGCCGTTGATTTGGATGCGCTCGCGGAAGGTGTGCAGGTGCGGCGAGGTATACAACCCCGTCCGATAGCCCGCCTGGGCCAGGATGGACGCGATCATGGCGCTGGTGGAGCCTTTGCCTTTGGTGCCCGCAACGTGCACGAAGGGCAGGGCGCGGTGCGGCGAACCCAGGTGGCGCAGCAACGTGCGGAATCGCCCAAGATTCGGCGGCACGACTTCACGGTCGGTAACCCAATACTGCCAACTGGGCAGCCCGTACAAGTAGCGCAGGGCATCAGAATACGTGCTCAACAAGCCATCTCCCGACGCGAAAGATTTCGTATGCGATTACGGCCGCCGTCTCGCGGGCCGTGTAGTACACCCGCAGCCGGGGCATCGTCCACCCGGGGCTGTCCCACGCGGGCGCGGGGTGAGCCTCTAGCCCGGCGTCGGCGGCGATGCGGCACGCGCGGAACACGTGGTACGGGTCGGTTACCACCAGCGCCGACCGCCAGCCGTGGGCCTCCATGATTCGGGCGCTGTTGCGGATGTTCGCCACGGTGGAGCGCGATTCATCCTCCAACAAGATGACCTCGGACGGCACACCCATCGCAACGGCCACACGCCGCATGACCTCGGCCTCGGACGGCGTGTCGCCGCCCACCCCTCCGCTCACGATGATGCGCGGCGCGCGCCCTTGTTGGTACAGCGCGACGCCCGCCTGGACGCGGCTGAGCAGGATGGGGCTCGGCCGCCCGCCAGGCCACACTGCCGCGCCGAGGATGAGAATGGCATCGGCCTGAGCGGGCGCATCCACCCGCGCGAACGCGAGGATGTTCCACAGGGCCACGAGAGGCACCGCCGCGACGATGATGAGCAGGGGGATTCCCACCTTCACGAATCCCTTCGCCCGCCCGTCCAACCGCCGAAGGGGTCTCACCGGGGTCATGTGGGCTGCTCTTCGTGCGCAGAGGCCGGGGCGCGGGAGTCCGCCGGGCCGTCCACCCATCGGCGCGCCGCCTCTGCCAGTTCCGTCAGGCTTCCCTTGCGCACGGTGCACGGCGGCAGGGAGTCCAGGAACATTCGCCCGTAGGCCTTGCTGAGGATGCGCTTGTCCAGCACCACGAACACACCTCGGTCCGTTCGGCTGCGGATGAGCCGCCCGAACCCCTGGCGAAACCGCAACACGCTCTCGGGCACGGCGTACTGGTTGAAGGGGTCCTCAAAGGTCTCGCTGCGGGCGGCGAACACCGGCTCGCTGGGCACGGCGAAGGGCAGGCGGGCGATGACCAGGCAACTCAACGCCTCGCCCACAACGTCAATCCCCTCCCAGAACGAGCGCGTTCCCAATAGCACCGCGCGCGGCGTCTCGCGGAAGGTGGTGAGCAGTTGCTGACGCGAGCCTCCGTCGCCGTGCTCCAGCACCAGGATGTCTTCCTCGGCCAGGCGCTTGGAGATGGCCCTCGCCGTCGCCCGCAACTGGCTGTACGATGTGAACAGCACCAGCGTGCGCCCCCCCATGGCTGTGCACAGGCGGACAAGGGCCTCCTCCAGGTTGCGCTGGTAGTACGGCTCGTTGGGTTCCGGCATGTCCAGCGGCACATAGACCAGCGTGGACGCCTTGTAGTCAAAGGGCGAGCCGACGGCCAGTTCATCGGCCTCCCACGCGCCAAGTCGGTCGCGGACGTAGTCAAACTTGCCGCCCACGCACAGGGTGGCCGACGTGAGGATCACGGACTCCTTCTGCCCGAAGATATGCTGGCGCACCAGATCGCCCACCCGCAGCGGCGCGGCGTTCAGCGACAGGATATTGCGCTCCGTGTTTCGCTCCAGCCAGTACACCTGGTTGTCGGATGGGTTGCTCACGATTTGCCCAATCTGGTCGCGGACGGTGCGCAGGTGCAGAACGTGCGCGGCCAGGTCCTGGAGCATGTCCTCCAGGTCCGGGATGTCGTAGGAGTCCATCCCATCCAGCGCGTTGTACACCTGGCCCAAGCCTCGCTCCACCTTGTTCAGGATGACGGCGCAGTCCTGCCAGGCCGTCTCCACCAGATTCCAGGCGGGCTGCGCCCTGACCCCGGACGTGATGCGCAACCGCTGGCTGTACCCCGAATCGTCGGCGCCGTTGGAGTGCTCGGTCATGAACTCGTCGGCCATGGCGAAGAAGTCGCCCACGGTCCGCTGGGCCAGGTCCACGTCGCTCCTCACCTCGGCCAGGAGCGACTCCAGGTCTCGGAACAGGGGCCCGGGCACGGCATTGCGACACCGCATCGCCACATCGGTAAGGAAGCCCCGATAGCGTCCAGCCCCTACCCTCTGGCTGATTTCGCCGAGTTGTCGGTCCAGAGCAAAGCGGTCTATCTGGAAACCGAGTTGGCGGGTGATGGCATCCTCAAGGTGGTGCGCCTCATCCACTATCAGGTACTTGTACTCGGGCAGCACGCGGTTCTCCACGGCCACGTCGGACAGCAACAGCGCGTGGTTGACGATGATGATGTGGGCGCGCTCCGCCCGACGACGGGCCCGGTAGAAGAAGCACCGGCCCTTCTGCCGATGGGGGCAATCTTCGGCCAGGCAACTCTCCTGCTCCGAGGAGACTTGCGACCACACCGCCCGCTCCTGCTGGGTGGGCAGGAACAGTTCCGCTACGTCGCCCGTGGCGGTGGTCTCCTGCCAGATGAGCACCTTGGCCAGGACGCGGAGTTCGTCCTCGTTGAGGTTGTCGCGGGCGCGCATCGCGGCAAGGCGCCGCAGGCACAGGTAGTTGCTGCGTCCCTTCAGCAGCGCCACCCGCACGTCCAGCGACAGCACCTTCTGGATATCCGGGATGTCCTTGAGGTACAGTTGCTCCTGCAAGTTGATGGTGTTGGTGGATACCACCACGGGGCGCTCGTTCTCCAGCGCGAAATGCATGGCGGGCAACAGGTAGGCCAGGGACTTGCCCGTGCCGGTGCCCGCTTCCACCAGCAGATGCTGGCCCTCATTGAGGCTGCGGGCCACGGCGCGGAGCATTTCCACCTGCTGAGGGCGATGCTCAAAATGCGGGAAGTATCGCGCGAATTCGCCGCCGTCCTCCAGCATCCGCGCCAGGATGTCCACGTCCACGGGCACCTTGCGCGTCGTGGGGCGCAGGGGCGGCTCTTCATCCTCGCGAAGCATGCGGATGCCCAGGCCGTAGGCGTCGTCGCCGACCTTCGCCCGCACCTGCTGCCCCAGGCTGCCGGGGACGAACGCCGCCCGCCCCTTGTAGGACAGAATGTCGCGGAACAGGTCGCGGAGCGCCCAGTCGCTGTGCTGCGTCAGGCGGACGATTTCCTCCAGCAGGCGCATGTCCAGCGCCAGCGCCCGCTCCAGGAGCACGTTGAACAGGTTCATGGCCGTCTGGGCGTCGTCCAGCGCGCGGTGATGCACCGCCGCCGGCACCCCCAACGTCTGGGCGAGCACCTTAAGGCTGTAGCGCGGGGCGTGGGGGACCAGGATGCTGGCGAGTTCAAAGGTGTCTACGGCCTGCGCGCCGGTCAGGACGCCCTGCTTGGCGAGGAAGTCCAGGTCAAATTGCACACTGTGGCCCACGATGGGCGCGCGCCCCACGAATTCCACCAGGTCCGGCAGCACCGCTTTCAACGGCGGCGCGTTCTGCACATCCTCGTCTCGGATGCCCGTCAGTTGGGTGATCTTGTAGGGGATGGGGCGAAAGGGGTTGACCAGGGACGACCAGGTGCCGAGAATCTCCTTGCCCCGGAACTTGACGGCGCCAATTTCCAGGATGGAATCCCGCTCTGAGTCTAGGCCGGTGGTCTCCGAATCCAGGGCGACGTAGATTCGGTGCATGTCATCTCGCTTCTAGGGCGGCGCTGCTGGAGCCGCCGCGGTGATTATACGCAGAATCGGGCCAGTAGCAAAGCCGCGCGCTCCCGATTCGGTTTCATCTTGTGTTGGCGAACCGTAGGCGCACTCTCTTCGCGTGTCATTGCGAGCGAAGCGAAGCCATCCCACGCTGCGGCGATTGCTTCGGGCGTTCCGCGCCCTCGCAATGACGGCCACCCGCAGACACTGGAACCGAATGCGGGGCGCCATCGCGTAGGGGCGACCGATCGGTCGCCCCTACTCTCCCCAATCCCCGCAATCCGTGCCATCCGTGGATGCACCCCAACCCTGTTCGCGTGGATTCGCGTTATTGACGGTTGCACTCCTCCGAAGTTGCCTCGTGTCGTGCGGCATTGTGCGCGACGCCAAGCCGCGTGAACTGCACCAACACTTTTTGGAACCGAATGGCGGCGATGATTCGGTTCCAGGCTGTGTGGGTGTCTGTTGTCATTAGTGTATTTTGAGGCGCGAAGCGCCGAAGAATCGCCCGCCTATCTGTGCAATCCGTGTTATCCGTGGATACAACTCTGGGGATCGCTTCGCCCGCGATGACAAATGAGTTGCACACTTGGGGCAAGACTGTGGCGTACGGGCAACCGGTCGGCCGCCCGCACATGCGCATCCGCCAGGGCGGGGCTAGAGCCGCCGCGCTACGGGCACCAAATGGGGGTGGGCCTCAGACCCACCCCTACTCATCCCGATCCGTTAGCGTCGGGCGGCCCTGCCATATCGCACCTCCCCCTCACCCCCAGCCCTCTCCCGGTGGGCGAGGGAGCGGGGGCGCATGGCGGCGCCTTGGGGGGACGCAGTCCGGTCCTGTTACCCTGAGCAGGGGCAACGATCGGTCGCCCCTACTACGGCGCTGCCCCGACTGCGCCAAGCGCGCGCCACTCTCCGCGTCCAGCGCTGCGAGTGCAGCGAAGCACTGCGTGCGACGGCGCCCGCTGCGTGGCCGGCGCTACATCTCAAAGACGGCGTCAATCGGATGGGCAGTCATGATGCGAGTCGTCTGGCGGAAGTGCAACTTGGCCCAGAAGCCCACCTCGCCGGGGATGACGACGGAGAGGTTCTGCGCGCCGCGCGCCTTGAACCGCTCCGCGATGGCGCGGACCAGGGCGCGTCCAATCCCCCGCCGCTGGTAGTCCGGGTGCACCGAGGCGATGTAGATGATGGCGCGCGAGCCGTCAAACACGCCGCGAATCATGCCCACGACCTGGCCATCTTCCTCGGCCACGAGGAACTCGGCGGCCTGGCACTCGGCCACCCGCTTCATCGCCTCCGGGCCGTCCATCTCCGGGTGTCCGTACTGCTGGTTCGCCTTGAGAATCTCCACGATCCGCTCGCAGTCCTTCACCTCAAAGTCTCGGATGAGCATCGGTCGCCTCCTCCCTGCCGAGAATCAGCCTGCGTCCCGGTCCTGTTGGGTCTCCCACAAGCGATATAACCACTCCGCGACGGTGGCGTCTTCCACCCGATCGCCTCGCGTGAGATACGGCTTGATGTCCAGCACCGGCGTGCCGTCGGCCATATCCAGGCCCTTGACGTGGAGCACATTTCCCTCGCGCCGAATAAGCCGCACCACGGTGATGGCGATGGGATTGGGGCGCTTCGGGCTGCGCGTGGCAAACACGCCCACCAGCGGCAGGTCCTCGCGGCCCTGCGGGTGCACACGCAGGGGGTGTTCGTGCCCGTGGGCGTGTTCCCGCCGATGCAGGTACCCGATGACAATCACATGCGAGAAGTCGTCTATCCCCTCCAGCCCGTCGGCATACTCGGGCGCCACCACCACCCTGGACTCCGTCTCTTCCCAGATGACGCCATCCAACGCCGTGATGCCGTTCTGCACGTATCCGATGGGATGCACCGTATAGTCTGCCATGGGCCGCTTTCCCTTCCGAACCTACACGGATTATAATACGCCACGAACGCATTTGCAAGGGCCGGAAGGGAGGAGGCGAGTCGGTTTCAAAGTCTGTTGGCATTTTGTCATTGCGAGGGCGCGGAGCGCCCGAAGCAATCTCTGATGCGTGAGGTTGCTTCGCTTCGCTCGCAACGACACACGGGCAGAGTGCGCCTGCGGTTCACCAACACAAGATGAAACCGACTCGAGGATGCATTTCGGTTTGGGGCAAGGCTGCTGCCATGCGCAGACCCTGGGGGCAGGTCTCGCAGGGGCAGGTCTGAGACCTGCCCCTACAACCACGACTCGCCCTACACGGCGTGGCAACATGTCATGATGCCCTGATCGTGCTATTCGTGCGATTCGTGGATAAGATCTCGCGAGATCGCTTCGCCCGCGGCAACTGTCGTTGTGAGCGGCCACGCCGCGAAGAATCTGTCGCGGGCAGGCGAGCATACGGGGGGCAACGGCCATGAAACCAGCAGCGTTCTTTGACTTTGACGGGACACTGTACGCGGGCCATCTTTGGCGGGACTTCTCCGACTACTTCCGGGAGAGGCAGGAACGCCGAGGGCTGCTCTGGGCCTACCTGGCGGGCCACATGGCGCTGTGGCCACTGAACCTGGCGGGCCTCCTCAGCCACGAGCGGTTCTACGGGTCGTGGGCGCGCGACCTCACCTGGGTTCTGCGCGGCCTCCCCACGGAGCGGGCCGACGCCATCTTCCGTCACATCCTGGAACAGCGGATTCTGCCCGGCCTACGCCCCGACGTGCTGGAGCGCCTGCGCCGCCACCAGCGCGAGGGCCACATCATCATGCTCGTATCCGGCGGCTTCCGCGAAATCCTGCAAATGCTCGCCGCCGAATTGGGTGTGCCCTACGTCATCGGCACGGAGGCGGAGGTGCGAGATGGCCGATACACGGGCCGCGCTCTGGGGCCTGCCATCACCGGCCAGGGGAAGGTGGCCGGCATCCAAACGCTAGCCGCGCGCGAGGGCCTGGCCCTGGACTGGGACAACTCCTATGCCTACGCCGACAATCGCACCGACATCCCGCTGCTGGAAGCGGTGGGGCATCCCGTGGCCGTGTACCCGGAGAAGGCGCTGGCCGCCCACGCGCAGGCTCGCGGCTGGGAGGTGCTGGGCACGGTCCAGGCGCGGTAGGGCGCGCATCACCCCTTCGGTTGTACCCGCATCCGACGGGGCCGGTCCAGCGCCTTCTTTGCCGGGATGGACAGAATCATGCCCAAGCTGGCGAGCACCAGGCCCAGCGGTTGCGCCGCCAAGACCATGAGGAGCACCGTTAGCCCGATGCCCACGCCCGCGCCCAGGTCCGAGTTGCGGCTGATGAGGTACAAGGCCCCGTATACCACGAGGCCAATGACCATCTGCTGGGGCGCCAACGCCATGAGCGCGCCTAGCGTAGTGGCCAGGCCTTGCCCGCCGCGAAGGCCGGCAAATAGCGGAAAATCGTGCCCCGCCAGGGCGCCGATGCCTGCCGCGACCTGCCAGACCAAATCCAGCCGCAGCGCCTTGGCCAGCATCACAGGCGCGAAGCCCTTCGCGAAATCCACTACCGCGACCACGACGGCGGGCTTCCAGCCCAACGTCCGCGACACGTTCCGCGCCCCCATGTTGGCGTCGCCGAGGGTGCGGATATCCACGCCTGCCACCCGCCGCGACACGATAACCGCGGTGGGTATGGACCCGAGCAGGTAGCCGATGAGTGCGACCAGGAAGCCGAGGTTCATCCCTGAACCCTCCGTCCGCGGTGCTGGGCCAAGAACGCGGCCACGACGGCGTTGAACTCATCGGGCCGCTCCACGGGCAGGGCGTGGCGAGCGTCCCGAATCACCGCCAGTTGGGCGCGGGGCATCTTGGCGACGTAGGCCTGCTTGGCCGCCACGGGGGTGTAGTCTTGATCGGCAGCGACCACAAGCGTGGGAACCGCGATCTCGCCCAGGCGGTCGGCCACGCTCCAGCCCACGATGGCCCGCATGGCGTCGCGGTAGGCGCGGGGGTCGTTCTCGGCCCAACGCTCCACGAGGGTCGCCCGCAGCGCCTCCTGCTCCGGCTTCGGGAACAAGCGCCGAGCCAGAATCTCGCCCATCTTGCGCATCCCGACCACGCGCACCACGAGGAACCGCTGCAGAACCGCCAGGCGCTCTTGCCACGTCCGCGCCACGAACTCGGGGCCGCTGTTCACGACCACCAGGCTCCTGACCGCATCGGGCCGATCCAGCGCCAACTGGAGCGCGATCATGCCGCCCAGCGAAATGCCGACCACATGGGCGGGGGCCAAGCCCAACGCTTCCATCAGCGCGGCGGCATCTGCGGCGAACTGGCGCATGGTGTACGGGCCGCGCGGCTTGTCCGACTGCCCGTGCCCCCGCAGGTCAAACACTACGACGCGGTAGTCCCGTGCGAAGACGGGAATCTGCATCTCCCAGTCGCGCCCGCTGGAACCGAGGCCGTGGATGAACAGAAGCGGTTCTCCCGCGCCGAACTCCTCGTAGTGGAGCGAAATCCCTTGCACGGCAATTCGCGGCATCGCTCCCCTCCTGTGAGCGCAATGGCTGGAGTGGCGAACTCACCCGCCACGCAGGGCCGCCGCGATCTTCTCGGCCTCTGCCACCAGGTCGGGCGCGACATCGTACACCGCCCGCCCCTCCAGGTCCGAGCGAATCGCGTCGGCGGAAAACGGCAGATAGCCCAGCACCTTGAAATCCGGCAGGTTCTCGGCGATGAACCGACGGTCTTCCTCGCCGCGCACCTTGTTGCCGACGACGAAGATTCGCGTGAGGCCCAAATCGCCGGCCAGTTTGCGAATCGTCTCGGCGGTCTGAAGGCTTCGGCGGCCGGGTTCCACAACGACGATCATGGCGTCCACGGATTGCGCCGTGGCCCGTCCCAGGTGCTCGATGCCGGCCTCCATGTCGGCGATGACGACTTCATCGCGATGGAGGATGAGGTTGACCATCAGCGAGCGCAGGAGCGCGCTTTCAGGGCAGATGCACCCCGCGCCGCCCTTCTTGACCGTGCCCAGCACCAGCAGCCGGATGCCGCGATGCACGGCGCTGAATCGGTCGGGGATGTCGTCCACGCGGGGGTTGATTTGGAAGAAGCCCCCCGTGGTGCCGCGCTGGGCGCCGGTGCGCTCGTAGATGAGGTCGTCCATGGCGGCGATGGGCGTGATCTGCTCCACCAGTTCCGGCGGGAACCCCAGCGCCGACGCGAGGTTGGCGTCGGGGTCGGCGTCAATGGCGATGACCCGCTCGCCCTGCGCCGCGAAGATGTAGGCGAGCAGGCCCGCCAGCGTCGTCTTGCCCACGCCGCCCTTGCCCGTTACCGCGATCTTCTTGACATGCTTGACTTCGGCCATGCGTGCTCCTTTGGGGTATCGTGGATTCTCACCGCCGAGACACGGAGGACGCAGAGGAATCATAAGAATCCCTCTGGCTCCTGCTCCCCTCTGCGTCCTATGGGTCTCTTGCGGTGCAATAATGCTCACCGCCGAGGCGCGGAGCACGCAGAGGAATCA
>JBBIHX010000085.1:0-11741 GCA_037446815.1 Caldilineae bacterium | reverse complement strand
CGGCTTCACCTTGTTTTGGTGAACCGCATGTACACTCTCCTCGTGTGTCGTTGCGAGCGAAGCGAAGGAACCCCACGCTGCGGCGATTGCTTCGGGCGCTCCGCGCCCTCGCAATGACAGCCACCAACAGACTTTGGAACCGAATTCCGGGGTGTAGCCGTTCGGAAAATCGGGGTGGGCCACGTAGGGGCGACCGATCGGTCGCCCCTACTCCCGAAGGGCGAGGGCGTATCGCCTTCGGCTCAGCATGACCGGTAGGGCGACAACGTGCGACGCGCCTCCGAGGTGCGTCGCACGTTACCACGAACGGACAAGTTGCCATTTCGCGCGCGACACGCTATAATGCCCGCTGAAAGGGCAACTTGGGGGGCGCGCACAAGGAGGGCGTCATGAGAAAGTCGCTGGTGGTCGCCGTGGCCGTCATCGTCCTGCTCCTCCCCCTCACGGCGCAGGGGCAGGGCAGTTACCCGCCCGGCATGGTGTGGCGCTCGCCCGTCGTCGTGCAGAACATGGGCGACGGCGTTGCCACCGTGTATGTGGACTACTACCGCATGGCCGATAGCCAGCATATCGCCACGGCGCGCGAGACCTTTGAACTTGAGCCGGGCCGCGCCCGCGCCGTCCGCCCCTACCAGAACCCCGACCCCAACCTGACCGACGGCATGTACTCCATGGTCATTCAGGGCACGCGCCCGTTGGCCGGCGTCGTCAACGAACTGGCGACGGGCCGCGAGATGGCCTACAACGCCCTGGAGCCTGGCACGCGCAAGGTGTTCTTGCCCAACATCACCAAGCAGTACTACGGCTTCAGCACGCCGTTCTACATCCAGAACAGCGGCGATAACGACGCCAACGTTACCATTGACTTCTTTGATTTCAACACCGGCAACCTCATTGAGAGCGCCAGACGGCAGATCATCCTACCGCCCAATGTGAGTTACGAGTACGACCCCGCCGTCGCGCCCAACTCCGAACTTCCCACCAACAAGCAGTACGCGGTGGTGGCCACGGCGGGCCCGGGCCAATCCATCGTGGGCGCGGTGAACCAAATCGGCCGCGACACCGATTTGGCCTATTCGGGCTTTCCGGCGGGCGGTCCCAACGTCTATCTGCCCAACATGGTCAAGGGGTACGCGGGCTACATCACTCCCGCCATCATCCAGAACGTCGGGAGCACGACGGCCTACGTCAACGTGGAGTACTACGGGTTTGACGGCACGTTCTACCCGCTGGCCGGCAAGAAGAACTACGAACTGAAACCCGGCCGCTCCCTGCCCGAGCGCCCGTGGACCTACCCCGACAACGTCCTGCCGCCCAACAAGCAGTACTCCGTCGTGGTCCGAGGGCAGCCGGGGGATGAACTCGTGGCCGTGGTGAACCAGAACCGCAGCCTGGCCGATCACAAGGACGGCTCGGCGTACAACGGGTTCAACAGCGGCGCGCAGTACATCTTCTTGCCCAACGTGGTCAAGGGGTACTACGGGTACATCACGCCCATCGTCATCCAGAACGTGGGAACGGTTACGGCCACCGTAACGGTGCGCTACTACGACTTCACCACGGGCGCGGAATGGCCCAACGCCGGCCTGAAGAACTACGCACTCGCTCCGGGCCGGTCCGTCGCCGAGCGGCCCTGGACCTACAGCGATGCAGTGCTGGCGAGCAACGCGCAGTACTCGGTCGTCGTGGAGGGCGCGCCCGGCGATGAACTGGTGGCCATCGTCAACCAGGTGAAACTGGACAGCGCGGTGGACAATTCCAGCGCCTACGAGGGGTTCCACTGCAAGGCGCAGTACGGTTGCAGAAGATGAGCAAGGCGGTTCAACGGTTCCTGAAGCGGGCGACGGACATCGCGGTCTCGGTCATCGGGCTGGCGCTGCTTGCGCCCGTGTTCCTCGCTATCGCCGTGGCCATCAAGTTGGACTCGCCCGGGCCGGTCTTCTTTCGGCAGGAGCGCGTGGGCAAGGACGGGCGCATCTTCCGCATCTTCAAGTTCCGCACCATGGTGCAGAACGCCACCGAGCACCCCCTGGGCTACCACACCAACGACGCCGACCCTCGCGTAACGAAGGTGGGCCGCTTCCTGCGCGCCTACAGCCTGGACGAGTTGCCGCAGTTCTTCAACATCCTGGCGGGCGACATGAGCCTGGTCGGGCCGCGCCCCACGCTCCCGTACCAGGTGGAGAAGTACAACGCCTTCCAGCGGCGGCGGCTGCTGGTGCCGCCGGGCGTAACCGGCCTCGCCCAGGTCAACGGCAGGAATCAACTCACGTGGCCCCAGCGCATTGAGCGCGATGTCTGGTACGTGGATCACTGGTCCTATTGGCTGGACCTGAAAATCCTGTGGCAGACGGTGGGCGTCGTCCTTCGGCGCGAGGGCGTGTACAACGACGGGACGCCCGACGAGATTTCGCAGGTCGGGTAGCGCCCCCGGCCCGACAACTCCAGGCACCAACCCATCGGCGAGGTGATGCGATCTATGCGCGTGGTCATCTACGGCGCCGGGAACGTCGGCAAGATGGTGGCCTACATCTTGAGTTACCGCGAGGACGTCCAAGTTGTGGCGATGGTGGACGACGCCCCGGACATGTGGGGCAAGGAGGTGCGCGGCGTGCCTGTCATCGGCGGGCGCGACAGACTCCCCGCGCTCCTGGCCGATGGGGTTACCGGCGCCATCTGCGCCATCGGCGATAACAAGGCGCGCGGCCGCCTCTCGGATGCGCTGGCCCAGGCGGGGTTTGAAATCCTCAACGCGGTGCATCCCACGGCGCACATCTCCAAAGATGTGCGCATGGGGCGGGGGAACATCGTGGGCGCCGGCGTTACGCTCTATGTGGATCCGGTCATCGGGAACAACGTGTACCTGGACGCGGGGGCCATCGTGAGCCACGATACCATCATCGGCGACAATGCCCTCATCTCGGCGGGGGTTACCATCGGCGCGCGGATTGACATCGGGCGCAACGTGCTGGTGGGGCTGGGCGCGTCGGTGATGACGCCCAAGTGGGGGCAGGGCGCGCGCCTCCGCGTGGGCGACAACGCGGTCATCGGCATCGGCGCGGTGGTCATAGACGATGTGCCCGACAACGCCGTGGTGGTCGGCGTTCCGGCCAAGGTGATCCGCTACCAGGAGCCGTAGGCGCGCTACTCCACGCGGCGGATGTTGGCCCCCAGCGCCCGCAACTTCTCCTCAATGCGCTCGTAGCCGCGGTCAATCTGGCCGATGTTGCGAATCTCGCTCTGCCCCTCGGCGCAGAGGGCCGCGATGAGCAGCGCCATGCCCGCGCGGATGTCCGGGCTTTCCAGCCGCTCCCCGTGCAACTGGGCGGGCCCCACCACGACGGCGCGGTGCGGGTCGCACAGGATGATGTGCGCGCCCATGCTGATGAGTTTGTCCACGAAGTACAGGCGGCTCTCAAACATCTTCTCGTGGAACAGGACGGTGCCTTTGGCCTGCGTGGCGACCACCAGGGCGATGCTCATGAGGTCGGCGGGGAATCCGGGCCATGGCGCATCGTCTATCTTGGGGATCGCCCCACCCAAATCAGGCATGATCTCCAGCGGCTGGTCCGCCGGCACGAACACCTCGTTGTCGCGAATCTCCATGCGCACGCCAAGCCGCTCAAACATCAGGCGAATCATGCGCAGGTCGTCGGGCACGGCGTCGGTGATGGTGAGTTCGCTCTTGGTCGCCGCCGCCAGGCCGATGAAACTGCCCACCTCCACATGGCTGGACCCGATGGTGAATTCAGTTCCGTGCAGATGGTCCACGCCCTGGATATAGAGCGTGTTGGTGCCGATGCCCTGAATCTGCGCGCCCATCTGGTTCAGGCAGCGGGCCAGGTCCTGCACATGCGGCTCGGAGGCCGCGTTGCGGACGATGGTGGTGCCTTTGGCCAGGCTGGCGGCCATGAGGACATTCTCCGTGCCGGTAACGCTCGCCTCGTCCAGGAAGATGTCGGCCCCGCGCAGGCCCGATGTGGAGAGTCGGAACGTTTGCCCGATGGCGAACTCCGCCCCCAGGGAACCCAGGCCGATGAAATGCGTGTCTACGCGCCTGCGGCCGATGACATCGCCCCCGGGCGGCGGCAGTTCCACTTTGCCCAGCCGCGCCAGCATGGGCCCGGCCAACAGGATGGACGCCCGAATCTCCTTGCATAGGATGGGGTCCAGGCGCGCCGACCGCACGTTGCGCGCCTGTAGGCGCAGGTCGTGCTCGCCGGTCCATTCGGCGTCCACGCCCGAGGCAATGAGAAGTTGCAGCATGGTCTCCACGTCGCGGATGCGAGGCACGTTGTGCAGGATGAGCGGCTCGTCGGTGAGCAGGCACGCCGCCATGATGGGCAGCGCGGCATTCTTGTTGCCGCTGGGCGTTACCTTGCCGTGGAGGCGACTGCCCCCGTCTATGATGAATTTCGCCACGTTGCGCTCCTTATGTTCATACTCGGTGTGGGCAGAAGGGCCACGGCGACTGCCCCGATGCTCCACGGGGTGCTACCCTATACGCAAGACGCCGCTAGTCCCGCCCGGGTTCCTTGAAGGCGACCTGAACGGGGGCGCCCGGGTCTACCCGAAGGCGGCAGGCGGCGCATCCATCGCGCACGGCCAGTTCCAGGTAGCCCGAATTGCCGAATAACGCGAGGAGTTCCTCGGGCGCAGCCTCCGCGTAAACGCGGCACAGTCTGCGGATTTTGTGGCGGCCCACCTGGGCGTAAGCGAATCGGCTCCAATCTGCGTCCTGCCGGCGAATGTTGGTTACGAGGTTGCCGAACCCGTCCACGTGGATGACCTCGCCGTCCAGCAAGTTTTCGCGGATCCAGCGCGGGCGCGGCACAGGGAAGACCTGCAGATCGCGCGCTTCGGGGCCGAAGGCTTTCAGGGGCACGCCGTTGTGGATGTAGGCCGCGGCCGGCGCGAAGATGTCGCGCCCATGGAACGTGTCGCTCACCGGCTGGCGGTAATAGGCTTGGTTGGACAGGACCACCGCGCGGCGATTTACCGCATCCGCCAGCACGAAGGACAGCAGCCCGTTGTCCGGAGCGACGAAGAAGCCATGCTCGGTCTGGACGGCGATGGGGCGCCGCTCGGTGCCCACGCCCGGGTCCACCACCGCCAGGTGCACCGTCCCGGGCGGGAACGCGCGGCTCGCCGCTGCCAGAACGAACGCCGCCTGGCAGATGTTCTGCGGCCGCACGGTGTGGGTGATGTCCACCAGCGTGGCATTGGGGCAGATGGAAAGGATGACGCCTTTCATCTCTGCCACGTAACTGTCTCCCAGCCCGAAATCCGTCGTCAGCGTGATGATGCCCATTCCCTCACCTCGCCCGCATTGTAGCCAGAAGGCGCGTTCGCGTCAAGGGACGTGGGTGGAGTGTGCCGCCAAGAACGTGGAGAGACGCAGCGGCGGAGAGCGAAGAGGCTCGCGTTCCTATTCGCGCGGATTCGCGTTCATTCGCGGTTACCGGCCCTGTTGTTCTGCGCGGCGAGGCGCCCGCGGGCACCTGTGCACGGGCGACCGGCCGGTCGGCCCCGACAAGCCTTTCGCTCGCGACCGTCGTCCTGCACGGCGTAGTATCTTGTAGAGCAAATTGGCAATTTTGCTCTACTGTGCTCCATCCGTGCTATCCGTGGATATAACCGAACCCTGTTCGTGCCGATTCGTGTGATTTGTGGATAGGGGGAACTGCCCCTTCCGCACACGCTTTCTCACGCGGCTCTCCGCGAATTCTAATGTGGGATTAATCTTTCCGCTTTATAGTTATGGGCTGCAAAATCCGACATAGGAGCGAGGAGGATGATTCACGTAAGCAACCTCACCAAGCACTATGGGGATTTCCAGGCGCTGAAGAACGTCAGTTTTGACGTTGCGAAGGGCGAGATTCTGGGCTTTCTCGGCCCCAACGGCGCGGGCAAAACCACCACCATGCGCATCCTCACGGGCTATCTGCCGCCCACATCCGGCACGGTGAACGTCGCGGGATTTGACGTTACCACCAACTCCTTGGAGGTTCGCAAGCGGCTTGGCTACCTGCCGGAGACCGTGCCCCTGTATCCGGAGATGACGGTCTGGGGCTACCTGGACTTCATGGCTCGCCTGCGGGGCGTGGCCAAGCGCGAGCGCCGCATAGACGAGGCCATGGAGAAGGTTCGCATCGCCGACCACGCCGACGTGATGATCGGCAAATTGTCCAAGGGATACCGCCAGCGGCTTGGGTTGGCCCAGGCCCTGCTCCACGACCCGGATGTCCTCATCCTGGACGAGCCCACCATCGGCCTGGACCCGCGCCAGATTATTGAGGTGCGCGAGTTGATCCGCGGCCTGGCGCAGGATCACACGGTGATTCTGAGCACCCACATCCTGCCCGAGGTGAGCCAGACGTGCAGCCGCGTGCTCATCATCAACGAGGGCGAGATTGTGGCCGAGGGCACGCCCGAACGGCTCATGGCCCGCCTCAAGGGCGCCGAGCGCATCTTCGTCCAGGTGGCGGGAGCCGACGGCGATTCCGCGCTGCGCGTGCTCCAATCGTTGGACGGCATCCTCGCCGTGGACGACAGGGGGAACGGCGCGTATGAGGTGGAATGCGCCCTGGGCACCGACAAGCGCCCGGAGATCGCCCGCGAGATCGTCAACCGGGGGTGGAGCCTGTTGGAACTCCGACCGGTGGGCATGAGCCTGGAAGAGATCTTCCTCAAACTCACGACAGAGTAGCGGAGGTTCTCATGAGAAACACATTGACCATCGCACGCAGGGAGATTCAGGCCTACTTCGTGTCGCCTATTGCCTACGTGGTGGCCGCCGCATTCTTGGCGATCATGGGCTACTTCTTCGCCATGATCCTGTACTACTCACGCGAGGCCACGATGCGGTACACCCTGGGGAACATGAGCACGGTGCTGCTTTTCGTCGCGCCCGTGCTCACCATGCGCCTGCTGGCCGAGGAACAACGCATGGGCACCATTGAGTTGCTGCTGACTTCGCCGGTGAAGGACTGGGAAGTGGTGCTGGGCAAGTTCTTGGGCTCCCTAACCCTGTACGCGTGCATGCTGGGCGTGAGCCTGTATTTCCCGCTGATGCTCACCATCGTCGGCAACCCCGACGCGGGGCCGGTCATCGCGGGCTACGTGGGGATGCTCTTGCTGGGCGGGGCGCTGCTCAGCCTCGGCGTGCTGACCTCGTCGCTGACGCAGAACCAGATTGTGGCGGCGGTGCTGGGCGTGGTGCTCATCGTCCTGCTGTGGCTGGCGAGCGCCCTGGGCGATGTAACCGGGCCTCCGCTGTCCGGCGTGTTCCAGTATTTGGCCCTGTCCGAGCATTTCTACGACTTCTTCAAAGGCGTCATTGATACCAGGGACGTGATCTACTATCTCAGCGTGATAGCGGCATCGCTGTTCCTTGCAACGCGCGTCCTGGAAACGAGGAGGTGGCGATGATTCGCGAGCGACTGTCTCGTTGGAGCGGCACCCTCGCCTACGCGGGCCTTGCTGTCATGGCCGCGGGCCTGGTGGCGGGCCTCTTCGCGGCCAAGTATCGCTGGATTCCAACGGTTGGCCTCGCGCTGGGCGCGGTATTGCTTCTGGCGGCGGCGCTGGGCCGGCCTGCGGAAGTCCGCCGGGCGCTGACCGGCAGGCAGGCGCGCTACGGCTCCAACGCCCTGGCCATGAGCCTCATCGTGCTGGCCATCCTGGCGCTGGTCAACTTCCTGGCGAACCGCCACCACGCGCGGTGGGACCTCACCAGCGCGAAGCAGTATTCGCTGTCGGGCCAGACGATTCAGATTCTCAAGGACCTGAAGGAACCCATCAAGGTTACCGCGTTCTTCTCGCCCGCCGATAGCAGCCAGGCGACCTTCAAGGACCTGTTTGCGGAGTACATGTACCATACGGACAAACTGTCGCTGGAGATTGTGGATCCCGACCAGAAGCCGGCGGTCGCGCGGCAATACGGCATCACCAGTTACGGCACCATCGTCTTTGAGCGGGGCGCGCGGCGGCAGGACACCTTCGGCACCGACGAGCAGAGCATCACCAGCGCCATCCTCAAGGTCTCGCGGGACGAGCAGAAGGGCGTCTACTTCATCACCGGCCACAAGGAGCGCGACCCCGAAGGCTACAACGATGACGGGTTCAGCGCCATCAAGTCCCTGTTGGAGAAGAACAACTACAAGGTTGGCACGCTCAACCTGGCGATGACCAGCACGATTCCCTCGGATGCGGCGGCGCTTGTCATCGCGGGCCCGCAGGCCGCCTACGCCGAGGGCGAGCGCAAGACGCTGTCCACGTATCTGGATGGCGGCGGCAAACTCATGGTGCTGCTGGATCCCGCCGTGGGCGCGGACCTCAACGGGGTGCTGGAGCCGTATGGCGTCCGCTTCCGCAACGACCTCGTGGTGGACCTGTACAGCAGTTTCTTCGGTGATCCACTTACGCCGCTGACCGCCCGCTATCCGTACAGCATGATTACGAAGGACATGACCGGGCTGACCAGTTTCTTCCCCTACGCGCGCTCCATAGAGCGCCTGGGCACTGCGCCAGAAGGCGTAACCATCGTTGACCTGATCACGACGAGCGACCGTAGTTGGGGCGAGACGAACCTGGCCCAGCGCCAGGTGCAGCAGGACGCCGATGACACGCCGGGCCCGCTGACCCTCGCGGCGCAGGTGCAGAAGGGCGATACGCGCCTGGTGCTGGTGGGCGACTCGGACTTCGCGGCGAACAGCGTCCTGAATTCGGTGCGCGGCGCCTTCGGCAACGCCGACCTGTTCATCAACGCGGTGAACTGGCTGGCCGAGGAGGAATCGCTCATCGCCATCGGCCCCAAGTCGCCCGACGTCCGCACCGTGTTCCTGACGCCGGCGCAGATGCGGCTCATCCTGTACACCAGCGCCCTTGTCCTTCCGGCGATGGTGCTGGTCATTGGCCTGGTGGTCTGGTGGCGACGGCGATAGCGTCGGTTCGGGAGGGGTGAAGTGAAACCGCGCAACACGCTCATCCTGTTTGCTATTCTCGTGGCGCTCGCCGCCTACGTGTTCCTTGTGGAACTGCCCAAGTCCAAGCAGCCCTCGGAGGAGCAGACCCAGGCCGTGCCCCTGTGGGAGATTCCCCAGGAGCAGATTGCTCGCCTGGAGGCGGTCAAGAAGGACGGGCAGACGCTGGTGCTGGAGCGCGCGGAGGATCAGACCTGGTGGATACGCCAGCCGATTGTGTACGAGGCCGACGAGAGCAGGGTTTCTGGCGCCCTTCGGGATTTGAGCGCGCTCAAGTCCACCCGGAGCATCAGCGGGACGGTGAACCTGGCGGACTACGGGCTTGCGACGCCGGCGATGACGGTAACGCTGACGCTGGCGGACGGTGCGCGCCACACACTGGCGCTGGGCGACGAGAACCCGACGGGCAGTTACCGGTACGCGCGGGCCGACGACGCACCGGAGGTGCATCTGGTGTATTCGTGGGCGGTGAGCGCGCTGGATGCGATGGTGGCGGAGCCGCCGCGCAAGCCGACACCCACGCCGACGCCTACCGTAACGCCCACGCCGTCGGCGTCGCCCGTTCCGTCGGCGACCCCAACGCCCGCGCCGTAACGGGGCTTGGCCCCGTCCGGCCGGGGTCATCCACGAATGACGCGAATCTGGACGAATACGGTTAGAGGGAGTTGCAGCGCGGGGGTTTAGCCCCGCGCGGAGAGGCGGCGCGAGGGACAGACCAACACAAGACGAAACCTAGACTTCGCGAAAATTCGTTGTGCCATTTTCTGAAAACTGTGGTATAATAATGGGAAGGGTTTGAAGGCACTCGCGGCAGTCCTTTAGGGTAGCATCGGAACCGAGGTGCACATTCGCACGTTTTATATGTGGATTACGAGAGTGAGGAGGCAACTTGAACCTTAACCGCCTACCATTCGGCGAGACGGACGATGAGGTTGCTGCATTCACCGAATCCGAAGAGGAAGATCTCTCCCTCTGTCCCCTTGACGATGAAACCCCCTGGCCCGACGATGATGTGGCCGAAGACGACGTTGTGAGCCTGAGCGCTCAGGACGTGCTGGACTTGGAGATTGACGACGCGCCCCTGGACACGAGCGACCCCGTCAACCTGTACCTACGGGAGATCGGCCGGGTGCCCCTGCTGACGGCGGAAGATGAAGTCGCCCTGGCCAAGCGCATGGAGCGCGGGCAGAAGGCCCGGCGGATGCTGGAGCAGCCGAACCTGTCGCCCGCCCGCCGCGAGCGGCTGGAAGCATGGGTGCGCGAAGGGGAGGACGCGCGCGATCACCTCATCCGCGCCAACTCGCGCCTCGTCGTCAGCATCGCCAAGAAGTACATCGGCAGGGGCGTCCCGTTCCTGGATCTGATTCAGGAGGGCAACATCGGCCTCATTCGCGCCGTCAAGAAGTTTGACTACCGCCGCGGCTACAAGTTCAGCACCTACGCGACCTGGTGGATTCGCCAGGCGGTTGCCCGCGCCGTCGCCGATCAGAGCCGCACCATCCGCGTCCCCATCCACATGCACGACCAGATCGCGCGCGTGGCCCGCATGTCCCAGGACATGGCGCAGGAATTGGGGCGCGAGCCGACCCATGCGGAACTGGCCGAGCGGCTCCACCTGCCCGAGGACAAGGTGCGGCGCATCATGAAGGCGGCCACGCGGATCCTGTCGCTGGAGGCCCCGGTCGGGGAGGACGGCGATAGCGAACTCGGCGAATTCATCAAGGACGAGACCTCCGTCAGCCCCAGCACGGCGGCTTCCCGTTCGCTGCTGCGTGAGCAGTTGGAGGAACTCATGTGCGCGCTCAGCCAGCGGGAGGTGCGGATTCTGCAGATGCGCTTCGGCCTGGTGGACGGGCAGACGCACACGCTGGAAGAGGTGGGGCGCAAGTTCGGCCTGACCCGCGAGCGCATTCGGCAGATAGAGGCCCAGGCGCTGACGCGGCTGCGCCATCCCCGCCGCAGCAGCAAACTGCGGGACTACCTGCGGTAACGCGCACGCGGGCTGAATTCAACTACAGCACGGGCTCGGTTCCCGATGCGGGAGGCGGTCGGGATGAGGGGCCCCCACGTACGACAGACCTCGCAAGGCAACGCCGGCGGATTCGCGGCGGAGCGTTGGCGTGTCCCGCGTTGGCCGGCGGAGGACGACAGGCCCGTATGGGGCCGCGTGCTGTCCGCTCTTGCGGCGAAATTGCCGTAGAACGAGGCCGTGCGGGTATGTTCTGCGGCGAAATCGCTGGATAACAGAGTGCAGTATAATGCATAGTTCGGCGTCAATTTGATGCCGAGAAAGGAGACCAGTCATGAGTGAAGAAGCGAAACAGAATGGTACTTCGCAAGCCGACCAACCTACGGAAGAGAAGCCAGCAGAGCAGAAGCCGAGTTCCCTGGGCGAAGCGGTGGGCGCAGGAGCATTCGGTGGAGCAGTTGCGGGCTTGGCAGCCCACTACCTCGCTGGCGGAAAGATGACACTCCCAATCTTCATAGTTGCTTATATCTTGATCCTGAGTGGGCTCAAAGGTTGGGGAAAGTTGGTCGGGCTTGTAGTCTTTACAGCCGTTGCCGCGTTGGTCGTTGTTGTATTTCAGCATCTTGAGCCTGGGCGCTGAACAGGATCATCTGCATCGATACAAAAAAGAACGCCGAACAACAGCATGCAGCGGACGGCGCTGCGCGCCGCCGCTGATGCTGGGCGTTGGGCGGCACTTCAATTGGCCGGAGAATCACTTGCGAGTGAATCAATGAGCGTTATTGTTG
>JBBIHX010000084.1:0-11751 GCA_037446815.1 Caldilineae bacterium | reverse complement strand
CCTTGTGTGTCGTTGCGAGCGAAGCGAAGCAACCTCACGCCCCAGAGATTGCTTCAGGCGCTCCGCGCCCTCGCAATGACAAATACCAACAGACTTTGGAACCGAGTCGGGGCACGCGGAGCCACCCGCACTGGCGGCGCGCCGCCCATCGGGCCGCACCCCGCCTACGGGCACGTGCCACCCGGCCAGCGCAACCCATCCGCCCCCAGCATACCACACGCGACCCGCGCCCCGTCCACGTACAACTCCCCGTACAGCGAATCCCACGGGCTGGAGACGGACACCCGAATCTCGTTGAAGTTCGCCGCGAACGAGAAGTCGCCGGAGAGGGTAACGGTTCCCATGAACTGCGGCGGCCCGCCGTCCAACTCGTAGAAGATGCTGTGCGCGACGTAGTAGCCCGAGACGTACCGTGCGGTGAACCGCACCGTGTGGAGCGGTGGCGCGGGCGCCGGCGTGTAGGTTGCGGTCGGCGTCCACGTGGCGGTGCGGGTTGGCGTGCCGGTGCGCGTTGCCGTTGGTGTGCGGGTTGGGGTGGGCGTGCGCGTAGGCGTCGGCGTGCGGGTCGGCGTGGCCGTGGGCAGATTCTGCTCATCGCACCGCCCGCCGGGCCATGTCAGCCCTTCTCTGCCGATGACGCCGCAGGCCACGGCTGCGCCATCCACGTACAGGCGCTGTTCGTAGAAGGTGCCACTAGGCACGCTGATGTACACGCGTATCGTCTGGAACGCGGCGGCAAACGTCCACTCGCCCACGGCGCTCACCGTGCCCAGGAACTGCGTCGGCCCGCCGTCCAGCGCGTAGTACACGGCATAGGTCAGCGCGTAGCCGGACTGATACCGCGCCGTAAACCGCACGGTGTGCTGGGCCGGGACCGGCCCGGGCGTGCTGGTCATGGTCGGCATGGCGCTGGGCGTGCGGGTTGCCGTCGGCGTCCGCGTAGCGGTGGCGGTGCGCGTCGGTGTGCGGGTGGGAGTGGGCGTGCGCGTTGGCGTCGGCGTTGGCGTGGGCACTTCGTCGCAGCGGCCGCCCGGCCAAATCAACCCCTCGCTGCTCAACACGCCACAGGCAACCCGCTCCCCGTCCACGTACAGGTTCTGCGCATAGCGCGTCCCCGCGGAGGTGGTCATGAACACCCAGATGCTGTGGAAGTTGGCGGTGAATTCCCATTCGCGGGCGAAACTGACCGTGCCCAGGAAGCGCGGCGTGCCGTCATCCAGGACGTAGTAGACGCTGTAGGTCAGGTACTGGCCCGAGACGTACTGCGCCGAGAAGCGCACCGTGTGCTGCGGCGGGAGGGGCGTGTTCGTTGGCGCCGGCGTGTAGGTCGGCGTGGCGGTGCGCGTCGCCGTGGGCGTCCAAGTGGGCGCGGGCGTCCGGGTCATCGTCGGTGTGCGCGTCGGCGTGGGCGTCTGGGAAGGGGCCGGCGTGCGCGTGGGTGTGCTCGTCGCGCTCGGGCCGGGCGTGAACGTCGGCGTCGGCGTCGCAGAGGGGAGCACTACCGGCACGTAGGCGTAATCGTCTATCTCGCACTCGCCGTAGGCGATGCGGAACCAGCCGCTTTCGCCCCAGTACGTGCCCCAGGAGTTCTTGGCGATCCAGTATCCGCCCGCGTCGTCGTACCCGACCAGCACGACGGCATGCCCGCCCACCAGGCCGCCCCACGTATGGCGGTATACGCCGCCCACGTAGGAGTAGAAGTCCTGGTACACGTTCATCGTGGCGACGACCGGACCGCTGTCGGCCAGGATCTCCTTGATGTTGTCCGCGCCGCTCACCCCTGCCCAGCCTGCGATGCGCCTAACCCGCGACGGCCAGTCGGGGCACAGGGTGCACGCCTGGTTCACGGGACTGTAGGGCGAGCAGGTCTCGTCCACAATGCCCACGTCGCGGGCCACGTTGAGCGCGGCCGCGGGCGACCACCCGGTCTCGCAGCACGCCCCGCAACCGCAGTAGAATAATTGCCCCTCGGACAGGTTGGGGTTCAGGTTGGGATTGCCCGCGGCAATCTCAAGCCGCGCCTCTATGGCGCCGACCACGCCGAAGGCCACGCACGCGCCGCACGAACTCTGATTGCGGATGGGCGTGGTGTAGTCCTTTCCGCCGTAGTTGCGCCAGTCCAGAGCAGGCGGGTAGCTGTAGTCAGCAGGCCCGCGCCTTGCGTTGATGACGCTCAGCGCACGCTCCTGCTCCATGACCTGGGCCGGAACGCCCAGCAGGGCCGCCTGTTCCTGCGGGCTGAGGTCCGATACCGAGGTTCGCCCCGCCCGCCAGGTCTCGGGCTGAGGCGTGGCGAGCGACGGGGCGATGGGGCCCTCGGCTCGCGCGGCGGTCGCCGTCAGCATGAGCGCCGCCAGCCCGAGCAGGATGGGTATCGTTGCCATCCATATCAATCGCGAGAACCGACGCATACGCATAAGAATCACCCATAATTGCGCTGGTATTTCCGCCTCCCATTGTAGGGCCGAAGGCCCGTGGAAAATGTGAACAGCGCATGAAAAACGGGTGAAAGTTGCGTAAGGGGCGTAAGGGAGTCGATTTCATCTTGTGTTGGTAAGCCGCAGGCACACTCTGCTCGTGTGTCATTGGGAGCGAAGCGAAGCATTCTTGCCCAACCTCATCCCCTCAATCCCCCTGGGCGGAGAGGGGAACCGAATCCCCTTTGGCCAGCCTTGACGCGGGGCCGCGGATGTGATACAGTACAAGCACAGGCGCTGGCGAATCGCGCAGCCATTGCCAGTTTGCCCGTGAGGAGCCGAGACCGTGCAGCGGACTCTCAAAAGGAGCCAATCTACCAAGAACCTTGATGTTCTCGTGGCGAGGATTCGGGAACTGCTTCCGTCTCTGCGAGAACAGTATGGCGTGCGCACCCTGGAAGTATTCGGATCGTTTGTCCGTGGGGAGCAAGACGAGAACAGCGACCTGGACCTATTGGTTACCTTTGACCATCCGCCTAGCCTGTTCCGGTACGTGGCCCTCGAAAACCGGTTGAGCGGTGCGCTGGGTGTCAAAGTGGACCTGGTGATGAAAGACGGTCTCAAGCCCACTATTGCGAAGCACATTCTGGAAGAGGCCCAACCCGTATGAAACCCCGTCGGGCGTATCAGGACTACCTGCAGGATATGCTGGACAATGCGGAAAGGGCGGCGCTAATGCCACCCGCGGTCCGCAAGTCCAGGCTCCGCTTGCGGCCCGCGCGTGCCCTTGTGAACGAAGCGAAACAATCTTGCGGGACTTCACCCACGAATGACACGATTAGAGATGCGAGATTCTTCGGCGCTTCGCGCCTCGGTAATGACGGTGCTTGTAACCGCGAACAACGCGAATCCAGGCGAATAGGGGCGGCGTGGGGGCTGCGGGCACGTAGCGCGGGGGGTCGGCCCCGCGCGGGCCATCGTGCGCCCACCCACCCCACCCCCTCGGCGGATGTCTTTCAGCCCGTTACGCCGACGCATGGACTGTACCTGCTTGCAGCGAGGAGGTAGGGGCGGGCTAGAAGTCGCACTCGGTCCGTGTGGCCTCGCGCTCGTAAAGGCGGACGAGCGCCTCGTAGTCCAAGAACTGTACTCTGTCGCGAATAGCCTCAAAAGCGCTGCGGCGTCTCTTATCCTCAAACTCCCGCCGCCGCCTTTCGTCCGCGACGATGAACATACGGGTGTAGAAATCTTGCAGTTCGTGAAACTTCAGGAGAGCACTCTGCATGTCTGTGGAGTGTTCCACCTCAAAAAGGCTGTGTGGCATCCGCCTGGAATTGAGCCACACGACATCAATCGTCTCGCAGAACCGAAGCAGGTGCTCGTAAGTGAACATCGGCAGCGCAGGGAGCGTTGCCAGATCGCTGAGGCGCTTGCCGAGGAACGGCTTGTTCTTGTCCTGGTGCGGGACGAAGGTCGCCAGGCCCCTCATGTTCCCGATCAAGATCAGTATGCCCTGGTAGTAGGCATGGTGCTGCTCGTCGGCAGCCTTCTCTTTCAACTCGCCATGCTCGCTGAGACCCAGTTTGTCTTTGTACGCCCGCAGCGCCCACAGGCCAGGGCGCACCTTGAAGATCTCCGGGCGGGTCTGCACAATACGGCGGATGGATGCAAAGGGAGTCTTCGTGCCCCACGTGCAGCCCTCCACCTTCATGACCTCGCGATATAACTGGGCCAAAGTTGCCTGCCCACCCAGCCGCTCCAAAGTGAGGAGGACCGCCTCGTATTGCTTCACGTTGTTGTCTCCGCTTGCACTTGTTGCCCATGCGTGATGCCGAGCGTGTCGCCGCCCTACGCCTCCACGGGAAACTGCAGGTGGATCGCCGTGCCGGCGCCGCTGGTGCTGGACACATCCATCCGCCCGCCCAGCATCTCCACGCGACGGCGCAGCACCTCCAGCGCCTCGGCCTGCTTGCGCTGGGTGGGCGAATCATCGCGGAAGTCCAACGGCTCGCCATCGTCTTCCACGATGAGCGTGGCGACATCCCCCTCCACGTCCAGCGCCACCTGTACCCGCGAAGCGTGGGCATCATCCTTGGCCCGCGCCACCAACTGCTGAATGGCGCGAAACAGCGTGATCTCCAGATACGACGCCAGGCGGCGGCCCGTGCCCGTCGGCGTAAACGTGATGGCCAGGCCCGACTTCTCGCCGACATCTTGGAGATACCGACGCGCCGTGGACACCAGGCCCAGGTCGTCCAGCATCATCGGCCGCAACTCGGCGATGAACTCGCGAATCTTCTGGAAGGTACTGCTGGCCGCGTTCCGCAGGTTGGCCAGTTCTATCCGCGCCTGCTCGGGATTCGTCTCAAACAGCCGTTCGCAGATTTCCGTCTGCAGGATGAAGTTCGTAACCGACTGGGTCGGGCCGTCGTGCATGGCACGGGCGAGGCGCTGGCGCTCCTCCTCCTGCGCTTCTATGATGCGCGATAGCGCCACCGTGTCCGAGACCGCCGTCCTCGGCTGAAGCCCCTGCTGCATGGCCCAGTCCTTCAGCGCAAGGACGCGTTGGAGAAGTTGGGCGTACTGCTGCATCTTCTCCTGCTTCGCCTGCAACTGCTCCACCTGGCTGCGCATGGCGATGAGGCGGACTTCGGACTCCTGGGCGGCGAGATACAACTGGCGGATGGCGTCCCTGGGGTAGGTGTCAATGGCCGCCTCCATCTGCCGCACGCGGGTGTTCACCTGGGCATTGCGCTGGGCCAGCCGCTCCACCTCCGCCGCGCTCTGGCGTACCAGCATGGCGACCTCGTTGATTTCCACTTGCAGCCGTTCCTGCTCTGCCTCCAAAGCGCGGAAGAACGCTTGGATGTCCATCGGCTCTGCGTTTCTGTCCATAGTCCCTCCCGCTCGCGATGTTGGCCCTACAGGGTGTCCTGCAGGCGAATCCAGCCGCGCCGCAGGGCGTACATGGCGGCCTGGGTGCGGTCGTTCACGGCCAACTTGCGCAGGATGCTGGTCATGTGATTCTTCACCGTCTGGCGGCTGATGCGCAATTCCTTAGCGATCTCCTTGTTGCTCAGCCCGCGCGCGATGAGTTGGAGAATCTCCATCTCCCGCGGCGACAGCGGCAGGAACAGTTCATCTGCCAGCGCGTCCTCGGCCTGAATCGGCGATACCCCTTGGAATTGCTTGAGGAGCCACTTGGCCACTTCGGGCTTCGCCAGCACCGTATCGTCAATGACGTAGTTGCCCTGACTCACCTCGCGAATCGCGCTTATCAGTTCTGCCGCCGTAACATCCTTTGGAAAATACGCCGACGCCCCCGCCTGGATGGCATGGAGCGCCTGGGTTTCGTCGTGGTATGCCGTGAACACAATGACGCCAATGTCCGGGCGCAGGGTCTTCAGTTCTCGCGTCGCCTGAAGCCCGTTCATCGTCGGCAGGTTGATGTCCATCAGTACGATGTCCGGCTCCAACTCCAACGCCATGCTGATCGCCTCTTTGCCATCCGAGGCTTCCCCCACGACTTCCAGGTCGCTCTCCGCCTCCAGCACGCGGCGGATACCGCCCCGCAGCAGGGGATGGTCGTCCACGATCATCACGCGCAACGTGCTCACCTGACCCACCTCCTGACAACCCAGCGGAAACCTGTCCTAGTATAGCATACTTCGCGCCGCCCCGCAACGCCTGCAGCGTGGGGATTCGGTTCCAAAGCCCGTTGGTACTTGTCATTGCGAGGGCGCGGGTTTGCTTCGCTTCGCTCGCAATGACACACGAGGAGAGTGCGCCTACGGTTCACCAACACGGTTTGGAACCGAGTCCCCGAAACGTGCGACGCACCTCGGAGGTGCGTCGCACGTTACCTGTTCGCGTGGATTCGTGTTATTCGCGGTTCCAAGAACCGTCATTCTTCGCTCTCCGCCGCTCAGAATGACGGTAGATGCCAACAGACTTTGAAACCGAAACATTGGGCTTACTTGATTTACTTCTGCCGCGATTTCGTGTACAATATCGGTGCGCGCCCCGCGGGCAGGCGCGTATTCATCCAGCGGAGGAAGCCCCTTGTCTACGGAATACCAAGATATATTTGACGACATGAACCCGCTACGGGCGGCGGAGAGCGACGCCGACGAGGAGCGGGACTATCCCGTGCTGCCGGTGCGGGACACGGTCCTCTACCCGCGCATGGTTACGCCGCTCTTCGTGGGGCGAGACCGCTCCCTGAAGGCCGTGGAGGCCGCAACTGCCACCGACGGCGCGCTGGTCGTCGTGGCCCAGAAGGACATGGAGATCATTGACCCCCTGCCCAGGGACCTGTACACGGTTGGGACGGAGGTGCTCATCGGCCGCACGCTCCGCATGCCCGATGGCACCACCAGCATCCTGTGCCAGGGCCAGCGCCGCATCCGCATCGTGGAATACACCCAGACCGAGCCGTATCTCCGCGTCCGCGTGGCCCCCATCTACGAGCCGAGCGAGAAGACCATCTCCTCCGAGGCGCTTATGCGGGCCGTGTTGGCGCTGTTTGAGAAGATCGTGCAACTGAACCATTCGCTGCCCGAGGACGCCTACGTCGCGGCCATGAATGTGAGCGAGCCGGGCTGGCTGGCCGACCTGGTGGCGTCTATCCTCAACATCTCCGTGGCCCAGCGCCAGGAACTGCTGGAAACGTCAGACCCGAACACGCGCCTCCAGAAACTCAGCATCATCCTCGCCAAGGAACTGGACGTTCTGGAACTGGAGAACCGCATCCATTCCCAAGTGCAGAAGGAAGTGGATCGCTCCCAGCGCGAGTACTTCCTGCGGGAACAGATCAAGGCCATCCAGCAGGAACTGGGCGAGGCCGACACCCAGACGATGGAGATTGCCGAACTGCGCGAGAAGATCGCCGCGGCGGGCATGCCCGAGGAAGTCCGAGCGCGGGCCGAGAAGGAACTCCAGCGCCTGGCCGAGATGCCACCCATGTCGCCCGAGACCACGGTCATCCGCACCTACCTGGACTGGCTCGTGGAACTGCCATGGTCCACGCAGACCGAGGATAACCTGGACGTGGAGAACGCGGCGCGCATTCTGGAGTCGCGCCACTACGGGCTGAAGAAGGCAAAGGAGCGCATCCTGGAGTACATCGCCGTGCGCAAGTTGGCCGGCAGCAAGATGCGTAGCCCCATCCTGTGCTTCGCCGGCCCGCCGGGAACGGGCAAGACCTCCCTCGGGCAGTCCATCGCCGAGGCGCTGGGGCGCAAGTTCGTGCGCGTCAGCCTGGGCGGCATCCGCGACGAGGCCGAAATCCGTGGCCACCGCCGCACCTACGTTGGCGCCCTCCCCGGCCGCATCATCCAGACCATGCGCCGCGCCGGAACCGTCAACCCGCTCTTCATGCTGGACGAGATAGACAAGGTCGGCATGGACTTCCGCGGCGATCCCACGTCGGCCCTGCTGGAGGTGCTGGACCCCGAGCAGAACCACGCCTTCTCGGATCACTACCTGGAAGTGCCCTATGACCTGTCCAAGGTGCTGTTCATCACCACGGCGAACTTCCTGGACCCCATCGCGCCCGCCCTGCGCGACCGCATGGAGGTCATAGAGTTCCCAGGGTACATTGAAGAGGAGAAACTGGAGATCGCCCGTCGGTTCCTGATTCCCGAGCAGATAGAGGAGCACGGCCTGTCGGATTCGCCGCCCACCTTCAGCGCGGAGGCCATTCGCCACATCATCCGCGAGTACACCTACGAGGCGGGCGTCCGCAACCTGGAGCGGGCCATCGCCAACATCTGCCGCAAACTGGCGCGGGCCAAGGCCGAGGGCAAGCGCGTGCCCGCCCGCATCACCGCCGGAATGCTGCACAAGTACCTGGGCCCGCCCGAGTTCTCCTACGGCGAGGCCGAGGAGAAAGACGAAATCGGCGTGGCCACCGGCGTCGCCTACACCGAGACCGGCGGCGACATCATGACCGTGGAAGTAACGCTCATGGAAGGGAAGGGTTCGCTGAACCTCACCGGCCAGTTGGGCGAGATCATGCAGGAATCGGCCCAGGCGGCGCTCAGTTACGCCCGCTCCCACGCCGCCGACCTGGGCCTCAAGACCCGCGACTTTGACAAGATAGACATCCACGTGCACGTGCCGGAAGGGGCCGTGCCCAAGGACGGCCCGTCGGCGGGCGTTACCATCGCCACGGCGCTCATCTCGGCCCTGTCCGAGCGGCCCGTGCGGCGCGACGTGGCCATGACCGGCGAGATCACCCTGCGCGGGCGCGTCCTGCCCGTCGGCGGCCTGCGGGAGAAAATCCTCGCGGCCCATCGCGCCCGCATCTACACCTTCATCCTGCCCAAGAAGAACCAGAAGGACCTGGTGGAACTGCCCGCCAAGGTGCGCCGCGACATGACCTTCGTATTCGTGGACCGCATGGAGCAGGTGCTGAGCACCGCCCTGGCGCAGTCTGCCGCGCCTGAGGCTACGCCCAAGCGGCGCGCGCGCAAGAAGGCAGTAACAAGCGCCTCGGCGCTCGGCTAAGGGCAGCATTAAGGGGACAAGACATGACTACTGCTAAGGCGTCCGTACAGGTATCTACAACTGTAAAGACTCTCAGAGCAGGGTGTTTCGGCTGGATTCTTATCAACCTGCTCCTGCTGCTTATCTACCTTGGCTACCAGCGCTACACCCAATTGGATACCTGGAAGTGGCGGGAGCCCGTGGCCAAGTGGATTGTGCTGGACCGCTGGGTGGCCCTGCCCGACATCATGCCCCAAGGAGTCATGCAAGCGCACCAGCGCAATCGTGGCGTGCAGCGCTTGGATACGGACGGAGACGGATTCAAGGAGTGGGTGGTCAAGTACCAGTACGACCTCACGCGGCAGCGCAGCCCTATCGGCGTGGCCATCTACGACAATGACCGAGGCACCCCGCCTGTCCTGTACCCGTATCTCCTGCGCTTGCCCGACCGAGACTACGCCGCGGAATTGGATTGGGTACAGGCCACCGTGGACATGGGCGACTACGTCAAGGGCGACACGACCGGCCGGCCCGAAATCCTGGTGCACGGCGCAGGCCCGCCCGAGGAACTGTCCCTTTTCCGCTACGAGCCATCGCGCAAGGCGCCGGAGTGGGCCGACCCACGCGACTACCCGCCCGTGTACCGCTGCATCGGGACGTTCAGAGGCGACGCCGTCTTCATGCCCGACGAGAACAACCGCGTCGTCGTAACCCACCGCTTGTACGACCGCTCGCAGTTGGCGCGCAAGGAAGCGTACGATTACGACGCTGCCCGCGACACCTACCTGGACGCTCAAGAGAAGGCCCTGCTTCCCTACCGCGAGGCCTGGATAGATTTCGCCTTCAGGGAGCCGGAGAACGTCGCAGAATCCGAATACCCCGAGAAGGTCGTCCTCGCCTACTACAAGCGCATGCCCAACGGCGACTTCCTCCCGCTCATGAGTACATCGGCGCGGGAGCGGGTGAAACTCGCCGCCCAGACGCAGAACATCCACGCCTACGGTCTGCCCGTCATGCCCGGCCGCATAGAGCGCATCCTGGTTCAGGCCCTGGCCTACACGCCCCAGGCCGAGAATATCCCCTACGTGGACGTTAGCGGCAACACCTATTTCGGCGCCATCGTCCACGTGGAGTTCCTGTACACGCTCAAGAACGACCCCAAGCAAGAGAAGCGCATGCACTCGGTCAACTGGTTTGTGATTCGCGAGAAAGGGAACTGGAGGCTGGACCACGTTGAACCCTGACGACGGCCTTGGCTCGGGCCTTGACGACGATCTGGAGGGCCTGCTGGCCGAGGGGCGCGGGGCGTCTGTGCAAATCCTGCCCGCGAACGCCCCGCCCCGAAAACTGGCGGAGTGCCTGGTCGCCTTCGCCAACGCCAAGGGCGGCGTAGTCGCCTTGCAACTCCCCGACGCGCCCGACGCCGAGACGCAGGCGGAGGCCGCCCGCCAGGCCGTGCGCGAGGCCCTGCTCCTATGCGACCCGCCGCTTGTCCTGCCGGTGCCCCGCGTGATGGACACGACCGTCGGCCCGGCCCTCGTCGTCCACGTCCCCGGCGGCCTGTCCCGCGCCTACGCGGTGCAGGGGAAGTTCTACGCCCGCGTCGGCGCCAAGAACCAAGTCCTTGGCCCGCGCGAAGTGCGCCATCTCATGCTGGAACGCGGCGAGGTGGGATTTGAGTCCCAGACCCCGCCCAACGCTCGCATGGAAGACCTGGACCCGGCCAAGGTTGCGCGATACCTGGCCGCGCTCCAGGGCCTTGTCGCCGATACTGCGGAACAGGTCCTGCTCCTGCGCGGTTGCCTGGCCGAGCGTGACGGCGTCCTCGCCCCGACCTATGCGGGCATCCTGCTGTTCGGCAAGCACCCGGAGCGCTTCTGCCGCAGCAGCGAGATCGTCGTCGTGCGCTACCTGGGCGATGCCATGGATGACGAATTCGTGCGCGAGGACATCCGCGACACGCTGCCCGAGCAGATTCGTCGCGCCGAAGCCTTCCTCGTCAGCCACATGCGGCGCGGCGTGCGCATAAACGGTCTGACGCGCGACGAGGAGACCGAATACCCGATCAAGGCCGTGCGCGAGGCCATCGTCAACGCCGTGGCCCATCGCGACTACAGCATCCGCGGCGACAGCATCCGCATCGCCATGTTCAGCGACCGCATTGAGTTCTACAGCCCCGGCCGCCTCCCCGGCCATGTTACGGTTCAGAACATCGTGGACGAGCGATTCTCCCGCAACGAAGTCATCGTGCAGGTGCTCTCGGACCTGGGGTTCATAGAGCGGCTGGGCTACGGCATAGACCGCATGATCCGCCTGATGACCGAGCGGGGGCTGCCCGCGCCGGAGTTCCAGGAGACGGCCAACGGGTTCAAGGTAACCCTGCGCGGCCCGGCAGGGCGATTCGTGGCCACGCGCCCCGACGCCCGCAGGTGGCAACTGCTCAACCTGAACCCGCGCCAGCAGCAGGCCCTGGAGTACATCGCCGAGAACGGCCGCATCACCAATCGCGAATTCCAGGAACTGTCCCCCGACGTCAGCCCCGAGACCATCCGCCGCGATTTGGCCGATTTGGTGGACAAGGGGCTGCTGCTGAAAATCGGCGAGAAGCGCGCCACGTACTACATCCTGAAATAACCCTCGTTATCCCACAGATTTCCCACATTATCCCACACGGCCCCGCGCCCGCCGCAAACTGTCATTCTGAGCCGCGAAGCGGCGAAGAATCTCGCAACCCGAGACCCTTCGCTTCGCTCAGGGCGACAGGGCCAGGCCCCGCTCCCGCGCCCGCCGCAATCTGTCATTCTGAGCCGCGAAGCGGCGAAGAATCTCGCAACCCGAGACCCTT
>JBBIHX010000083.1:4815-12024 GCA_037446815.1 Caldilineae bacterium | reverse complement strand
CCTGCGCTAGGTTGGCGGCGCGGACCCCATCCGGGATGCGGCCATGTTGCGCGGGGCGAAAGCCGCCGCGCTGGGGGTGGCCATGCGGGGTCTCGGTCGGCGGGATTCTTCGCCGCTTCGCGGCTCAGAATGACGGTTGGGGGGCGGACTGCGCGGGGCGAAAGCCGCCGCGCTGGGGGTGGCCATGCGGGGCCTCGGTCGGCGAGATTCTTCGCCGCTTCGCGGCTCAGAATGACGGTTGGGGGGCGGGCCGCGCGGGGCGCGCACCTCACAGGCGGGCGATTTCGGCCTCCAGCCGCGCCATGTTCTCGGCGATGAGGCCCAAGTCCTGGCGGGTCTTGGTCAGGTGATCGCGCTCGGTGCGGATGAAGCGGGTGTACGGCTCAATGGCCTCTTCCAGTTTGGACAGGCTTCGCTCCAGTTCGCCGTCAAACTGGCCGGTGAGGGCGGCCATCAACTTCTCGCGCAGCGCGGCGATCTTCCCATGCAGTTCGTCCTTGGCTTTGCGGCGGCGCGCGGGAATCACGAATAGACCCAGCGCGGCGAGGGCGGTGGCCGCGAGCACGCCGGTAACATCCATCGCGGTGGTGGAGAATGCGGCCGTGAGCACGGCGCCCAGGCCGATGGCGCCCACCTCCACCAGCGCCGTCGTCGCCACGGCCGTGCGCACCGAGTCGGCCACCTGCTCGGCCTCGGCGCGGCGGTCGTAGGTCTCAATGGTGCGTTGGGTCTCCCGCCAAACCGTCTGGAGCAGGCGGTCGCGGTCGTAGTCAAACGTGCCGCCGACCTGGCCGACGATGCGCCCCGCGTGGGCGGTACGGCGCTCGGCCAGATGATCCATGACGGCCTGCCACTGCCGCAGGTTCTTCGCCACCAGCCAGTCAATCACCTCAACCACACGCCGCTCTATGGTCTGGGGCACGTCGGCGACCACCTTGCGCTCAAATTCGGCCTGCAGTCGGCTCTTGTTGAGGAGGTCAAACACGCGGGCGAGCCGCACCGTCTCATCAAAGTAGGTCATGCCGCGATTCTCAAACTCGTGCAGGACGTTGTCCACGTCGGCCAGGCGGAAGCGGAAGTCGCGCCGCATGTCCTCGCGGTACGCCTGCATCTGCCGATAGATGTCCTCCACGGCGGCGATGTCGTCCTGCAGGAGCGCCAGGCGGCCGTCAATCGCGGCCAGCACCGTCCCGATGACCCGCTGGCCCACCTTGAGCGGATTGCCGAGTTTCAGGCGGATGCGCTCCTTCTCGTCCAGCGTGGCGACGATGTACGTCTCCAGCGCGGGGAAGCGGCTGCGCTCCAGCAGGGCCGCGTCGCCGGTTTGCTTGGCTCGGAGGGCCTGCTTGGCCGAGACGGGGAAGATTTCGGGCGTGAAGCCCAGGAGCGCGCGGGCGTTCTCGGTGATGAACCGCTCTATCTCCTGGACGTGGCCGTCGGATTCCAGGATGTCTATCTTGTTGAGGACGACGACGACCTTCTTGCCCCAGTTGCGGATGCGCTCCAGGAAAGCGCGCTCGCTCTCGGTGAAGGGGCGATCCGCGGACGTAACGAACAGCACCATGTCGGCGCGGGGGACGAATTCCTCGGTGATGGCCTCATGCTCGCGCTGGATGGCGTTGGTGCCCGGCGTGTCCACGATGTTGATTTCCTGCAGGAGGTCCAGCGGCGCGGTGATGACGTCCAGCGCCGCGCCCTGGGCGGTTCGGCTCACCTCCGGCCCGTACTTCAGCAGGTTGATGCGGGTGGTCGTGGGCGTTACGCCTTCCTCCAGGATCGGCTGGGCGAGCAGGGCGTTGATGAAGGCGCTCTTGCCCGAGTTGAATTCCCCTACCACCACCAGCAGGAACAACTCGTCCAGCGTCTGGATGGAGTGGGCGAGCGTTTCTTGGTCCTTCGGGTCCAGCCCGAAGCGGGCCAGGGCGACCTGGAGGTTGCCGAGCGTTCGACGCTCCTCCGCCAGGATACGGGCTTGGGTCTTGTCCAGGATACGGCGCAGCATAGGGCCTCCGGCGTGCGTCTTGTCGGGGTGCATAGTAGCCCAAGATTCGCAAAACGTCAAGGGCGGTTTTGCGCTGGCGCGACGGCCGTTTTATCATTCGGCGACATCACGACCTTGGGGGTGCGATGGGGGCCAAACGTCTGGCAAGAGAGCGCAAGACCGTCGCGGCGATGATTCGCATCTACTGCCGCGGGCAACATGGCACGCGGGGCGACCTGTGCGCCGACTGCGAGGAGTTGTTGGCCTACGCCGAGGAGCGGCTGGCGCGGTGCAGGTTCGGGGCGGACAAGCCCACGTGCGCCAACTGCCCCGTGCACTGTTACAAGCCGGCCATGCGCGAGCGCATCCGCGCCGTCATGCGGTACGCGGGGCCGCGCATGTCCTATCGGCACCCCATTCTGACGCTGTTCCACTTCTGGGACGGGCGGAGGAAACCGCCGGAGGGGACGGGCAGCCGCGAATGACGCGAATGGCCGCCCCCTACCGCCCGAACTCCCGCGCCAGCAGCCCCATGCTCAGGTGCAGCACCGTAGGGCGGCCATGGGGGCACGTGCGCGGCAACGCCGATTGCTCCAACTGCTCCACCAGCGCCCGCATCTCCTCGTAGGTCAGGATCTTGCCCGCGCGCACCGCGCCGTGGCAGGCCACGACGGCGGTAACGCGGTGGCCCTGCACGGGCGGGGGCGGTTCCTGCCCCAGTTCGTTGAGGGCGTCCCGCAGCACCGTGGCGATGTCGTTTCCGGCGATGTCAGCCGGCACAGCCCGCACCAGGCACGTATCCTCGCCAAAGGGTTCTATCTCAAAGCCCAGCGCGGCAAGGTCGTCCAACGCCTCCTCCAGCGTGCTCATCTGGAGCGGCGTGAGTTCCACCGGCAGGGGTTCCAGCAACTGCTGCACGGGCGTCTGGGCGGCGGTCTTCTGGGCCATGAGGCGGTCGTACATCACCCGCTCGTGGGCCGCGTGCTGGTCAATCAGGTACAGGCCATCGGGGCCTTCGGCGATGATGTACATCTGCGCCAACTGACCCAGGACGCGCAGGGGTGGGAGTGCGCGGGCGGCGGGATCGGGCCGCTCGGGCACTTGGAACGCCGGCGCGCGGATGGCTTCGGTGTCGCCGGTGCGCTGGGCTTCCAGCCCCAGTTGGCTGAGCGCGCGGAATCGCTCGGCATCGGCCTGGAGCGGGGCCTGGTGCGGCACGCGCATCTCCGGCACCGGCACGCGGGCCACCAGCACGCGGCGCACCGCCCGCTGGGTCTCGGAGAACACCAGCGACGGGTTCCGGAATCGCACCTCGCTCTTGGCGGGATGGACGTTCACGTCCACCTCGGACGGGTCCATCTCCAGCAGGAGGACGGCCACGGGAAAGCGGCCCTCTGGCAGCAGGGTGTGGTACGCCTGGATGACGGCGTAGGCCAGCGATCGGTCCTGCACCCAGCGGCGGTTGACGAACAGCATCAGCCCGTCGCGATCGGAGCGGTTGAGCGCAGGCTCACCCACGTAGCCCTGGACGCGCACCTTGGCGTCGGGCGGAAGGCTGGCATCTTGGGCCGGGTCCACGGACAGCAGGCGCGCCGCCGTGTCCGCCCCGAAGACCTTCGCCAGCACGTCCAGGAGTTTGCCGCTCCCAGGCGATTGGAACGCGAGGCGTCCGTCGCGCACCAGCGAGAAGTGCACCTCGGGGAAGGCGATGGCGTAACGTGTAACCACGTTGGCGATGTGGGCCGACTCGGTGGCATCGGCCTTGAGGAACTTGAGGCGCGCGGGGACGTTGTAGAACAGGTTCTCCACGGTTACCGTTGTCCCGCGGGGACTCGCGCGGCCTTCGCGCAGGACAACTTGCCCGCCCTCCACCCGCAGGAACGTGCCCACCTCATCTTCGGCGGCGCGCGTGAGCAGGGAGACCCGCGCTACCGCCGCGATGCTGGCCAGCGCCTCGCCCCGGAAGCCCAGCGTGCGGATGGCCGCCAGGTCTTCCACCGTGGCGATCTTGCTGGTGGCGTGGCGGGCGAAGGCCAACTCGGCCTCGCGGGCGGGGATGCCGCTCCCGTTGTCGGCCACGCGGATGAGCCGACGGCCTCCCTCGCGGGCCTCTATCTGAACCTCCGTGGCTCCGGCGTCCAGGGCGTTCTCCACCAGTTCTTTCACGACGGAGGCGGGACGCTCCACCACCTCCCCGGCGGCGATTTTGTTGGCGATTTCGGGCGGCAACAGGCGTATGGGCATGGTCTCGTCCTCGCGGCGCATCTTGCATCCTGGGGCATTGTAGCACAGGCGCGAGCGAAGGCAAAGCCAGGGCCGCGGCTGCATCCGCGGATGACACGGATTGCACGGATAGGTCGTCTCCGCCTCACGTGCGGCTGGCAAGAAAACGGCTGAGATTCACCGCAGGGACAGAGAGGCCGCAGAGTTTCTTTTGAGTTTTTTCGGGTGTTCCTGGTTACGCGCGACGCACCTCGGAGGTGCGTCGCACGTTGTCGCTCTCCTGTTATGCTGCGCCGGAGGCGAAGCATCTCCGTGGCTGTATCCACAGATGGCACGGATTGCGCGGATGGGAGCGCGAGATTCTTCGCGGTTTCGCCGCTCAGAATGACGGTAGATGCCAACAGGCTTTGGAACCGACTCGCCGTGGCTGTATCCACAGATGGCACGGATTGCGCGGATGGGAGCGCGAGATTCTTCGCGGTTTCGCCGCTCAGGATGACAGTTGTGGGGGCATGGCCGCGCGCGGCTAAAGCCGCCGGTCCTGTCACCCCGAGCGAAGCGAAGGGTCTCGGTCGACGAGATTCTTCGGCGCTTCGCGCGTCAGATCAGAGCACCAGAACCGCGAATGAACGCGAATTCACGCGAACCAGGAACGGGCGAGGCGCCCGCTGCTTGACGCGGCCCGTCAGGCCCGCTACAATGCCCCAGGGCAAACGAGAGGCTATCCATGTTGACGAACCGGCGCATGGTGCAGCAATTTGAAGACGATCGGATACGGAGCCAGCCGCCCGACTACTTCCGCAATCTGCGGATCGTTGAAGCGCTCCTGGCCGAGGCGCGGGCGCTGGGGGTGTTCCCCCCTCGCGACCCGCTGGACGGGATTGACGTGGACATCCGAGTGGCGGAGGTGATGCGTGTTCACGGCCTTGCTGGAGAAGATCGCGCTCGCGCTGGATGAGGCGGGCATCCCATACATGATCATCGGCGGCCAGGCCGTGCTCCTGTACGGCGAACCGCGCCTGACGAAGGACATTGACATCACCCTCGGCGTGGGCCTAGATCGCTTGGCCGACGTGTTGACGCTGGCAGAGAAAGCGGGACTCAGCCCCCTCGTCTCTCCGGACAAGTTCACGCGCCAAACGATGGTACTCCCTTGCGAAGAACCGGCCACCGGCATCCGCGTGGACTTTGTGTTCTCCTTCTCCCCCTACGAGCGGCAGGCGCTGGATAGAGTTCGCACAGTGCGGATTGGTGAAGCCAACGTGCGCTTTGCCTCCCTGGAGGATGTGGTCATTCACAAGATCATCGCTGGCCGCCCGCGAGATTTGGAAGATGTCCGCGCGATGCTTCTCAAGAATCCGAGCGTGGACTTGACCTATACACGCAAATGGCTCCAGGAGTTCTCGGAGGCTCTGTCCGAACCGTTCCTGGAGAGGCTCGCCGAGATACTCCGCGGCATAGGGCTGGATACGCCGGGGGAATGTCGTTGAATCAGACGCTTTGAGCAGAAAGGGGAGCGCCATGCGCAAATACGACCTTATCGTCATCGGCACGGGAGCGGGGATGAACGTGGCGGCCAACGCGGCGGCCCACGGCATGCGCGTCGCCGTCGTGGAGCATGGCCCTCTGGGCGGGACGTGCCTCAACAACGGTTGCATCCCTACAAAAATCCTGCTGTATCCCGCCGACGTTATCCGCGCCCTGGAGGATGCCGCGGCCATCGGCGTGCACGGGAGCGTGTCGCGGGTGGATTTCGGCCTTATCATGCAGCGCATGCGCACGTATGTGGACGAGGGCCGCGAGGAGATGGAGCGCGCCCTGGCCCACTCCAAGAACCCCCAGATGTACCGCGACACGGGCGAATTCGTCGGCGACTACACGCTGCGGGTCGGCAAGGAGACCATCACCGCGCCCAAGATTCTGATCGCGTCGGGCGCCAGGACCCTGGTGCCGCCCGTGGAGGGCCTGCGCGTGGCCGGCTATCTGGACAACGTGTCCGTGCTCAACCTGCGCGAGCCGCCGGAAAGCCTCGTCATCATCGGCGGGGGATACATCGCCTGCGAGTACGGCCACTTCTTCTCGGCCGTGGGGACGAAGGTTACCATCCTGGGGCGCAATCCCCGCCTGCTCAAAGAAGAGGAGCCGGAGATTTCCGCCATCGTCAAGCGTCGCTTCTCCAAGTACGCTGAGATTCACACCAACTTTGAGGTGGTGAAGGTCGCCCGCGCCGACGGCAAGAAGGTGGTTACCGCCCGCGACCGCAGCGACGGCCAGACCTACGATTTTGTCGCCGACGAGATTCTGCTGGCGGTCGGGAGGCAATCCAACGCCGACCTGCTGAAGCCGGAGAAGACCGGCGTGCAGACCGACAAGGATGGCTGGATCGTGGTCAACGAGTACCTGGAGACGACGAAACCCAACATCTGGGCGCTGGGCGACGCCATTGGCAAGCACATGTTCCGCCACACGGCCAACCACGAGGCCGACTCCGTCTGGCACGCCATCGCCACGGGGCACCGCCATCCGATGGACTTCCACGCCGTGCCCCATGCGGTGTTCGGGTATCCGCAGGTGGGTTCGGTGGGCATGACCGAGGCCGAGGCGCTGGCCGCAGGGCGCAAGATTCTGGTGGGCCGCGCCCGCTATACCGACGTAACCAAGGGCTACGCCATGGGCGAGGACGATAGCCTGGTAAAAGTGGTCGTGGAGCAGGAGACGGGGAAAATCCTCGGCTGCCATATCGTGGGCACGGACGCGGCCATCCTGGTGCAGCAGATTGTGTACGTGATGAACGCGGGCGACCAGTCGTATACGCCACTGGCCGATTCGCAGGTGATCCACCCGGCGCTGAGCGAGGCGATCATCACGGCGTTCGCGCGCCTGGCTCCGCCGGGGCACGAGCATCACACCCACTGACGGCGCAGCCCTCACCCTGGCCCTCTCCCGTGGGGCGAGGGAGGGTCGCCCTCACCCTGGCCCTCTCCCGTGGGGCGAGGGAACTGGGC
>JBBIHX010000083.1:0-4715 GCA_037446815.1 Caldilineae bacterium | reverse complement strand
AACTGGGCGGCGGAGAAGACCGGCCCATCGCGGCACACCAGCAGGCCGCCATAGTCGCACGAGCCGCACACGCCCAGCCCGCACTTCATCATGCGCTCCAGGCTGAACTGGCCGGGCGCTCCCCGCTCCTGGCACAGGCGCGCCAGGCGCAGGAGCATCGCCTCCGGCCCGCAGGCATACAGCGCCGCGTCCGGTCGCTCGTCAAGCAGACGCGCGGCCACGTCGGTAACCAGCCCCCGGTGGCCCCGCGATCCGTCCTCGGTGGCCAGGTGGACGCGGCAGCCCGCCGCACGGAAGCGTTCTTCCAGCACCAGGTCGCTCGCCCATTTGGCCCCCAGGGCCACGTCTACCTCCGCGCCCTCGGCCCGAAGGCGGCGGGCCAGGAACGCCAGCGGCGCAGCGCCGTACCCGCCCGCCACAAGCACCGCCGGGCGCGGCAGGGGGTCAAACCCGCGTCCGTAAGGCCCACGCAGCCACAGGCGGTCGCCCACGCCCAGCCGATGCACCGCTTCGGTGAAGGGCCCCACGCGGGCAATGGTCAGGGTGATAGGCGCGGCGTCCACCAGGCTGAACGGCTTCTCGTTGACCCGTGGGAGCCAGACCATGACGAACTGGCCGGGCTCCGCCTGGATCGCGCCGTCCAGCGTGAAGGTGCGCACCGTCGGCGACTCGTCGCGGATGTCCCGAATGCGAAACGCAGTGGGTAGATCAGGCGTCATGGGCCAGCCCTCGCATCTGGGATAAGGCTGAGTAGCCCCGCGCTTCCATGAAGGCCCGCAGTTCATCGCGGACGGCGGCGAAGACCTCTGGCCCGCGGTAGTACACGGCCGAGCCGATTCCCACCGCCGTCGCGCCGGCCATAATCATCTCCACTGCGTCACGCCCGCAGGCGACGCCGCCGATGCCGATGACCGGCACGCGCACCGCCCGCGCCACGTCGTACACGCACCGCACGGCGATGGGGCGGATGGCCGGGCCGGAGACGCCGCCGGTGCGGTTGGCGAGAATCGGCTTGCCGCTGTCGGTGTCTATGACCATGCCCGGCCCCAGGGTGTTGATGGCCGCGATGGCGTCGGCGCCTTCGGACTCCACGGCGCGGGCGATGGCGGCGATGTCGGGCACGTTGGGCGAAAGTTTCACGATGATGGGGAGCGACACGGCGCGCCGCACGATGGCTGTAACGGCAGCGGCATCCCGCGCATCGGCGGCAAAGGGCTGTCCAAACTCGGCCTCCACGTTGGGGCAGGAGATGTTGACTTCAACGAAGTCCGGCGAGGCTTCGGCCACCTTGCGGGCCACATCGCCGAACCCCTGCGCCGTCTCGGCGAAGATGCTGGCGATGAGGGGCACGCCCAGCAGGGCAAGCCTCGCCTTGGCGTCCGCGAGGATGCGGGCCTCCTCATCCGCCCCTGGGTTGCTCAACCCGACGGCGTTGATGAGGCCGTGGCCCCAGTCCAACACCGTGGGGTTGGGGTGGCCAGCGCGGGGGGTCGGCCCGCACGACTTGGACGTAACCGCGCCCGCGCCACACCGCGCTACCCGCTCCAGCAGGTCGGCGCTGGTACCCAGGATGCCCGACGCGAGGATGAGCGGATTGCGCAGGCGGACGCCGCACAGGGAGATCGTCAGGTCGGGTGCTGTCATTGCCGATCCGCCTCCAGGTAGGCCAGGATGAGCGCCCGCTGTTCGGCAGTGATGCGGCCGCGCTTCGCCAGGATGTCCAGCAGTTGGGACAGGCGGAAGGCGCTGTGCAAGGTGTAGCCCGCCCGGGCCAGGTCTTCGGCGGCGCCCTGCTCGCGGTCTATGAGCACCACCATGTCGGAGATGCGCACGCCCTCAGCTTCCAGGGCCTGGGCCACCTCTATCTTGCTGGCCCCTGTCGTCGCCAGGTCGTCCAGCACGACGACGGTCTCGCCCGGCTCATACAGCCCCTCTATGGAGCGGCGCGTGCCGTATTCCTTGACCTCGCGGCGCGGATAGATCATCGGTTTGCCCGTGAGGAGCGACACCGCCGTGCCGATGGGCATGGCGGCGTAGGGGATGGCGGCCAGGCGGTCGTAGGCCAGGCCGCGCAGCAGGTGGGCGTATACGCTGGCCACCTGGCTCAGGACTTCGGGATACGAGGCCAGCACGCGCAGGTCAATGTAGATGGGCGACAGTTTGCCGGACTTGAGTCGGAACTCGCCAAAGCGCACGGCTCCGCAATCAAACAGGGCCAGCGCCAGGTGCTCGTGCAGGCTCCAACCGACGCCGGGGCTGCGGCCCTGGGCGATGGCGGCATGCAGCGCCTGCGCGGCCTGGGCGGGATCGTCGGCGTACAGGATGCTGCGCGAGGCGGCGATGAGCAGGCCGGAGCCGCGTGAGTCCAGGCCGTTGGCCAGGGTCATCTCCAAATCCCCACCCTGGGCGCCCACGCCCGGGACGAGGAACCAGCGGTCGGGCGCGGCGGCCCGAACCCTGGCCAGGTTTTGCGCCTGCGTGGCGCCGACGACCAGCCCGACGGCTGGCGGCATCTCCGCCGCGACACGCCGCGCCACCTGCAGGAACAGCGGCTCGCCGAGGGGAGCGCGGGTCTGGAACTCCTCGGCGCCCGGGTTGGACGTGAGGCACAGGACGAACAGCCCGCGGTCGGCATACTTGGCGAAGGGGGACAGGGCTTCCAAGCCCAGGTAGGGGTTGACCGTGAGGGCGTCGGCCTCCCAGATCTCAAAGGCGGCGCGGGCGTAGGCTTCGGCAGTGCTGCCGATGTCGCCGCGCTTTGCGTCCAGGATGACGGGAATCTCCGGCGGCACGGCGGCGATGGTCGCGGCCAGCGCCTGCAACCCCCGCTGCCCCAGCGCCTCGTAGAAGGCGACGTTGGGTTTGTACGCGGCGGCGAATGGGGCCGTCTGCTTTATGATGACGCGGTTGAACGCCGCGACGGGGTCATCGGCCGAGCGGAACCGCGCGGGAATGCGCGCCGGGTCGGGGTCCAGCCCCACGCACAGCAGCGAGCCCGAGCGAGCCACGGCGTCTTCCAGTTTCTCCAGGAACGGGCGCGAGTTACGAGTCATGGTTCATCCTCCCTATCCGGGTGTTTCATCGGCTTTCGCCGCTTCCCACAGGGCATCCTGCTCCTCTGGGGTCAAGTTGGCAAGGACGCGGCCGGCCTCGGCGCAGCGGCGTTCCATCTCGGCGAAGCGCCTGGCGAAGCGGGCGTTGGCGCGGCGCAGGGCACTCTCCGCATCCACGCGGAGCCAGCGGGCCAGGTTCACCACCGCGAAGAGCAAGTCGCCCATCTCGGCCTCTCGCTCCTCCGCCGTCTGGGCCTCCTCCAGTTCGCGGAGTTCCTCGGCGATCTTGCGGCGGACGCCCTCAATGTCCGGCCAGTCAAACCCCACGCGGGCGACGCGGTTCTGATAGTCCTGGGCCTGCGACAGGGCGGGCAGGGTCTTGGGCACGCCATCCAGCATGGAGCGGTGGTCGGCGTGATTGCGCTCCTCGCGCTTGATTTCCTCCCAGTTGACCGTAACCTCGGCGGCTCCCGAAACCTTGACATCGCCGAAGACGTGGGGGTGACGGCGCTTCAGTTTGGCGTCAATGTGGGCGATGACATCGGCCATGCGGAACTCGCCCTCGTCGGTGGCGATCTGCGCGTGGAGCACGATTTGCAGCAGGAGGTCGCCCAATTCCTCCATGAGGGCCTCGGGGTCGTCTCGGTCTATGGCCTCCAGCGCCTCGTAGGCCTCTTCAAGCAGGTTGGTGCGCAGGGTCTGGTGGGTCTGCTCCCTGTCCCAGGGGCAGCCGTCGGGCGCGCGCAGGTGTGCGATGGTCTCCTGGAACGATTCCATGCCGCTGGGCTGGGGCAGCGGCGGCACGTAGAGCGAGGTCAGGTGGTCCACCCACGCCTGGCGGTCAATCTCGTAGAGCGGGAGTTGGGCGATGCGCTGGCGGGGCGTGCCCGCCGCGCCCACCAGGATGACCGGGTGCTCGTCGGGGTACTGGTTCATCAGGGTCAGTTTCACCTCGGCGGCCAGGTCGCGGCTGTAGAGTTGCGCCAGGAGCGCGGGCCGGTCGGGGTCAAGGCGCGGATGGTGCAGGAGGGCGGTCTCGGTGGCATCGGCGATTTGCAGGCCGTCCAGCGCGTCAATCCCCAGGGCCGAGAGGGTGGGCTCAATGAAACTGAGGCCGTCCACCAGGCGCACGGGGATGCCGGCCTCGCGGGCCAACTGGAGCGCCAACTGCACGCTGCGCTCGCCAACCAGCGGGTGGCCTGGGACGGCGTATACCACGCCCTGGTCGCGCCGCGCCAGGCGGATGACCTCCTCGGCGATGGCGGCGTACACCTGGGCGAAGTCGTCGTACTGCTCGTACAGGGCATCAAAGGAGCGGAGCGCCGCCGGGGGCAACGCCGCCACGGTGGGATGCTTGCGGGTGCGGACGTAGATTTCGGGCGCGGCGGCCAGGACCTCCTGCGCTTCCAGGGTCAGCAGTTTCGGGTCGCCTGGCCCCAGGCCGAGAATGATAAGCATCATGTCTGCCTCGCTACAAGATGGTTTCACCGCAGAGACCCCGGAGACCACAGAGGGGGAATCGGGCCGCAGACTGAGCAAAGGGATGATGCACTGATTCTTTCAATCCCTCTGCGGTCTCTATGTTCTCTGCAGTGAGAGTTTGTCCCGAGTCGGTTCCAAAGTCTGTTGGTATTTGTCATTGCGAGGGCGCGGAGCGCCCGA
>JBBIHX010000082.1:0-12097 GCA_037446815.1 Caldilineae bacterium | reverse complement strand
AAAGCCCTCGCCCTTCGGGAGAGGGCTGGGGTGAGGGGCGAGATTCTTCGCGGCTCCGCCGCTCAGAATGACGGCCTCATTGTGTCATGCTGCGCCGAAGGCGAAGCATCTCGGTCAGCGAGATTCTTCGCGGCTCCGCCGCTCGGAATGACAGTTCTCAGGGGTTGCTTCGGGCGCTGTGCGCCCTCGCAATGACAGTACCAACAGTCTTTGGAACCGAATCGGCTGCGTCGCCATTGCGTTCAAGCCGCCCTTGTGGTATACTCCTTGTGCAATGCGGCACAAATGCCGCATGCAGGCGGGTAGCAAGGACCATGCTTGAATTGACGGCTGAAAGCCTGATCGTGCCGTATTTCGCGTCGGGCCTGGCGTTCTTTGCGCTGGGGCTTGCCGTGGCGTTGCAGATGGGCCGCGCTCACGAATATCCCTTTCGCAGGCCGTTGGCGCTGCTGGCGGCAGCGGGATTCGCGCGGGCCCTGAAGAAATGGCTGGACCTGGCCAGCCTGGGGCAGGCGTTGCGCGAGAACAGCACGGCGAGCATCGGCGGACGGTTGGAACTGGCACTGCTCGTGGCTGCTTTTCTGCTGATGGCTGCATATGGCCTGGCCATATGGCGGCAGGTGGTCCCTGAGACGGAGCGCGGCTGGCGGCGGTGGGCGCTGCCGGGGCTTGCGGCGCTGTGGCTGCTGGGCGCGGCTGTGATGCGCTTGCTCATCGCGGATACCGCGGCGTGGCTGCGCGCGGCGGATGTCTGGGCGCGCTATGTCCTCGGCCTGCCGTCCACCGCGCTGGTGGCCTATGCGTTCTGGCTCCAGCGTCGGGAAATGGCGACGAAGATGCGCCCCGCGTTCGGCGCGGCCATGTTCACCACAGGGTGGGCCATCATCTGGTTTGGAGTCCTTGACCAGATCGTCGCCCCGCACAGCATACTCTGGCCGTCCACCGTGCTCAACGACGCGTGGTTTTTCCGCGCGTTCGGCGTGCACGTGCAGTACCTGCGGGTTGTGGCGCTTGGAGTGGCGATGTTCGGCATCGTGCGGGCGCTGGGCGTCGTGGAGGCCGCCGAGCGCGAGGAACTGCTGAAGGCGCAGGAGGCCGCGCTGCTCGCCGAGGCCGCGCGACGGCGCGAGGCAGAGGAACACACCGCCCAACTCTCGCGCCTGGCACGGGAACTGTCGGCCCTCCTGGAAACGAGCCGCATCGTGGCGTCTCGCTTGGATATGGACGCGCTGGCCAAGGAGGCGATTGAGCGGATTGTGGACCTGTTTGACGGCGCGGAGTGCGGGTGTATCCTCGTAACAAGCCCGGCCACCGGCAAGTTGGAGACCAAGGCTTGTACCGGCATTGAGACGCCCTGCGCGCGGGCCTTGGAGATGGCCGAGGAAGTCGTGCGTTCTGGGCGCGGCGTGGCTTCCCGGAGCGACGAACTCCCCAGCGTGCTGTGCGTGCCGCTGCGCTCCGAGCGCTGGATGCTGGGCGTGATGACGATGGCGAATGAGAGCGAGGCCGGGCGATTCACGGACCGCGAACTCCAGCAGGCGCAGGCGTTGGCCAATCAGGTGGCGGTGGGGATGGAGAAGGCCTGGCTGTACCGCGAGGTGCAGCGGCGCGAGCAGATGCTGCGGCGGCTGCTGGAGCGCGTGGTCGCTGCGCAGGAGGAAGAGCGCCGCCGCATCGCCCGCGAACTGCACGACGAGACCGGCCAGTCACTCACGGCGCTGGTTACCGGCCTGGGCGCGCTGGAGGCCATCGTCGTCTCCGATCCGCACCTGGCCGAGGCGCGGCTCAAAGACTTGCTCATCGTGGGCCTGCAAGCGATGGAGGGGATAGATCGCCTCATCGCCGACCTGCGCCCCACGCTGTTGGATGACCTGGGGCTTGTCGCCGCGCTGCGCTGGCTGGTGGAGGCCAACAGGGATCGCTTGCCGCAGGTGGACCTGAAACTGTCCCTGGGCAGAACGCGCCTGCCGCCGCACCTGGAGGTGGAATTGTTCCGAATCGCGCAGGAATCGGTCAAGAACATCATTCGGCACGCCAACGCGAAAAGGGTGGCGATTTCTCTGCGCGGCGAGCCTAACAGGGTTGTCCTGGTGGTGGAGGATGACGGGGCGGGGTTTGACCCGCAGGCGGCGATGGATCCGCTATCGCCGCGCCCCGCGTGGGGGCTTCTGGGGATGAAGGAGCGGGCCGAGGGGCTGGGTGGGTTCATGGTGATTGACTCCCGCCCGGGCGCCGGCACGCGCATCACTGTGGACGTCCCCCTCGCGCAGGAGGAGAGCCATGAGTCCGATACGCATCCTGTTGGTGGATGATCACGCCATCGTTCGCGCGGGCGTGCGCATGTTGCTGGAAACCGACCCCGAATTGCAGATTGTGGGCGAGGCGGGGGACGGGCGCGAGGCCGTTCGGCTGACCGACGAACTCAAGCCCGATGTGGTGGTCATGGACATCGTCATGCCCGACATGGACGGGTTTGAGGCAACGCGCCAAATCAAGAAGAGGCATCCGGAGTGCAATATCCTGGTGCTGAGCATGTACGACAACGAACAGTACTTCTTTGAGATTCTGAGCGCAGGGGCATCGGGGTACGTGCCCAAGAAGGCCGCGCCCATGTCTCTGGCCGAGGCGGTGCGGGCGGTGCAGAGCGGCGGCGTGTACCTGTACCCGACGGTGGCGCGGTCGCTGGTGGAAGACTACATGCGGCGCGTGCGGGAGGGCGGGGAACAGGAGACCTACGATGGCCTGACCGATCGCGAGCGCGAGGTGCTCACCCTCATCGCCGAGGGGTACACGACGCAGGAGATCGCGCTGGCGCTGCACATCAGCGTCAAGACCGTGGAACGCCACCGCGCCAACATCATGGAGAAACTCAACCTGCACAATCGCATTGAACTGACGAAATACGCCATCCGCAAGGGGCTGATAGAGCCGTAGCGGCAGCATGGGGCACGAGTACCGTGGAGCAGGCGGCGAGGAGAGGCCCTTGCAGGGGTAAGGGCCTCTCCTCGCGGTTCGTCCTAGGGCATATCCGGCACGATTTGGATTTGGGTCGCCGTCATGGTGTCGCCCTGGGTCTGGCCGCCGATGATGATGCGGTCTCCCACTTTGATGTCGCTGATGCTGCCCTGGGTGGTCATGGTGATGCGCGTGTCGGCGGTAACTTGCACCTTCAGTTCCTGCGTGGCGGTGCTGACAAGGATGGTGTTACCCTGAATCTCTTTGACGGTCCCCGTCGCGCCGCGGCCCAGCATACCGGCGCGGCCCGTGCCGCCCTGCCCCGGAAGGACCTGGCCGGGCGTCGTCTGGCCGTTGGACTGGCCGGTGCCGAACCGCTCTGCGATGAACCGTTCGCGGACGCTGGCCGCCTGGGCCTTGCCCTGCTCCACGCCGAGGAAGTAGCCTCCAACGCCCGCGCCCACGATCAAGACCACGCCCACTACGATCCACAAGATGTTCTTCTTCATGTATCCTCCTCGCGATGCTCCAGCGGTCAGCCATCAGCGGCTAGCCGCGACGGCTCTCCGCCAAATGCTGGTGGCTGACTGCTGATGGCTGACCGCCGATGGCTTTCTGCTACTCGTACCTCAATGCCTCAATCGGGTTCAGGTCTGCGGCGCGCTGGGCCGGGAAAATCCCGAAGAACAGGCCCACCGCGATGGAGAACAGCGTCGCCAACAGCACCGAATCGGCGCTCACGACGGCGCTGATTTGCGTGGCGCCCAGGTTGATGCCGGTGATGAACCGCGAGATGCCGTAGCCGACCAGGATGCCCGCCAGCCCTCCGGCGACGCTGAGCAGCGTGGCCTCGGTCAGGAACTGGGCCAGGATGTCTCGCTTGCGCGCGCCGACGGCCTTGCGAATGCCGATCTCGCGGGTACGCTCGGTAACCGACACCAGCATGATGTTCATGATGCCGATGCCGCCCACCAGAAGGGAGATGGCAGCGATGCCGCCCAGGAACACCGTCAGGATGCCGGTGATCTGGTTGGCGGCCTCAATGGTGTCCTGCTGCGACGTGATGGTGAAATCGTCCTCGTAGAGGATGTTGTGGCGCTCGCGCAGGATGGCGCTGATTTCCTCTATCGCCTGGTCTGTTGCCTTCGTGCTCGCCACCTGGACGTTGATGGTCTGGATGGTATTGCCGCCGCGAAACCGCCCGCTAGACGCCAGCCGACTTTGCAGGGTGGTCAGCGGGATGAGAATGCGGTCGTCGGTGATGCCGAAGCCCGTCCCGCCCTTGGCCTTGAGGACGCCGATCACGCGGAAGTTCTGCCCGTTGATGCGGATGTTCTTGTCCAGCGGGTCGTCGCCGTTGAACAGTTCGGCCACCACGTTGGCGCCGATGACCGCCACGGGGCTGCGGGCCGCGATGTGCTGCGCCGTGATGAATGACCCGTACTCCACCGGCATGTTGCGCACTTGCTCGTATTCCGGCGTAACGCCCGTGATCTGGGTGTTGATGTTGCTGGACAGGTACACCACCTGGCCGAAGGTGGACGTCTCAGGCGCGACGGCGACGACCGATGGCGCGCGCACTGGGTCGGCCAGCGCCAGGGCATCGTCGTAGGTCAGGGTGGCCGCCGAGCCTTGGGCCATGCGGACGCCGCCCTGGCTGGCCGCGCCCGGCCGCACAAACAGCAGGTTGGTGCCCATACTGGTGATCTGGCTGGTGATGGCCTCTTGCGCGCCGCGGCCGATGGACAGCATGGCGATGACCGCCGCCACGCCGATGATGATGCCCAGCATGGTGAGGAACGATCGCAGTTTGTTGGCCGACAGGCTCGTGATGGCCGTCCTGAGGCTTTCCTGCACGTTCATGCCGCTTCCTCCTGCGCCCCGTCGCCGTCCACGATGCGCCCATCGCGCAAGCGGATGATGCGCTGGGCTTGGGCGGCGATGAGCGGGTCGTGGGTAACGAGGATGACCGTCTGTCCTTGCTCACGGTGCAGGCGGTGGAAGATGGCCATGATTTCGGCGCCCGCCTTACTGTCCAGGTTGCCGGTCGGCTCGTCGGCCAGGATGATGGACGGCTCGTTGACCAGCGCCCGCGCGATGGCGACGCGCTGCTGCTCCCCGCCCGATAGTTGCGTGGGCTGGTGGTGGACGCGCTCGCTCAACCCAACGGATTCCAGGAGTTCCAGCGCCCGCTGCCGCCGATTGCCGTTGCCCGAGTAGATCATGGGCAATTCCACATTCGCCAGCGCCGACGTGCGGCGGAGCAGGTTGAACGTCTGGAACACGAACCCAATCTTGCGGTTGCGGATGCGCGCCAACGCGTCGTCATCCAGGCTGCCCACGTCCACCCCATCCAGCCGGTACACGCCCGACGTAGGCTTGTCCAGGCAGCCCAGGATGTTCATGAGCGTGGACTTGCCCGAGCCGGACGGTCCCATGATGGCGACCATCTCGCCCTTCTCTATCTGGAGCGAGACGCCGCGCAGCGCGTGTACCTCCACCTCGCCCATGCGGTAGACTTTGGTAACGTCCTGTATCTCAATCAGGGCCATAGGATCTCCTCTCGCATGTTCGCCGCAGGTTGGCGGAAACGCGCTATCGGCCCTCAGGCCCCATGGGGCCGACGAGGATGCCGCCGCCGATGCCCGGAATGCGGCTGCTGGTCGTCGTCGTGGTGCTGGAGACCACTACCGTGTCGCCTTCGCGCAGGCCGGTGCTGGTGATTTCGGTCATGGCGCCGTTGCTCAGCCCGATGGTAACCGGCACCTGGACGATTTGGCCTTCCACCATGACCTCCACGTAGTAGCCGCGATTCCCGCCTTGGGAGCGCACAGCGCGGTTGGGCACCATGAGGACGTTGGTGCGCTCGTCCACGATGATGCTGACGCTGGCGGTCATCCCCGGCTTCACGGGCAGGTCGGTGGGGTCAAGGTCAATGGTAACGGGGTAGTTGACCACGCCCTGGGTAACGGTGCCGACAAGGGCGACCTTGGCGACCTGGCCGCCCAGCGTCTGCGTGGAGAGGGCATCCAGCGTGATTTCCGCCCGCTGGCCGACTTTCACCTGCACGGCGTCCACCTCGGGCAGGTTGGCCTGAATCTGCAGGTGGGCCAGGTCGGCGATGGACATAGCCGTGGTGTTGGCCGCCACCGTCTGGCCGGTGATGATGTTGACGGCGGTGATGGTGCCGTCAAAGGGCGCCTTCAGGGTGGCGCTGTCCAGGTTCTTGCGGGCGGTGTCCAGGGCCTGCTTGGCCTGGGTTACCTGGGCCTCGGCGCTGAGCAATTCCTCTTCGGTCGGGCCGGCCATGAGTTTGTCGTAGGCATCCTGCGCCTGGAGCATCTGGGCGTAGGCGCTCTTGATGGGCGCGTCGCTGACGCTGGCCATGGCGATGCGGTAGGCATCCAGGGCCTCCTGGTAGGCTTCGGTGGCCTGCTGGAGTTGGGTGGCCTGCGGGAGCATGGCGATGTTGGGTCGCCACGAGACGGCATCATACGCGGCCTGGGCGTCTTGCAGCGTCTTGCGCGCCTTCTCCAGCGCGGCCTCCGCCTGGGCGATTTGCCACTCCACCGGCTTGGCCTTGGCTGCCTCGTAGGCGGCCTTGGCGCTGGCGAGGGCTGCCTCGGCTTGGGCGATTTCCGTCTTCGTCGGCGGGGACTTCAGGTCCTCCAGGTTCTTCTCGGCCAGGCGCAGCGACAGTTCGGCGCTGGCGACTTGCGCCTCCAGCGTGGAGGTGTCCAAGCGGGCCAGCGGCTGGCCGGCCTTGACCTGGTCGCCCTCGGCCACCAGAATCTCCACGACGGTGCCCGCCACGCCGAAGGTGAGGTCCATGGACTGGGTGGCGCGCACCGTGCCCGACGTGCCCACGATGGCCTGCAGGTCGCCGCGCTGTACCGTTGAGGTCTGTGGCGCGGTGGCGCTGGCCTTGCGGGCGGCGTTCCAGCGGGTGATGCCCCAGATGGCCCCCGCGACGAGCACAACAACCAGGACAATGATCCAGACGGTCTTCTTTTGCATAGGCCCTCCGCAGTAGAACTGGCGCGGGTTGCACCCCAGGGCAACGCCGCGATACGTACTGCTATCATTGTATCGGGAATCGCGTGGCGCTGCATGAAAGGCGCATTAGAGGCTTGTGGTGAAAGTGTAAAATCTGAACGCAGGGGGCGGGCCACCGAGAAGGGCGGCCCGCCCGTTAGGCGACGCGAGGGAGCAGGGGCTAGTGGGCCTGATGCGGGTCTTCTTCGGGGAAGACGGGCAAGTACTTGGCGGCCAGGTAGAAGGCCAGCACGCCGAACCCCAGGATGGTAACCGTTACCACCAATTCCATCCACGACGGGCTGTAGATGTTGCCGGTGTAGGACAGCAGGCCGATCCACGAGACGTTCATGCGGTTGAGCGCCACGCCGAACAGCACGACGAGCCACGCGCCGAAGAAGAGCACCTTCAGGTTGCGGCGCAGCGAAGGTACGGCGAACAGGATGATGGGGACCACGACGCCAAGGATCATCTCCACCCAGAACGTCGCGGCCTGCAGCGTCGGCTCAAAGGCCCGAGGCCATGCGCCGCGCGCGGTGATGTCCACGATGCGCGCCGCCAGATAGACGGCCAGGATGACCGACGCGATCTGCCCCAGTTCGGCCAGCAGGTGCTGCTCCAGCCCCCGCTTGAAGGCGCGGGAACTCAGGTTGGACTCCACGATGGTCATGGCGAAGCCCACGGCCACCGCCGACAGCCAGAAGAAGACCGGCAGGTACAGCGAGTACCACAGCGGGTGCAGTTTCTGCGGGACGATGACCCACAGGGAACCGAGCGACGACTGGTGCAGCGTGGACAGCACCACGCCGAGGATGACGAACACGATGGAGACCTTCTTCAGCCAGCGGTAGAAGGCGACGGTGGGCAATCGCTTGGTGATGGCCTCCACCTTGTTCACGCGCTCCAGGATGACGGGCAGGAACTCAAAGAACAGGACCGTGGTGTACGTGGCGACGCAGATGCCCACCTCCCACAGCACCGAGTGGTACTGCCAGTGCACCAGGGGCCGCCACACGTTGTAGGGTCGGCCCAGGTCCACAAGGAGCGCGGCGATGACCAGCAGGTAGCCCAGGAACGCCGTCAGGATGGCCGGGCGCACCAGCGGCTCAAAGCGGTGGATGCGGAAGATGTGCACCGTGGCGGCCATCACGAACCCGCCGGCGGCCAGCGCCACGCCGCTCATTACATCAAACCCGATCCAGAATCCCAGCGCGAACTTATCGCTGAGGTTGGTTACCGCGCCCAGGCCAAACGCGAACCGCACCAGGATGATGGCGGTGCCGGTGGCCATGACGCCGATGAACGCGAGGTCGCGCAGGACTTTCCACGGCGAGCGGACGCGGGGCACGGGCACGACGATGCCTTCGGCTGCGGCAGTGGCTGCGCTCTGCGACCGGCTCGCCAGCCTCACCACCAGCGAGCGCGTTACGGCCAGGAACGCGCTCGGGATGCCGATGCTCAAGACTGCCACGATCCAGAATGCCGGATATGCCAGGATGTCTGCCATGGGTTACTCCTCCTTGTCCGGGGCTTCGGCTTCCACGGGCACGACAGCCGCGGGCTTTCGGTGAGTGTAGAGGGCCGTGCCGGTCATGAACGCGGCCATGCCGAAGATGACGTAGGGGAGTTTGTAGAGAATCTTCTCGGTCTGCTTGGGCGGCGCAACGAGCGGCAGGTTGGCCGGGAACCCAAGGCGGTCAAAGGGCACGTCGGAGATGTACAGCACCGAAGTGCCGCCGACCTCGGACTCGCCGAAGACGTGGTCCACATACCGGTCGGGGTGGGAGGTGATGCGCGCGTGGGCTTGCGCCAGCAAATCATCGCGCCGACCGAAGCGGATGGCTCCGGTGGGGCAGGCGCTGACGCACGCCGGCTCCTCGCCCTCTTTCAGGCGCTCGTAGCACAGCCAGCATTTGTTGATGGTGGGCGTGATGCTGTTGTCCCAATTGAACCGCGGGATGCCGAAGGGGCAGGCGACCTCGCAGTAGCGGCAGCCTAGGCAACGGCTGGCGCGGTAGATGATGGGGCCTTCGCCGCTGCTGTGCATGGCCGCCGCCGGGCAGGCCGACACGCACGCTGCTTCCAGGCAGTGCATGCATTGCCGCTTGACGTAGCGGGTTACGATCTCGCCGCGCAGGTTGGCCACCTGGAACGGCTCCACGAATGTGTAGGTATCCGCGTCCAGGGCGGTGGGCACTTTCCCCGGTATCTGCGGCAGGCCATTGGCCTCCTTGCACGCCAGGGCGCAGGAGTTGCAGCCGGTGCAGCGGGTCAGGTCCACCAGCATGCCCCAGCCGTCGCCCGATGGCTCTTCAGCGGCCCGCGCCAGGCTAGGCGACAGGGTGGCCGCCACGGCTGCAGCAGTGCCCAGCCCCAGCCCCTTGAGGAAATCGCGCCGAGAGAGACGAGCCGTCTTTAGATCGTCCATGGCTTGCCCCTCCGCTGCGCGATGTATCCGATGAGCAGGATGGACACGACACCGAGGACGCCACCGATGCCGAGGCCGATGCCCAGGGTTACGATGGCCAGGTTGCGCAGCGTTCCATTTTCGCGCTCCGTGGCTTCCAGTTGGTCGGCCAGGACTTTGGCGGGGTCTGCCTGCGCCGTGGCTCCGGCGGTCATGGGCACGCTGCCCTTGGCGTGGCAACCGACGCACGACTCCGCGGGCGGCGCGAAACTGTGGTCTGGCGCGTGGCTGCCGCCCCGCGTGCTCGCCAGGCTCACGTTTGGCTGGTCGGATGGCTTGACCGGAACATGGCAGACGGTGCATTCAATGCCCAGGCTGTCGTGCTCGCTGTGGGGGAACGATTCCAGTTTGGCCCGGTGACAGGACGTGCACAGTTGGTCGGCGGCGAGGCGCAGGTCTTGGGCATGGGCATCGTGGCAGCCGATGCACTGCACGTTCAGTTGAGCGTGGGGTGTGGTCTCCCACTGCTCGTAAGTCTTGGCGTGGCATTCTTGGCAGGCGGTGGAATCGGACGGAAGTCTCATGGCTGCGCTGCGTGGGTGGCCCTCCAGATAGGGGCCGTGGCACGCTTCGCACTCCACATCTTGGTACGCGCACGTGCCGTCGGAGGCGTTGAAGGCCGTGGTGTGGCAGCGGAGACAGGCCCGGTCCGCATCCGGCGGCACGGCGGACGTGGCCTTGGCGTGGGTGGAGTTCTGCCAGGCCCGCGCTTCGGCCGAATGGCAGGCGGCGCAGTAATCCGGCCCCTTGTACGTGGGCTCAGGCCCTTGGGCGAATGCCTGCCCCGAGAACGCCAGCAGGATCGCCATGGCGACGACACACGCGATGAATGTCCCTCTGACGAGAGGACGGTCGCCGTTGCGAGTAGAATGCATCCTCATGTAACCCCTCCTTGTTCAACGCTGAATTTGATCCTCTCGGATGAGCCGCACAGTTGCGCCGCGCGCGATGCGCGGTTATGCCGATGACCGCGCCACTCGGTTGAGCACCGCAGCCAAGAGCGCCATCATCAGGATGGGAATGCCCAGGCGCGCCAGCATCATCCCCACAATGATCAGGTCGTCCATCACGGTAGCCATCTTCATCACCTCCTGAAAACTTTGCCCGCGCCGTTCTCCGGGAAGGAGTCTCTACGCACGGGCCGCGGCGAGGCTCTTCTGGTACATGGCGCAGGCCTCGCACGCGGGCGACAACCTGCCGGTGGCCAGTTGCTTGGCGAGCCAGCAGGGCAGGTCCGGGCGCTTCACAGCGGGGCAGTCGGCCTTTGCCTCTTCGCTGCACCCTTTCACGTCCCAGCAGGCCGACGGCGCAGCCGCCGCCGCGGCCTGGGCAAGGGCCGCCCGCTTCTCGGCCTCCAGCGCCCGAGCCTCCTCGCGCTGGACGTACAGGCTCACGCCCCACGACAGGAGCACCATCACAACGATGGGCACTCCGATACGCAACACGAACAGTCCGATTACCGCAAGCACCGATTCCATCGCCGACCTCCTTATCGCCATTGACCCATTTGCCGCTGAATCAGGGGTCCGAACGGGTTCCGAGTTGCCGCGACGTTCCCCATTTCCACCTTGAGGATACTCCAGACATTTGGGAAAGGCTATCGGGTCTTGTGGCCATTTTGCGATGGGGGGAAACCCCCATGCCCTGCGCGGGCAACCCCCATGCGCCTGGCGGCGGGCGAAGACGCGCCGCATCGCTTGACGGCGGGGGAGTCGCCTTGTATAAAGGCGCATCACCTGCCCAAGAACGCGGAAAAAGGAGACGCTGCGATGAATATCTTGATCTCGGTAGACATGGAAGGCATCTCGGGCGTGGTTACGACGGATCACGTAACGTCCAGCCACAAGGAGTACGACCGCTTCCGCAAACTGATGACGGCGGAGACGAACGCCGCCATTGAGGGGGCGCTGGCGGGCGGGGCTACCCGCGTGGTGGTCAACGACAGCCACGGCGGCATGGCCAACATCCTGCTGGAAGAACTGAACCCGGCAGCGGAACTCATCTCCGGAAGCCCGAAGCCCCTGAGCATGATGGAGGGCATCGGCCCGGAGGTGGACGCGGTCTTCTTCGTCGGCTACCACTCGCGGATGGGCACAGGCGCGGGCGTGCTGGCCCATACCTACGCGGGGAGCATCGTTACCGAGGTGCGCCTGAACGGCCAGGCGGTGGGCGAAACGGGGCTGAACGCGGCCATGGCAGGCGCGTTCGGCGTGCCGGTGGTGCTGGTAACGGGCGACCGCGCGGTAACCGAAGAGGCGCGCGCCCTCCTGGGCGACGTGGAGACCGTCGCCGTCAAGGATGGGGTGGGGTGGAAGGCGGCGCGGTGTGTGCACCCGGAGCTGGCGCGGGAGCGGATACGGGAGGCGGCGACGCGCGCCGTGCGCAAGGGCGGGCGGCCCTTCGTCGTCGCGACGCCCGTGGAGGTGCGGGCCGTGTTCCAGCGCCTGGCCCAGGCCGACATGGCGGCGCTCATCCCCGGCAGCCGCCGCATGGATGGGCTGACGCTGGAGTTCACCGCGCCGGACACGGAGAGCGCGTACAAGGCGTTCCGCGCGATGGTGGCCCTCGCGGGGACGGTGTAGATGCGGTTCCAAAGTCTGTTGGTATTTGTCATTGCGAGGGCGCGGAGCGCCCGAAGCA